>NZ_JBIWPA010000011.1:137627-233100 GCF_044768035.1 Kitasatospora sp. NPDC101176
TGGCCCGGGCCCGCGCCGACATCGCGGTCGGGGGACCGGTTTGTGCCCGCCCCGGGGGGGGAGCCGAGCGGGCCCCGCCCCCCGGCGGGGGCGGGGGGGCGGGCCGGGCCCATGGGGGGTGCCGGTCAGGCCGGGTGGGCCTCGACGACCTGGACGTCTTCCTCCGTGATCTCGCCGTCCACGATGCGGAACGAGCGGAACTGGTAGGGGTCGTCCTCGCCGTTGCCCTCGGCGGTGGAGACCAGGACGTAGTGGGCGAACGGTTCGGAGGCGTAGCTCACGTCGGTGCGCGACGGGTAGGCCTCGGTGGCGGTGTGCGAGTGGTAGACGATCACCGGCTCCTCGTCGAGGTCGTCCATCTCGCGGTAGAGCTTGAGCAGGTCGCCCGAGTCGAACTCGTAGAAGGTGGGCGAGCGGGCGGCGTTGAGCATCGGGATGAAGCGCTCGGGGCGCCCGGTGCCGGCCGGCCCGGCGACCACGCCGCAGGCCTCGTCCGGGTGGTCGGCGCGGGCGTGGGCCACGATCCGGTCGCGGATTTCTCGGGTGATGGTCAGCATGCGGTCAGGATAGCCACGCCCCGGCGGGTGTCCGCCGGGATGTCCGGAGCGCGGGCACCGGGTGTCCGCCACCCGGTCGCGGGGCCCCGGAGGCGCCCCGCGACCGGGCCCCGCGACCGGGCCCGGGAGGGGTGTCAGCCGGCGTCGCGCGCGAGCTCCCGGTCCTCGGTGGCGCCCTGCGCGGCCTGCGGGTCGCGGCGCTTGAGGAGCTGGTAGCCGACCACCAGGACCAGGGCCCAGGCGGGGAAGACGTACAGCGAGATCCGGTTGTCCTCGTCGAGGCCGATCAGCACCACGACCAGGGCGAGGAAGCCGAGCGCGGCCCAGCTGATCCAGGCGCCGCCGGGCGCCTTGAAGGTGGGCGCCGGAAGGCGTCCGCCCTGCCAGGCCTTGCGGTAGCGGATCTGGGCGATGAGGATCATCGCCCAGGTCCACAGGCCGCAGACGGTGGCGACCGAGGTGATGTACTCGAACGCCCGCGCCGGAACGAGGTAGTTGAGCACCACGCCGGCGCCCATCAGCAGGGACGAGACGGTGATCGCGAAGGCCGGGGTGCGGCGGCTGTTGAGCTTGGTCAGCCGCCCGGGCGCCTGACCGCGCAGCGCGAGGTCGCGCAGCATCCGGCCGGTGGAGTACATGCCGGAGTTGCAGGAGGAGAGCGCGGCGGTGAGCACCACGAAGTTGATGATCCCGGCCGCGGCCGGGATGCCGATCTTGCCGAAGGCCGCGACGAACGGGCTGACACCGGGCTGGAACTCGGTCCACGGCACCAGCGAGAGGATGACCACCAGGGCGCCGATGTAGAACAGCGCGATGCGCCAGGGCAGCGTGTTGATGGCGCGCGGCAGGGTCTTCTCGGGGTTCTCGCTCTCCCCGGCGGTCACGCCGACCAGTTCGACGCCCAGGTAGGCGAACATGACGATCTGCAGGGTCATCACGGTGGCGCCGATGCCCTTGGGGAAGAACCCGCCGTTCTGCCACAGGTGGGTGACCGACGCGGTGTCACCGGCCTTGCTGAAGCCGAGGGTGAGCACCCCGACGCCGATCAGGATCATGCCGATGATGGCGGTGACCTTGACCATGGAGAACCAGAACTCGATCTCGCCGAACAGCTTCACCGAGATCAGGTTGGCGGCGTAGAGGATCACCAGGAAGGTCAGCGCGCTGAGCCACTGCGGGAAGCCGGGCGCCCAGAACTTCACGTACACGGCGGCGGCGGTGGTCTCCGCCATGCCGGTGACCACCCAGAACAGCCAGTACGTCCAGCCGGTCACGTAGCCGGCGAAGGGGCCGAGGAACTCCCGCGCGTACTCGGCGAAGCTGCCGGAGACCGGGCGGTAGGTGAGGAGTTCGCCCAGGGCGCGCATGATCACGAAGATCACCAGGCCGGCGACGGCGTAGGAGAGGATCAGACTGGGGCCGGACTTGGAGATCGCGGTGCCGGCGCCGAGGAACAGGCCGGTGCCGATCGCACCGCCGATCGCGATCATCTGGATCTGGCGACTGCCGAGCCCCCGCTCGTAGCCCTCCTCGTCCGGTTTCGCGACGACCGCGTCGTCGTTCGGCTTCTCGGCCATGGTGCACCGTCCTGGTGGGTCTCGTGGGGTGGAGAAGTCGTACCACGCAGGGTTCGGTAAGCGGGCTCCATCTGAGCGTTATTTGAGCATGCCCTGGGAGGTTTTCGCCCGGTTCAGACGGAAATGCCCCGACCAATCGTCCACATACTGGACGAAGCGGTCGGGGCCTGCCCGGATCCGGGCACGATCAGTCCACGATCGCCTCCAGCAACGTCTCCTGGAGCGCGCCCAGCCACAGGTACGCCATCACCAGCGGCTTGCGGTCGTCCTCGTCCGGCAGCTCGTAGAGCTCGTCGTCGTCCTCGCCGACCTCCAGCTGGACACCGAGCGTCAGCCGCAGGTCGTTGAGGGCACCCAGCCAGCGCTGGCAGTCGGCCGGGTCCAGCTTGAGCACCCCGCCGCCGCCCAGGCGGTCCAGGGTCCGCACCACGTGCAGCGCGTCCTCGCGCTTGCGGGCCCGCAGGTCCAGCTCGGTGTAGCGGCGGAACTCGCCGGCGGCGGCCCGGCTCTCCTCGTCGGCCGGCTCGGCCGGATCCCCGTAGGCGTCCGGGAACAGCCGGGCGAGCACCGGGTTGGCCGGCGTCTCGCTCGGCCCCTCGGCGAACAGCGCGGCCAGCGGATCGCCCCCGTCCCCGCCCGGGCCGGGCCCGATCAGCTGCAGGATCCCCACCTCCAGGGAGCGGAGGATGGAGACCTCCAACTCCTCCAGCGCGATCGCCGCACCGCCGCCGCCGGCACTCTCGAACAACCCAGCCATCTGTATCGGTCAGCCCGTCTTCGTCGTCTCGGGTGGGGTACTGGGGCCGCGGGCCCCGGTCAGTCGTGCTGGAGCGTCGCCCAGAGCCCGTAGCCGTGCATCGCCTGCACGTCGCGCTCCATCTCCTCGCGGGAGCCGCTGGAGACCACGGCCCGGCCCTTGGTGTGGACCTCCATCATCAGCTTCCTGGCCTTGTCCTTCGGGTACCCGAAGTAGGCCTGGAAGACGTACTGGACGTAGCTCATCAGATTGACGGGGTCGTTGTGGACGATCGTCACCCAGGGGGTGTCCGGTTCCGTCACCGGCAGTCCCTCGACCTCCGGGCGCTCGATCTCCACGGGCGCGACACTCACCTGCGGGTCCTCCTCGCTGCGCAGTCCGTCCACGCCTCTTCAGCCCCATGCTGCCATCCGGGGGACCCCCGGGCGATTCCGACCCGGGTCGCGTCGCGAGAAATCGTCACTTTGACGCTAAGTGGTAGTAGCATCATCCGCATGGACGCCACTTCCGTGCGCGCGGCCGGCTCGACCGCGCTTCTCACCGACCGCTACGAGCTCACCATGCTGCAGGCCGCCCTGCGCAGCGGGGCCGCGCACCGCCACTCCGTCTTCGAGGTGTTCACCCGCCGCCTGCCCGGCGGCCGCCGCTACGGCGTCATGGCCGGCACCGGCCGGGTGCTCGACGCGGTCGAGGACTTCCGCTTCACCACCGCACAGCTCGACTGGCTCGCCGGCCAGGGCGTGGTCGACGAGGACACCCTGCGCTACCTCGCCGACTACCGCTTCAGCGGCGACATCCACGGCTACCCCGAGGGCGAGGTCTACTTCCCCGGATCGCCGCTGCTGACCGTCGAGGGCACCTTCGCCGAGGCGGTGATCCTGGAGACGGTGATCCTCTCGATCCTCAACCACGACTCCGCGATCGCGGCCGCCGCCTCCCGGATGACCGCCGCCGCCGGCGGCCGCCCCGTCATCGAGATGGGCGCCCGCCGCGCCCACGAGCGGGCCGCCGTCTCCGCCGCCCGCGCCGCCTACGTGGCCGGCTTCGCCGCCACCTCCGACCTGGAGGCCGGCTTCGCCCACGGCATCCCCACCACCGGCACCGCCGCCCACGCCTTCACCCTCGTCCACGACAGCGAGCGGGACGCCTTCCGCGCGCAGATCGCCAGCATGGGGCGGGGCACCACGCTGCTGGTCGACACCTTCGACCTGCGCGAGGCCGTCCGCACCGCGGTCGAGGTGGCCGGCCCCGAGCTGGGCGCCGTGCGCATCGACTCCGGCGACCTCACCCTGCTGGCCCACCGGGTCCGCCGCCAGCTGGACGAGCTCGGCGCCGAGAAGACCCGCATCATCGTCACCTCCGACCTCGACGAGTACGCGATCGCCGCGCTCGCCGCCGCCCCCGTCGACGGCTACGGCGTCGGCACCAGCCTGGTCACCGGCAGCGGCCACCCGACCTGCGCCATGGTCTACAAGCTGGTCGCCCGCGCCGAGACCGAGGGCGGACCGCTGATCCCGGTGGCCAAGCGCGCCGCCGGCGGCAAGACCAGCGTCGGCGGCCGCAAGTGGGCCGCCCGGCGGCCCGACGCGGACGGCGTGGCCGAGGCCGAGGTGGTCGGCACCGGGCCCGTCCCGGCCGAACTGGAGCCGCACCTGGTGCAGGTGCCCCTGGTGCGGGGCGGCGAGACCGTCGGCCGCGAGCCGCTCACGGCCGCCCGCGAACGGCACGTCCGGGCCCGGGCCGCGCTGCCGCTGTCGGCCACCCAGCTCTCCAAGGGCGACCCGGTCCTGCCGACCGAACTGATCGTCTGACCGGCACCCACCGCCCGCGCGGGGGCGGAGGCCTTCCGCCCCCGCGCGCCACTCCCTAGAGTCAGCCGTAGAGTTCCCCCGGAGCCCCCCGAGACCCCGAGCCCGCCACCGGGCCGAGCGCTCCCGCGGGCTCCCCCACCGGGACGCCGCCACCCCGCGGACGCCCCCCCACACCCGAGGACGCGAACCATGCACCGGGCCCTGATCGTCGTCGACGTGCAGAACGACTTCTGCGAGGGCGGCAGCCTGGCCGTCGCCGGCGGCGCCGAGGTGGCCGCCGCCATCACCGACCTGATCGCCGAATCCGCCGCCGGCTACCAGCACATCCTCGCCACCCGCGACCACCACATCGACCCGGGCCCCCACTTCTCCGCCGAGCCCGACTACGTCGACAGCTGGCCGGTGCACTGCGTGGCCGGTACCGAGGGCGTCGGCTTCCACCCCAACTTCGCCCCCGCCGTGATCTCCGGCGCGGTCGAGGCGGTCTTCGACAAGGGCGCCTACGCGGCGGCGTACAGCGGCTTCGAGGGGCTGGACGAGAACGACCGCGGCCCGCTGGAGTGGCTGCGCGAACGGCAGGTCGACGAGATCGACGTGGTCGGCATCGCCACCGACCACTGCGTCCGGGCCACCGCCCTGGACGCCGCCCGGGCCGGCTTCACCACCCGCGTCCTGCTCGACCTCACCGCCGGGGTCGCACCGGAGACCACCACCGCCGCGCTCGCCGAACTGCGCGCCGCGGGCGTCGAGTTGGTCGGCACCCCGGTGGTGCAGGGCTAGGTTCCGCCCGGCCGCCCCGGCCCCCGGTCTCCGCGTTCCGGGGCCGGCTTCCGGCCGGGGACTCGGGCCGGGGCCCCGGCCGGGAGCCGGCCGCCGCTCCCGCCCCGGCTCCGGCCGCTACTCCTGCCCCGGCTCCGGGACCGGCTCCGGGACGACCATGAGCTCGACCACGTCGGTGCCGCCCGCCCGGAACGCCTCCCGCACTTCGGCACCCACCGCGTCCCGGTCCGCCGCGAGCCGGGCGCCGCAGACGTAGACCACCCGGATCCCCAGGTACTCCATCCGGTGCTGGCCGCCCCGCACCCAGGCGGCCTCGCCCTCGCTCACGCAGCGCAGGTCCGAGTCCACCTCGACCGCGACGCCGCGCTCCGGCCAGTAGAGGTCCGGGACGGCGATGAAGGTGCCGCCGCGCATCCGCAGCTCGGGGCCGACCAGCGGGACCGGCAGCAGCCCCTCGTCCACCAGCTCGCCGACCCGCTCCAGCACGAAGTCCCGCTCGGCGGAGAGCAGTTCGTCCAGCGCGGCACGCACCCGCGGCTCGGCGGTCAGCCCCGACTCGGTCAGCTCGGCCGCCAACTCCCGGACGGTGCACCGGCTGTCCGGCCGGGAGACGGCCTCCCGCAGCACCTCGCGCACCGGCACCGGGGCGCCGGCGCCCGCCGCCGTCCACTCGCACAGTGCGTCCGCGACCGCCCGGGCGACCGGCGCACAGGCCAGGCCGTGCACCGAGCGGGCCACCAACTCCCTTTCGGTGCGCCGGATCCGCACGTCTCCGGCGTCCTTCAGCCGACGCTGGCGGGGCACCAGGACGTCCACCCCGGTCACCGCCGGCAGCCGGGGCACCGCGGCGAAGCCGTACAGCGCGAGCGCGGCCGCGCCCGTGATCACCGCCCCCTCGCGGCGGCCCTCCTCGCGGCCGTTCTGCGCGGCGTACAGCAGCGCGGCCCACATCCGCTGCTCCGGCGTCGGGCCATCCGACTGCAGCAGGTAGACCCTGGGCAGCAGGCGCTGCCAGGGCCCGCCGCGCCGGCAGTGCTCGGTGATGAGGCGGGCCGGCACGCTCCGGGCGCGCAGCTGGCTCGCGGTGACGACGTTCTGCTGACGCTTCGCCAACTCCTCGAGGGACGGCGGCGGCGTGGGAATCCGGTAGCTCATACGAACACCATCCCCAACCGGTCCGACCCGGCACCGGCCGCCTGACGCACTGTTACGCAACCGTCGCGAAACCGGGATCCACCCGCACTAAAGTCCCCATACCCTCACTCATTCGGAGTAATTGCTGGTCGCGAGGTTGTCAGATGCGATCGAAAGTGATCGCCGACCTGGTCGCCTGACCGACAGTGACCAAAGGCATACTCCAAGAGACCCTCCAGACGTCAATCCCGCCCCGGGGATTGCCTAGGCTTACGTCATGTCACGTGACGAGACCGCCGGCCTCCGCGCGGCCCAGCTCCGCCTCGGCCGTCTGCCCGGATACGTCCGCCGCCCGGACCCGGCGCGCCGCAGCGGCGAACAGGGCCATACGTACAAGAAGGGCTGGGAGGTCCGCTTCACCGCCCGCAGCGAGGCCGAGATAGCCGAGATCCGCGACCTGGTGGTCGCCGCCGGGTTCGCCCCGGCCAGACCGTTCTTCAAGGGCCACCAGCTCATCCAGCCGGTCTACGGCATGGCCGCCGTCCAGGCCTACCTGGCCGCGAGACAGGCGGCCGAGGAACACGCCGCCCGCGCGGAACTCGGCCGACGACGACGCTCGACGGACGGGCACCAGCCGGCCGCCCACCCCACCGGCGGGCACACCGCCGCCGGACACGGCACCGGGCACGGCACCGGACACGCCACGGCCGGACACGCCGCCGGGCACCCCTCCGCCGGGGTGGCGGCGCACCGGTGCGAGCGCGAGGAGGCCGCCGCCGGGGCAGCCGCGGCGGCTGCGGCCGCGGCTGCCGCAGCCGCCCAACTCGCCCGGCGCCGGGCCGTCGAGGCCTTCCCCACCCAGGTCGAACGGACCAGCGCCGTCGACGACCGGATCGCCCCGACGGAGGCCCGACCCACCTCCTGACCACCGGGTGCGCCGCCGGCCCAGCGGACGCGCCACCCGCCACCACGTCCGTCCGGCGCGCAGCGTGTGCCAGCTCCACCGCATCCGCAGCGCGCCCACCCCGCGCACGCCGCCCACCCCGCGCGGCGCGCGCCGCCGGCACCCCGGGCGCGACCCGCCCGGACACGCCCCTCCGCGCGCACTCCCGCCGGGCGCCGTCCACCCGACCCGGAGCGCCGCACGAGCACGGGCACCGAGGATGCGCCAGGCGGCGCCGCGGGGCGGCCGCACCGGAACGACCCACCCACGGGACCCGAGGGGGGCGGCCACGGTGGCGGGCGCGGTTGCGCAGGCGGTTGTGCGGGCGCGGCTTCGCGCCGTGGGCGTGGACGTCGGCCGCCGAAAGCCCTACGGTGGCACATCAACCGCCGCGCGGCCACCGCCGCCCCACCCCCTCTGACCAGCCGCGACATGCTCGCACCTACGCCCCCCGCAGGACTGCGCACCACTCCCCCGCCGATCCACCGCCCGGCCGCCCCACCACCGCTCCGCACCGGTCGCCACCGGAACCGGCCGAGCGGCGACGGGTTCCGGGCATTCCATCAGATTGGTCACCCAGCGCACCTAGGGCCTACCGTAGAGTGAGCACAGATGATCGACCGTCAGAAATCCATCTCCCTTGCCGAGAAGACGAGATGACCAATCGTCACGCGAGCGCAGCCGAGCCGCCCCCGAGGCCCGGCGAACCGGAGGACGTACCACTGGAGTTCGCCGCCTTCTGCGAACTCCACCGCCCCCGGTACCTCAGCTACGCCCGGGTCTGGCTCACCGAACACAGCACCGCGGCCACCGCCGTCCAACAGGCCTTCGCCGAAATCGCCGTCCACTGGCGCGAACTGCTGGGCAGCTCCAACCCGACCGCACACGCCTGGCAGATCCTGCGCAGCACCGTCGCCGAACACACCCGGCACGTGCCCGCCACCCCGGACCGGCACCCCGCCGACGACGACCTCGCCATCCTGCACTACGTCGTCGGCCTCGCCGCCCCCGAGATCGCCGACGTCATCGGCACCGACACCGCCAGCGTGGCCGGCCGCCTCCGGCGCACCATGCTGCGCGAGGCCTCCGGCTGGTGAGCCCGCACCCTCGCCCGCACCGCCGCCGGCGGCCGAGGCCGCACGCAGGGCTCAGACCCGCACACCCGTTACGTCGAACAGGTGGTGCACCGGGTCGTGGATCAGATAGCGGGCGAACGACTCCACGGTGAACCGCGCGCCGTCACTGCGGTCCCCGGTCCGCAGCCACTGCCCGCCCGTCACCCCCTCGAACGCCACCGCCAGCACCTCCGCGGCCTCCGCCAGCTCGCCGGCCACCACCTCCGGCCGCTGCTCCCCGTAGCGCTCCGCGACCGCCGTGCCGTCCTGGTCCCAGTTCGCGAACGACGGGCCGTCCTCGGCCAGCATCAGCCCCAGCCGCACGCGGAACAGCCGGAACACGTCCCGGACGTGGCACGCGTACTCCAGCGCCGACCACACCCCCGGAGCCGGCCGCCGCGCCACCTCACCCGCATCCCCCGACAGCACCGCCCGCCAGGCCGCCGCGTTCGCCCGGACCATCCCCGCGACGTCCTCCCGCACCACCGCCGGAGTGTCCAACCCGCAGTCCGGACAAGGGCGTTCCAACACCCACGTCCAGTCCTTGCCGTCCGGGACGATACCGCCCGGCACGACCCCGCCCGACACGATCCCGTCCGCCCCGCCCGCAGCGCGCTCAGAAGTGCTCATGCCCCCAGCATCGCCGCCCCGCCACCCGCCCCACCAGCGGCAATGACGCCACCCACCACCAAGATGCTGCCAGCCCCCGCCTCGTCAGCCCCGCCACCCGGCCCTCACCGCACCCCGGACGAACCCCCCGCCGACCGCCTCCGCCGCCGCGCCCGCACCACCAGCAGCACCACCGACACCACCCCGCCGAGCAATGCCCCCCACAACGCCACCCCGACCGCCACACCCACCCCGAACCAGCCGCCACCCCCGCCACCGGCCTCCGCGGCCGGAACCACCGCCTCGTCACCCGGCGGCCCCGCAGCCGCCTCCGGCGCAGCACCCTGCGACTCCCGCCGCCCCACCAGCGGATTCTCCCGCGCGCCCCCGTCGACCGCCGGATCCACCGCCAACGCCCTCGCCGGCGACACCACGCCGTACCCGTACCGGTCGTTCGGCACCGCCGACCCGTCCGCCGGCGGCGAGGCGGACTTGATCATCCGATTGATCACCTGCCCGGCGGACAGGCCCGGGAACCTCGCCCGGATCAACGCGGCGGTGGCGGAGACGTAGGCGACGCCATCGGACGTCCCTTGACTGATGCCGTAAGCCGAAGCGGACTTCACGGACGCGTGGTAGATCTCGACACCGGGAGCCGCCAGAGTGGTCTCCGGCCCGGGGGTGGCCTTCCCCCACAGCCTGCCCTGCTCGTCGACCGCCGTCACGGCGACGACGCCCGGAAAGGCTGCCGGGTACTCGACGGAGTCGCCTCCACCGTTTCCGGTCGCCGCGACGATGACGACGTCCTTGGAGACCGCGTAGTCGATCGCGGCGCGCGCCTGTGAATCGAACCGCGAATATCCGCCGATCGACATGTTGATGACCTTCGCGCCGCTGTCGGTGGCGTACCGCACCGCCAGCGCGATGTCGGACTGCGCGAGATCCGGAGACTCACCGTTCGTCCTGATGCGAACCGGCAGGATCCTGGCCTTCGGCGCGAGGCCCACCACCCCGGCTCCTTCCCCGTGTCCGTGGCCGGCGATCAGGCTGGCGATTCCGGTCCCGTGCCCCAGGGAATCGGTCCGGCCATCGGTGTTCGCCCCGGAGAAGTCGGCACCCGGCAACACCTGCCCGGTGAGGTCCGGGTGATCCGGCGTCACACCGCTGTCGACGACCGCGACGACGACGCCCTCGCCCTGGCTCTGCGGCCAGACTTTCTTCTCGACCTCGAAGGTGCGCAGCACCCACTGCGAATCCCTGATCTGGTCCGCCACCGAGGGCGCGGCGGCCATTCCCCACAGCAATGCCCCGGCGGTCAGCACGCCCGCGCCGCGTACCAGTCGGCCACTAGACACGTCCACCCCAGTCAGTGATGCGCCCCTAGGCTCGACGTCCTGGCGGGACAACGGGTCCTGTCGCTCCGCACGTCGGCAGAGGTCACTCATTCCACCACATTCGGATTCGCCGGCTTCGCCGCCGCCCAGGTCTCGGGATCCTCGACGAGGTAGTCGGGCCGCTTTCCGCCGTTCTCCTTGTCGCTCCTGCCACGCGGACCGGCCACGCCGCCCATCACCGGCCCCAGTGCACCGGGTGCCCCCGACACGGCCTCGCCCCGTGTCCTGGCGCGGGCCGCGAGCCCGGACCCTCCTTCGGTGAAGGCCTGGCGCCCGCCGTCCCGAGCGCCTTCCCGGCCGCCCCCGACCACCCCACCGGGCCTCCCTTCGACCACTCCGCCCGATCCAGGGGCACGGCCGCCTCGGCGCCCGGGAACCGCCCGGTCGTCCTCCCCTCCCATCACCGCCTTGGCAGGCGTCGCCCACCCGCTCCCGCTGGCTCGCCCTGGCGCTCCAAGGCCCTGTCCGGACGGTGCGCCCGAGCCTGCCTCGGGCGCACCCGGGACCACGTGGTGGAACGTCGCGCTGCCGCTGTGCGAAGCCGTTCCCGCCCGCACGGCATCGATTCCGGTACCAGTACCCGGACCGGCTCCGGAGTGCGTTCCGAACCCGCCTCCCGACCCGACCGGCCCTGTGAAGGCCAAGCGCTTCGGCTCGGCTTGCGGGCTCCCGCCCTTGATCCCCGGGTCGGACGGCGCGATCGTCCGGGGTGTTCCGGGGTGCGGCGCCACGCACTGGGCGACGGCGGTGCGTGGCCGGACCGCGTTCACCGGTGCCGCCGACGCGACCGTGCGCTCACCGGTCGCAATCGCTCCGACCATCATCGCCGCAGCCGCGGCCTGGCCTCCGGGGTCTCCGCCGGGTGGCGCGTCACGGTCCTCGTACCGGACCGGATCGTTCGGTCCCCTCACCGGCTGCGGCGGCTTCAGGGCCGGGGTGGCGATGCGGTAGTGCATGGCGAGGGTCTGCATGACGGTGGCGGCTTCGGTCTTGCGGCGGTCGGCGAGGGGGAGGTGTTCGTCGTCGCCGCCGAAGACGGAGGAGATGCCGTCGCCGAGGGTGTTCTTGGCCTGTTCCCAGGTGCTGGGTTCCTCGGGCATGTCGCGTTTGGCCTTGGCGATGGCCTCGGACATGGCGTGGAGGGTGTTGGCGGCGTCGTTGCCGTAGGAGGCCGCGTTGTTGATGCCGTCGGCGAGGTGGAGCATGCGGGTGTGGAACGCGTCGCTGGTGGCGCCCTCCCAGGTGACGGCGGCTTCGGTGCTGGCACGGGTGAGGGTGGCGCGGATGGCCTTGAGAGTGTCGGCGGCGCGGCGCCACGGGTCTCCGGCGGCCATGACGGCGCCGGGGTCGAGGGCTTCGGCCATGGTGCGGAGCTGGGCGTGGCTGTACTTGGTGAAGTCGGTGTAGGCCATGGCCGGTTCGTCTCCGTCCGGTGGGCGCTAGCGGGCGGACTTGCCGCCGTCGCGGGTGGGCGGGGCGATGGTCTGTGCGTAGGCGGCCCGGCTGGTGGCGGAGGGGTTGGCGACGGACCAGCCGTCGTCGCCGAGCCTGAGCTTCCGGGCGGTGCTCCGGTCGCGTTCCTCGTATCCGGTGGCGGTGAGTTCGGCGTTCTTCTGGGCGTCGTCGACGGCTTGTCGGAGTTGGTTGAGGATGTCGCGCAGGCCGTCGCGCATGGTGTCGTAGCGGCCGTGGAGTTCGGTGGCCTCGGCGAAGGTGCCGAAGGCGCCCTTGCCGAGGCCGCTGCGGCCGTGGGTGTCGGTGCCGTCGGCGTGGTGCTGGAACTCGGCGAGGAGGAGGCGGACCTGGGCGGCGAAGGCGCGGAGTTGTGCGATCTCGACGCGGTATCCCCGGCCGGCTCCGCCGGTGGTGCCGGTTCCTGTGGCCACTGCGGCGCTCCCCGTGCGTCCGTCGGTCGCTGCCGGGCCCGGGTCCCGGTGTGTCATGTCTAACACACCGGGGCCCTAATTCGGCCTGGGACATGGTCAGTTCGTCGGTGTCCGGGTCCGGAGGGCCTCGGCGAGGGCTCGGCGGCAGAGGGAGTCGGCGTGCCGGGTGGTCTCGGGGAGCCGGTACTGGCGGGCGAGGTCGAGGGTGGTGCGGACGGCGGTGTCGAGGCCGATGCGGTGGCCGACGGAGACGTAGACGGGTTTGACGCCGGGCCGGGTGCGCAGGGCACGGCCCACCTCCTCACCGGTGGCCGGGTCGGTGAGGGGGGTCGTGGAGCCGCGGGGGGCGTCGGGTTGGCGGTGGTCGAAGGTGAAGGGGGTCTTGGCGACGCCGAGGGTGCGCAGGCCGGTGAGGACGCCGAGGTGGCTGGCGAGGCCGAGGCGGCGGGGGTGGGCGAGGCCGTAGCCGTCGCAGACGACGGTGTCGGGCGTGCGGGTGAGGGCGGCGAGGGCGTCGAGGACGGCGGGGAGTTCGCGGAAGGCGAGCAGTCCGGGGACGTAGGGGAAGGCGATCCGGCCGACGGCGGTGGCCTGTTCGACGACGGTGAGGGTGTCGCGGTCGAGGAGGACGGCCGCGGCGACGACGAGGTCGTGGTCGTCGTCGTAGGCGACGTCGACGCCGGCGACGAGGTGACCGGCGGCGGGGTCGGTCGGGTCGTCCTGGGAGGTGCCGTCCCGGGAGAGATCGCCCCGGGAGAGATCGCCCCGGGAGGGCTCGTCCCGGGAGGGCTCGTCCCGGGAGGGGTCGTCGTGGGCCTGGACGAGGGGCCGCAGTCGTTCCTGTTCGGCGAGCGCCTCGGCCTCGGTGGTGGGCCAGTCGGCGGGGATGGGCACGGGCGGTTCCCCCGGATCGGTCGTGCGGGCGTGGTCGGCTTCACCGTACCGAGGGGCGCACGACCCTCGGGTGAGCCTGTGCGCCCCCCTGTGCCCCCCGGGTCGGCGGGTTAGCCTGGACTTACCGAACTCCCTTGCCGGGTAGGACTCCTGGAGCCGGCAGTGTTCCGCCCGTTCCCCCCGACGTGCGAAGGAGCCCCCGTCATGCCGCGTCCGTCCGCCGCCCAGTACTGCCTTGGTTCGTTCACCGTCGTCGCCGCCACGGTGGCGCTGCTGGCCGTCTCGGGCGCCACCGGCGCCCTGGAGGTCGCGGTGCTGGTGGGTTTCGCGCTGGCGCTCGGCACCGTGGTGACGGTGTTGGCGGTGGCCGTGTCCGGACGCTCCGACCGGTCTGCGGGGGCGGCGCACGCGGCGCCCCCGGCTGCTGCCGGGCGCGAGTACGCCCGGCAGCGCTGATCCGCCGCCGGGCGTCGCGGGCCGGGCCGGTAGGGCCGGGCCGGTCGGACCGGTCAGGGCCGGCCCGGGCCGGCCCGGGCCGGTCAGAGGGTGGTGACGACCACGGTCTTCGCGGCCTTGTCGTGGATGCACTGCCGGTAGGGCTTGTCGAAGACGCCGAACAGGCCGTCGATGACCCACCAGAGGGCGGCGCAGCAGAGCACGGCGGGGAGGATGAAGACCGCGGAGCGGGTCCAGGCGGCTGACTGGGTGGGGACGTTCCCGTCGATCAGCATGGCGACGCGGATGTGCATCGCCTTCTTCCCGAGGCTCTGGCCGTCCCGGCCGACCATCAGGGCGTCGTAGACCAGCCAGATGGCGCAGGCCAGCCAGAAGGAGCCCGCCGAGCCCGAGCGGTCGCCGAGGCTGGCGAAGGGCGCGACGATGATCACGGCGACGGCCTGGACCAGCAGGTAGTCGATGAACCGGGCGAGGATCCGCTTGGGCCAGGTGCCGAGCGGCGGCATGCCGGGGACGGGTCCGGCGCCGGGGGTCCCGTAGCCGGCGGGGCCGTAGCCGGGCGGGGGCTGGTCGTAGGGGGACTGCCCGTAGGGGTTCTGGCCGTAAGGGGTCTGACCGTACGTCGGGCCGCCGTAGGTGCCGCCGTACGCGCCGGGGCCGTCGGCCGGGCCCCCACCGGACGGGCCGCCGGCGGGGGGTGGGGCCGACGACGGGTCGGGGTCCGACGGGCGGCCTTCCGGCGTGCCGCCGCCCGGCTGCGGGGGCTGCTTGTCGGAGGAGGGCTGACCGCCCCCCTCCGGCTGGGGGCCTGAGGGGTCGTGGGTGCTCATCCCCCGAGTAGAACATCATGAATTCTTGCGCTTTGGCACATTCTGTCCGTTTTGTCGGCAGCGGCCGGAATGGGCCACCCGGCCCGCCGCCGGCGGCGCTCAGCCGCGGACCACCCGGGTACGGGCCGCGAGGTCCTGCCAGCCGCGCCGGGCCGCACGGTCGAACACCGGCCAGACCAGCCCGAGCAGCAGCACGAGTCCGAGCAGCCGGACGGCCCACCGCAGCAGCGAGCGGCCGAGGCCGAGACCGGTCCGGCCACCGGTGGCGGCGGCGTCCACCACCCGGATCCCGGTCAGTCGCTTGCCGAAGGTCTGGCCGGTCCGCGCGGTCGGCAGCACCTCGTAGAGCAGGCCGACGAAGAGCAGGATGCCGAGCAGGACGGCGATCTTGCCCACCACCACGTCGTCCACCAGCCAGACCTGGACCTGGCGATGGGTGAGGGCACTGGCCATCCGGGCCTGGTCGAGCTTCTGCCGGATGTGCTCGGAGACCGAACCGCCGAGCGGGATGCCGGCGGCGACGGCGACCACCAGCAGGACAGCGGTGTCCACCGCCCGCGCGGCCAGCCGGCGCCCGAGCCCGGCCGGGCCGGCCGGGGCCTGGCGGCGGCGGGCGGCGGCCGTCCTGGCCGGGCGCGCGGCGGACCGCGAGGCGGCGGGGGTCGGCGCGACCGCGGCCTTCGGTACGGCGACGGACTTCGCGGCGGCCGCGGAATGCGCGGCGGCTGCCGACTCCGGCGCAGCGACGGACTTCGGCGCAGCGACGGACTTCGCGGCAGCGACGGACTTCGCGGCGGTGACGGACTTCGGGGCGGTCACGGGTTCGGCGACGGTGACGGCCACGGGCTCGGGCGCAGGCTCGCCCCGGGTGGCGCGCTCCGCGTCGCGGGCCGCGGGTACGGGCGGAACGACGGACCCGGCGACGGCCGGTGGCGCCGACACCTCCACGGCCGGGGGGCGGCCGCCCCCCGGGACGGCAGCAACCGGAGCACGCTCACCCTCCGCGCGCCCCTCCTCCCCCTCGGACGCCCCCGGAAGCACCCCCCAGGAGACCCAGCGCGCCGACCCGCCGGTCTCCATCAGCCCGGGCTGCGCCCGCGGGTCGACCTGCCAGCCGGGCACCGCCGGCTCCGCCTCCGCCAACGCCCCCGCCGCCCGCAGCTCTGCCGGGAACGCTCCGACCGGCGGCACACCTGCCGACGGCACGCCCGCCGAGAGACCTCCCGCCGAGAGACCTCCCGCCGAGGGACCTCCCACCGACGGCACGCCCCCCGGCACCGGTCCGGCCGGCGGCCCGGCCGCGACCGGCTGCTCGCCGGGCCCGGCACCGCCCCCCGCCGGACCGACCGTCCGGAACACCGGCCCGCCGATCACCTCCGCCACCCTCGGCCCGAGGACGAACGACGCCCCGCCCGTGGTCTGGTCCAGGTAGACCGGCCCGGTGTCCTCGCCCCGGGCCCGGGCGGGCCCTCCGCCGGGCGGCTCCGGCGCGACCGCCGCCGGGACCACCGGAGGTGGCACCACCCGGGCCCCCGCGGGTGCGGCCCGCCGGGCCGCGTACCGGGGCGGTTCCAGCACCTCGCCCGGCGCCGGGGCGGGCCGGCTGGTGCCCGGCACCCACGCGGCACCGCCCCAGTAGCGGACGAAACCGGGGATGGAGGGGTCGGGGTAGTAACCGGGCTCGGGTCCGACGGCCGGGTCGCCGGCGGCGGCGAAGGGGCGGTCCGTCATGGCGGGTCTTCTTTCCTGGCGGGTCCTGGCCGGCGCCGGCGGGTCCTGGCGGACGGCGGCTCGGCCCTGGTGGGTTCCTTGCGGGTTTCCTCGCGGGTCGTCTGGCGGGCTTCCTGGCGCTCTTCCGGTGGTTCCTGGCGGTTCGTGCTGGGCCCGGGCGGCTCCGGGCGGCTCCGGGCGGCTCCCGGTGCCCTCCGGCCCGGCCGGCCGGCCTTCCGCGGGGCCGGGACGGTACGCCCGCCCGGTGCGCCCGGGAGCCTCCCGGCGCGCGCGGGCACCACCGATAGGCGGACAGTCGCCGGGCAGTCACAAAGGGTAGTGCCTCGTCGGGGCGGCGACGGGAAGTTGGCGAATACCCGGACAGCGGTGGGCCGTCCGGGGTAAGAGCGGCCGTACGGTCCCGGCGCGCGAGGGTGGCCGTGCGCCGCGCGGTCGGCCGTTCACCACCTCGCGCTGAACTTTCCGGGGAAAACCCGGTAACCCGTGTAAGAACCGCGGCGGAGCGGCCTCTCCCCATCGGCGGGCCCGGAACCGGGCAGCCGACGACAGAGAGGAAGACGATCATGGAGCGCCCCACCGGCGTCGTCGAGCACGAGCTGGAGCTCAACCTGGTGCTCTCCCCCGAGCACAGCGTCCCCGTGCCGGCCCGGCTGTCCTACGGCAGCCACGACCCGTACGCGGTGCACATCACCTTCCACCTGGACACCGGCTCGCCGGTGACCTGGGTGTTCGCCCGCGAGCTGCTGGTCGAGGGCACCTTCCGGCCCTGCGGCCAGGGCGACGTGCGGATCTGGCCCACCACCCCCCAGCCCTCGGCCGGGGGCGCCGCCAAGGGCCGGCGCAGCGTGCTCTGCCTGGCGCTGAGCTCCCCCGCCGGGGACGCGCTGCTGGAGGCGCCGCTGCCGGTCGTCGCGGCCTGGCTGGAGCGGGCGCACCGGCTGGTCCCGCCGGGCAGCGAGATGGCCGCGCTGGACATGGACGGCTCGCTCGCCGACCTGCTCGCCTGAGCGTGCGCGCACCGACCGCACCCGCGCCGGACGCAGTCAGGACGGCTGCAGCACGGACCGGCGCAGCACGGACGGCCACAACCGGGCCGCGCGATCCGGACGACGGCACCCCGGACGACGACGGCCCCGGCCGCCCCGGCGGCCCGGACCACGACGGCCGCCCGGACCACGACGGGAGCGGCGCCCCCGCCGGCTCAGCGGGCCGCGGGGGCCTGCTGACGGCCGCGGGCGGCGTCCGGTCCGCCACCGCCGCGCTGCCCGGGCAGCCGGACCAGCGGGGCACCGGCGGAGCGCCGCCGTGCCCTTATCCGGATGGCGGCGGCGAGCAGGAAGCAGAGCCCGACCCACGGGTAGACCGAGGTGGGCAGCTGGCGCAGCGGCCCCATGTGCAGCACGGCCACCCCGAACGGCTTGGCCGCCCACATGGCGAAGGAGAGGAAGGCGACCAGCGTCGCCCAGAAGGCGGCGCGCCAGCGCAGTCGGCGGACGGCGGCCGGGCGGGCGTGCTCGACGGACGCCTCGGCGGCCAGCAGGACGAGCACCGGCACGCACCAGACCCAGTGGTGGGTCCAGCTGATCGGCGAGATCAGCACGGCGGTGACGGCGGCGCAGCAGACGCCCCAGGCCTCGGACCGGGGCAGCCAGCGGGCGCTGCGGGCGGCCCAGGCGGCGACGGCGAGGCCGGCCACCGCGACGAGCCCGCCGGCCAGGGTGGCCAGGGTGCCGGGCTCGGCGGCGTGCAGCAGTCGGGCCAGGGCGCCGCGCAGGGACTGGTTGTCGACGATGTACGTCTTGCCGACGCGGGACGAGTCGTAGAGGTACTCGGTCCAGAAGCCCCAGGTGGCGTCGGGGAGGACGAGGGCGCCGATCAGGAAGGTGCCGAGGAAGGTGAAGCCGGCCACGAAGGCCGCCCGGATCCGGCCGGTGACCAGCAGGTAGACGGCGAACAGTCCGGGAGTGAGCTTGATGCCGGCGGCGATGCCGATCGCCACGCCCTTGCTGCGGCGGCCGTCCGGGCGGGTGAGGTCCCAGAGGATCAGGCAGGCGAGCGCGAGGTTGATCTGGCCGTACCGGAGCGTGGTGAAGACGGGTTCGAGCCAGACTCCGCAGCCGGTCACCAGGATCACGCCGATCGGCCGCAGTTCGCGGCGCGGCCAGCCGACCAGCTTGAAGGACAGGTGGGTCAGCAGCGCCAACAGCCCGAGGTTGCCGAGAGTGATCGCGACCCGGAGGAACGGGACCGGGAACCAGGTGGTCGGCACGAACAGCATCGCCGCGAACGGCGGGTAGGTCGCGGGGAGGTTCCACTCGGTGACGCGCAGCGCGTACAGGTCGGTGCCGTTGGCGACGGCGGCGCCCTCGGCCCGGTAGACGATCATGTCCACCATCGAGGTGTGGACGAAGTGACGGACCACTGCGTACACGACCAGGGACAACAGGGCCAGGCCCGAGGCGGCCAGCAGCGGTCGGCGGGGGGCCTCGCGCAGGGCGCGGACGGGGGTGCCGAGCGCGTCCCGCAGACGGTCCGACAGGGGGGCGGGCGCGGAGTCGGGTGCGGTCCGCACCGGGCTGCGCTCGTCTTGTACCGCTGTCACCTGTCCACTCCGTCCACCGTCCGACCAACCGCCGACGATACCGGATGCGGGGCGGCCCGGCCTGGGCAGGATCGGTGACTCAGCGTGACGAAGCGACCCGGCCGGCCGCGCTCCGTTGCGGGCGGAGCACGGACGGCCGGGTCCGGGAGGGGAGGTCGGTCACGCCGGTCCGGGGCCCGGGCGGGGCCCCGGACGGCGCCGGGGGTGCGGTCAGCCCGTGTAGGCGCCCAGGGCCCGGGTGAAGTCCAGCGGCTGCTGGACGATGCTGCTGCAGGTGGCGTCGGCGTAGGCCTTGGCGCCGCCCTCGCAGGCCTTGTCCCGGGTGCCGGACCACATGGCCAGCCAGGCGAGGTGCTTGCTGCCGGCGAACTCGGCGAGCTGCTTGGCGTCGGCGACGGTGAAGACCTCGCTGGCGACGTCGTTGACGCCGATCATCGGGGTCACCGCGACCTTGCGCCAGGCGGCCGCGTCGTCCAGCCCGAGCACGCTCTTGACCTGGGCCTGGGTGGCGGTGGCCGCGGCGATCGCGTACGTGCCCATCTGGCCCTGCGGGTTCGGGGCGACGCCGTCGCCGAAGTCCATGGCCATGATGTTGACCGCGCCGACCGCGACACCGTTCTTCTTGGCGTCGGCGATCAGGTTGACGCCCTCCTGGGTCAGGCCGGAGGGCAGCGCGGGCAGGGTGAAGGAGACGTCGAGGGCCTTGCCCTTGGCGGCCGCGTTCTTCTGCAGCTGGGCGACGGCCTGGGCCCGGCGGGTGTTGGCGGCGGTGTCGGCGATCGCGCCGCCCTCGACGTCGAAGTCGACCTTGGTCAGCCCGTAGGCGTCGACGGTCTTCTGGTAGGCGGCGGTCAGGTCGGCGGTGGAGCCGCAGGCGAGCGCCAGCTCGCTGCCGTTGGCGCCGCCGAAGGAGACCCGGACGTCGCCGCCGATCGCCCGCAGCGCGCCGATCTGGGCGGCCACCGCGTCGGCGGACAGGTCGCTGACCCCGCCCCACTTGGGCACGCAGCCGCCGCCGGAGACCACGAAGGCCAGGTTGACGTTCCTGACGCCGGTCGCCTTGGCGGTGGCGACCAGGTCGTACGGCGGGTAGAGCGAGGTGTCGACGTACGGGGCGAAGCCGGCCCCGGCGGCCGGGGGTACGGGCACACCGGTCGCCGTGGGGGTGGCGGTCGGGGTGGGGGTCGGCGCCGGGGTGGTCGGCTTCGCCGTGGCGGTCGGGCTGGGCTTTCCGGTCGGGCCGGCCGTCGCCGTGGGGGTGGCGGTGGCCGTGCGGGTGGCGGTGGCGGTCGCGGTCGGCGCGGGGGTGGGCGTCGAGGTCGCGGTGGGACGGCCGGAGGGCGTGGGTGCCGGGCCGTCCCCGCCCTTGCAGGAGGTGTTGTTGATGAGGCAGTTCGCCGGCTCGGTCTGTGCGGCGCCGGCGCCCTGGGCGACGAAGCCGACCACCACGCTCCTGCCGGGCTCCAGCCGCTTGCTCCACGCCTCCGGCCTGACGGTGACGTGCTGGCCGGCGGCGGTGAAGGTGGCGTTCCAGAGCGAGTCGATCTTCGCGCCGGCCGGGAGGTCGAAGCTGAGCGTCCAGTCCTCGATCGGGTGGCTGTCCGGGTTGGTGACCAGGTACTGGCCGGTGTAGCCGGCGTCCCAGCTGCTGGTGCGGCTGTAGACGGCGCCGAGCGAGGCGGCGCTGGCCGAGGAGGCGAGGACCACCACGCCGCCGGCGACGAGTGCGGCGGCGACCGCCGAGGCCCCGATGATCGTGCCCTTGCGGCTGCGCCAGCGGCGGCCTCGGCGGCTGTCGGGCTGGGTCGTCATGGCGCGTTACCTCCGCGGGTGCCTTGCGGTCGGCCGCCGTCCGGACACGGGTGCGTACGGACTTCCGGGCGGCCGGCCCGGCTCGGTCGGGCGACCGGCGGGACCGACGCTAGCGGCGGGCCGGGGCCCGAACCGGCGGGCTGAGCGAGGGGTAGTGCTCCCTTAGGGCGGGCTTAAGGAAGATCCGTCCGCGGGCCGCCCGCGGGGGCCGGTCTGCACACCGCCCCCGCGGCGGGCGCGCAGCATCCCCACGGCAGCTCCCCGGCTGCCGCACCGTCACCGCTGGAACAGCGCCCCCCGGTTGCGCCGCCGGACGGGCCGCGCCTGCGCCGTGTGGTCCGGGCGGCTCAGCAGCCGCAGCCGGATCTCCGCGCCCCCGAGCACGGCCGAGCGGCCGAGCGCCAGGTCGCCGCCGGTGGACTCGGTGAGCTTGCGGACGATGTCCAGGCCGAGGCCGGTGGAGCCGTCGCCGCCGTGGCCCGCGCCGCGCTCGAGGGCGGCGGCCGGGTCGCTGAACCCGGGGCCGGCGTCGCCGACCAGCACGATGACCGAGCTGTCGGTGGCGAGCACGTCGACGGAGAAGGCGGTGCCGACGGCGGTGTGCCGGAAGACGTTGCCGAGCAGCGCGTCGACGGCGGCGGCGAGGTCGGCGCGCTGGATCGGGACGGGTGCCGCCCGGTCGGCGCCGGCGAGTTGCCAGCGGCGTCCCTCGTCCTCGGCCAGTGCGGACCAGAACCCGACCCGCTCGCGGATCACCTCGGCGACGTCGCAGCCGACGGCCACGGCGGGCGCGTCCTCGGGGGCGCGGCGGGCCGAGCGGATGATCTGGTCGACCTCGCGCTCCAGTTGGGAGACCGCGTGCCGGGTGGCGTCGGCGGCGTCGCCCTCGCCGAGGGAGGCGGCGTTGAGCCGCAGCACGGTCAGCGGGGTGCGCAGCCGGTGGGACAGGTCGGCGGCCAGTTCCCTTTCGGCGGCGAGGAGTTGGACGACCCGGTCGGCCATCGTGTTGAACGCGTGGGCGGCCTCGCGCAGTTCCTCGGGGCTGCCGGCCGCCTGCCGGCCGTCCACCGGGACGCGGACGGCGAGGTTGCCCGCGCCGAGCGAGCGGGCGGCGCCGGCCAGCCGGCGGGCGGAGGCGACGATCCGGGTGCCCATCCGGTCGGCGACCAGGACGGCGATGGCGACGAGGGCGAGCGCGACCCCGGAGAGCACCAGCCAGGCGGTGGAGACGCCCCGGGTGAGGTCGCCGTCGGCGACGAACACCTCGACCACGGCGGTGCGCCCGGTGTCCACCGCGACCGGCTGGAGCAGCGCGTACCCGCCGGGCACCTCGACGGTGAAGGAGCGGCCCTGCCCGCCGGCGGTGGACACGTCGCCGGCGGCGGCCCGGGCCTCGCCGATGGTGGGGCCGCCGGGGCCGCCCACCCCGGGCGGTGCGGCGGCGGCCGTCGGGGCGGGCAGGTGGACGGCCATCCGGCCCTGTCCGCCGGCGTCGGTGCTGGCCAGGGCGCGGTTGATGGCGTCCTGGTCGGTGGTGATGGCGAGGGCCGGGCCGAGTGCGGCGGCCTGCCGCTCGGCGGCGGTGAACGCCCGGTCCCGGGCGGTCTGCTGGACCATCAGGCCGAGCGGGATGAGGAAGGCCAGCGCGACCATGGTGGTCCCGGCGACGGCGGCCTTGATCAGGGCCCAGCGCAGCGAGCGTCCGAACCGCCTCATGTCCGGTGCTCCGCGGGGCCCCCGGAGGGCTCCAGCCGGACGCCGACGCCCCGGACGGTGTGCAGGTAGCGGGGGTTGGAGGCGGTCTCGCCGAGTTTGCGGCGCAGCCAGGAGAGGTGGACGTCGATGGTCTGGTCGCCGCCGTAGGTCTGCTGCCAGACCTCGGCGAGGATCTCCTTGCGCGGCACGACCACGCCGGGCCGCCCGGCGAGGAAGGCCAGCAGGTCGAACTCACGGCGGGTCAGGTCGAGCGCCCGCCCGTCCAGCGCGGCCTCCCGCCGCTGCAGGTCGATGGCGAGTCCGCCGACCCGCAGCACCTGGGCGGCGGGGGCGGCGCCGCCGCCGAGCCGGCGCAGCACGGCGGCCATCCGGGCGCTGAGGTGTTCTCCGGAGAAAGGTTTCACCAGGTAGTCGTCGGCGCCGTCGTTGAGCAGCCGGACGATCTCCGCCTCGTCGTCCCGGGCGGTGCAGATGATCACCGGCACGTTGGTCAGGCCCCGGATCATCTTGAGCGCCTCGCTGCCGTCCAGATCCGGCAGGCCCAGATCGAGGATCACCAGGTCGCAGCCGACCTGGGCGACCTCCCGCAGCGCCTCGAGTGCCGTGCCCACGCTGCGGACCGCATGACCGGTGTCGGTCAGGTGCCGGATGAGGGCGGAACGTACGAAGGGGTCGTCCTCGACCACGAGCACTGTTGCCATGGCCCTGCACGGTACGCCATCGGCGGTCAGTGGTCTGTACCTCGGGGTGGCCCCGGACACCGGGCAACTCCCCCGGGGGACACCAGGGGTGCCCGCCCGCACCGGCCCGGAGTACGGCAGGATGAGCGGACGATGCGGAACGGACTGGTACAGCTCGGCGCCTGGGCGGCGGCCACCGGGGCGGCGGTGGCGCTGTCCTGGTTCGGCGTGCACGCGGTGCTGACCGGCGCCGCGTTCGAGCAGCCGACGGCGCTGCCGCTGCCCTCGCCGACGGCCGACGGCACGCCGTTCACCGCGACCGTCACCCCGGACCCGGGCCGCCCGGGCACCCCGACCGGGACGCCCGCCCCGCCGGCCTCCCCGACCGCCGCCGGCACCGGCCCGACGCACGGCCCGGCCCCCGTCGCCACCACGGCGGCCACCCCCGCCGGGGCCCCGTCGGCCACCCGGCGGCCCACGCCCGCCACGACCCCCACGTCGTCGGTGAAGAGCTACCCGGTGCCGGGCGGCAAGGTCGCCCTGGACATCCGCCCGGACAAGGCCTCGCTGGTCTCCGCCACCCCGGATCCGGGCTGGCAGATGCAGGTCTGGAACGGCGACCAGTGGATGCGGATCGACTTCACCAAGGGCGAGCAGGCCAACTCGGTCTTCGTCTACTGGAACGGGCACCCGCCCGTGGTGGAGACGGCGGTCCGCTGAACCCGCCGCACCGGGCCCCGCCGGACCCGCCGGGCCCCGTCCGGGCTCACCGGGCCCTCACCAGGCCTCGAACGGCAGGTAGCCGGGCAGGTACGGCCCGCCGTAGCGGGACCGGTCGACCAGCGTGTGCCTCGTCCCGCCGGGCACCCCGATGGTCGCCAGCACCACCGTGCCGAAGCGGTCCCGCGCCTCGTACGGCTCGGCGAGCGACAGCGCGCCCCGGTCCACCGCGTAGTCGTAGGCGTAGTACACGTCGGGCACGCTCACCGAGAGGTCCAGCACGCCGTCCCCGTGCCGGGCCAGGTACCCGGCCAGCTCCCGCCCGCGCGGGCCGATCACCTGGACCAGCGAGGTGAGCACGATCCGCGTCCCGGGTGCGCTCAGCACGTAGGAGACCGTCTCCGGCTCCCCGGTCTCCGGCCCGGCGTAGGCGGTACATCGCAGTCCGAGTGCGGCGGCGTAGCGGTGGGCGGCCCGCTCGGCGTCGCCGACCGCGAAGACCACCGCGTCGGCGCGGCCCGTCGGAAGGGGGTCGGTCTCCCCCGGGCCGGCGGTGAGCAGGACGGGTTCGGCGGCGGTCTCGGTCATGTCGGCCCTCCCGGTAGGCGTACGGGACCACGTGGACCACGTGGGGCCCGCGCGCCGGGGTGGGGCCCGGCGCACGGGGTCGTGGCTGGAGGGTGGCGCCGAGCCGACCTGCGCGCAACTGTTCCGTTTCCTCCTGGTCAAGCTGTGCGCCGGGGCGGGAGAATCGGCGGCGCCGCTGTACAGAATGCCCATCGGAGGACGGAGCCGCGATGCCCCCCGCCCACTCCCCGAGCTCCTCAGGCTCGCCCAACTCCCCCGCCCCGCAAGGCGCTTCGGCCGGCGCCGGCCCCGGAGCGGGGCCGGGTGGCGGGAACGACGCGATCGACGCGCTGGACGGCCGGCTGATCCGGCTGCTGGCGGAGGAGCCCCGGATCGGGGTGCTGGAGTGCTCGCGCCGGCTCCAGGTCGCCCGCGGCACCGTGCAGGCCAGGCTCGACCGGCTGCAGGCCAAGGGGGTGATCGGCGGCTTCGGCCCGGAGGTGGACCCGGCCGCCCTCGGCTACCCGGTGACGGCCTTCGCGACCCTGGAGATCTCGCAGGGCCAGGGCGCCGACGTGCGCGCCCACCTGGCGAGCGTGCCGGAGGTGCTGGAGCTGCACACGATCACCGGGGCCGGGGACATGATGGTGCGGATCGTGGCCCGCTCCAACGCCGACCTGCAGCGGGTGATCGACCGCGTGGTGGGCTTCGACGGGATCGTCCGCTCGTCCACCGCGATCGCCCTGGAGAACCCGGTGCCGTACCGCATCCTGCCGCTGGTGGACCAGGCCGCGGCCGAGTAGGCCGGCCCGGGGCGCCTCCGGAGCCCCGCCGCGTCAGCAGCCGGGGACGCTCCCCCCGCTCTTCAGCGCCTCCAGCGCCGAGACCGCCTCGCCGAGCGTGCCGACCGGCACCAGCCGCAGCCCTGCCGGGGTGTTCACCTTGGCGTCCGCGCACTCGTCCTTGGGCAGCAGGAACACGGTCGCGCCGTCCCGGGCGGCCGCCTGCGTCTTCAGCGGGACGCCGCCGACCGCGCCGACGACGCCCTGGTCGTCGATGGTCCCGGTGCCCGCGATCTTGAGCCCGCCGGTGAGGTCGCCGCCCTTGCCGTCGCCGGCGAGCTTGTCGACGATGCCCAGGGCCAGCATCTGGCCGGCGCTCGGGCCGCCCACGTCACCCAGGTCGATCTTGACCTTCACCTGGTCCGGCGAGAGGTGCAGGTAGTCCAGCGCCGCGGTGGTGGCGCTGTCCTGCGACTCGGCCATCTGCTGGGCGGTCACCTGCTCGGCCTTGGCCGGGTCGCCCTGCGGGTAGACGGTGTCGGTCGGGCGCACCGCCTCGTCCCGGTCGAACCAGGCCTGCAGGGCGCGCCGGAACGTCGTCTCCTCGCCCGGGTTGGTGGCCGAGATGGTGACCATCCGCAGCTCGCCCTCGGTGGTGCGCAGCGGCGCCCCGGTGATGGTGATCACGGGCTTGCCCTGGTAGGTGCCGAGGGTGTCCGCGGTCAGCCCGGGCCAGGTGAGCGTGTACGGCAGCGGGACGAACGCCGCCACGCCGAACAGCGCGGTGACCAGCAGGCCGCAGAGCGCGAGCGCGCGGGTGCGCGGGGAGGTCAGGGCCTCGGGGAGCTTGGTGTCGGACACAAGGGGAATCCAAACACACCTCGGCCGCTACCTCAGTGCGTCGGCCACCTCGGTCGCGGCCTCGACGACCCGGGGGCCGACCCGTTCGGGCACCAGCCCGTTGAGCATCACCACGCCGACGCTGCCCTCGATCCCGCTCAGCCCGAGCAGCGCGGCGGCCGCGCCGCACGCCCCCGACTGCTCCTCCGCGCGGGTGATGACGAAGCCCTGTTCCGGCCGTCGCTGGCTGGGGAAGGTGCGCGCTTCCAGGATCGCCCGGCCGGCGGCGCTCTCGCCGAGCGGGTGGCGCAGCCCGGTGCGGTAGGCGACGTGGAAGTCCGTCCAGCTCGGCTCGACCACGGCCACGGCCAGCGCCTCACTGCCGTCCACCAGGGTCAGGTGGGCGGTGGCGCCGAGGTCCTCGGCCAGGCTGCGCAGGGCCGGCAGCGCGGCCTCGCGCAGCAGCGGGTGCACCCGGTGGGCCAGCCGCAGCACCCCGAGGCCGACCCGGGCGCGGCCGCCGATGTCCCGGCGGACCAGGCCGTGCTGTTCCAGGGTGGCCAGCAGCCGGTAGACGACGGTGCGGTTGACGGCCAGCCGCGCCGCCAGCTCGGTGACGGTGAGGCCGCGCTCGGAGTCGGCGAGCAGTTTGAGGACCCGGACGCCACGGTCCAGGGTCTGGGAGGTCTCGGCAGTCACGACGGGCATCCTTTCCGCGACGCTCGCGGGGCGGGCGACGCCGGTACGGGTTCGGTGTCGCGCGCAGGTGGGGGTGGCCGCGCTGGGACCGTACGTCGTCGCCCTTGACGTGCGTACGGTCCTGCGGCGCCCGTCCCGTGGGGGTTGCCCGGCGGTAGAGCGTGGGGGAAAGGTAGTGAAGGAAATGTCGCGGCGGAAGTGGTTGTCCAAAATTCGGGCGTGATCGACATCAACGGCGCCGCCAAATCAGGACAGAACCCACCATTTCGCAGCCCCCGTCAGGGCATGTGTTCGACCCCGGTCCGAAGTCCGGACAGTTCGGGACAGAGGGGACCGCGGGCCCGCCGCGGCGGCCCGCCCCCGGACGGCCGCCGCGGCACATGCTGCGCGACGGCCGCCCGGCCGGCTACTTCGCCCACTCACGGATCTTGGCGATCCGCGCCTTCAGCTGGTTGGCGGTGGCCTGGGCGGTGAGCGGCCCGCCGCACTGGCGCCGCAGCTCGTTGTGGACGGTGCCGTGCGGCTGGCTGGTGCGGTGGTGCCAGGCGGCGACCAGCGCGTTCAGCTCCTTGCGCAGCTCCCGCAGCTCCTGGTGGGTGACCACCGGCCGCTGCTCGGCCGGCAGCTCCAGCAGGTCGGCCTCCTCGGCCGGCTTGCCCTTGCTGCGCTGGATCTGGCGGTGCTGGCGCTTCTGCAGCAGCATCTGCACCTGGTCCGGCTCCAGCAGGCCCGGGATGCCGAGGTAGTCGTCCTCCTCCTCGCTCCCCGGGTGGGCCTGCATGCCGAACTCCATGGCGTTGTACAGCACCCGGTCGAAGACCGCGTCGGAGCCGATCGCCTCGTAGGAGAACTCCTCGCCGCCCGCGCCGTCCGGCCCGTCGTTGGCCCGCTCGGCCTCGGCGAGCAGCCGGTCCTCCTCGTCGAAGAGGCCGTCGCCCTCCTTCTTCGGCCGGTCCAGGACGTGGTCGCGCTGCAGCTCCATCTCGTTGGCGAAGCCCAGCAGCATCGGGATCGTCGGCAGGAACACCGAGGCCGTCTCGCCGCGCTTGCGGGCGCGCACGAAGCGGCCGACGGCCTGGGCGAAGAACAGCGGGGTGGAGATCGAGGTGGCGTACACCCCGACGCACAGCCGCGGCACGTCGACGCCCTCGGACACCATGCGGACCGCGACCATCCAGCGGGACGTCCCGGCCGAGTAGTCGGAGATCCGCTTGGACGCCTCGGCCTCGTCGGACAGGACCAGGGTGACCTTCTCGCCGCTGATCTCGCGCAGCAGCTTGGCGTACGCCCTGGCCACGGTCTGGTCGGTGGCGATCACCAGGCCGCCGGCGTCCGGGATCGCCTTGCGGACCTCGGTGAGGCGGCGGTCGGCGGCCTGCAGCACGCTCGGGATCCACTCGCCCTGCGGGGCCAGCGCGGTGCGCCAGGCCTGGGCGATCAGGTCCTTGGTCATCGGCTCGCCGAGCCGGGCCTCCAGCTCGTCGCCCGACTTGGTGCGCCAGCGCATGTTGCCGCTGTAACTGAGGAAGATCACCGGCCGGACGACGTGGTCGGCGAGCGCGTGCCCGTAGCCGTAGGTGTAGTCGGCGACGGACTTGCGCAGGCCGTCGGCGCCCGCCTCGTACTGGACGAAGGGGATCGGGTTGGTGTCCGAGCGGAACGGCGTCCCGGTCAGCGCCAGCCGGCGGGTGGCCGGCTCGAAGGCCTCGAAGCAGGCCTCGCCCCAGGACTTGGAGTCACCGGCGTGGTGGATCTCGTCCATGATCACGAGGGTCTTGCGCGCCTCGGTCCGGTTGCGGTGCAGCATCGGGTTCACGCCGACGCCCGCGTACGTCACCACGATGCCCTGGTAGTCCCGGGAGAGCGGGCCGGAGGAGTAGGCCGGGTCGAGCCGGATGCCTATCCGTGCGGCGGCCTCGGCCCACTGCTTCTTGAGGTGCTCCGTCGGCGCGACGACCGTCACCTGCTGCACCAGGTGGTTGTGCAGGAGGTACGAGGCGAGGGTGAGCGCGAAGGTGGTCTTACCGGCGCCCGGGGTGGCGACCGCGAGGAAGTCGCGCGGCTGCGTCTCGATGTAGCGGTCCAGCGCGCCCTGCTGCCAGGCCCGCAGCTTGCCCGCGGTGCCCCAGGGGGCGCGGCCGGGGAAGGCCGGGGAGAGGTGGTGCGAGGCGGCGGTGGCGGCGTGGCCGCCGGTCCGGGCGGGGGCCTGCGGCTCCGGGGCGTCGGAGAACAGCGGCATCGAGGAGGCGGCGGCAGTACTCACGGTCTCCGAGGGGGATCATCGCAGGTCAGAGGCGGTTCTACGGCCCCGTCCCGCGGTCGGGCGGCGATCGGACAACCGGTCCAGCGTACCGGTTGGACGCTGTTCGAGCGTTCAGCCGGGGCCTCGCGCCGGGCCCTGGCGGCCGGAAATCGACGTGACGCGGATCACACCGCCGCGGCGCCCGAACCGGGTAATCACCGCCCGTCCCGGGACTCCCACCAGTGCGAGACCGCCCCAACCCTCCCCGTGCCGACCGGCCTCGCACCGACCCGAAGGGACCTGCCGTGCACACCGCCGCCGAAGAGACCGTCCAAGCCCGTCTGATCCTCTCCGCCCACCGCTCGGTGCGGCTGCGGGTGGTCCTGACCTACCTGCCGGCGGACCCGTTCGCGGTCCGGATGGCCTTCCCCGCCGAGTTCTCCCTGGACGACCCGGCGGCCGACGGCGCCGGCCCGGGAGAACCCGGCGGGGAGGACGTCGTCTGGGTCTTCGCCCGGCAGCTGCTCTCGGCCGGCCTGGAGCTGCCGGCGGGCGTCGGCGACGTCCACGTCCGCCCCGCGTCCGGCCGGCGCACCATGGTCGAGCTGCGGGCGCCGGAGGGCACCGCGCTGATCCGCTTCGACACCGCCGACCTGCGGCGCTTCCTGTGGCACAGCCGACTGCTCGTCCCCGAGGGCGAGGAGCACCTGCACCTGGACGCCGACCGCGCCCTCGCCGAGCTGCTCGGCTGAGCCCGGGCCCGCGCGGAGCCGACGGCCGGCTCCGCGGGCCCGGCCCGGCCGCCGGCTCAGCCCGACAGCCGCCGCATCAGCCGCACCCCCTGCGCCGGCGTCAGGTGCGGCAGGTACGCCTTGCCGATCGCCCGGGTGATGCCCGGCAGCGCGGCGGGGTCGGGGTACGCCATGTACATCGGCCGGTACTCCGGCTGGAACTTCGACTTGAACGCGAGCAGCGAGCGGAAGCCGTACACCGGCTCCAGCACCCGGCCCATCCAGTCCAGCATCCGCTGCAGACCGGTGGGTCCCTCACCCTGCCCGGAGCGGGCCAGCGGCGCGCCGGACAGCGAGAGGAACCGCGCGCCCTCCTCCTTGAAGCCCAGCGCGGCCGAGGCGATCAGGAACTCGTTGACGCCGCGGAAGCCGTCCGAGCGGCGGCGCATGAAGTCCAGCGTCCAGCCGACCGGCACGCCGTTCTCGTACACCGGCATCCAGCTGGTCAGCCCGTGCACGACGCGCTGCTCGTCCACCGCGATCAGCACCCGCACGTCCGGGTCGTCCAGCTCCTCCAGCCCGCCCAGCGTGAAGCCCATCTCGGGCAGGCCCTTCTCGGAGACCCACTCCTCGGAGATCTCGCGGATCTGGTCCCGCAGCGCCCTCGGCGCCTCGTGGTAGGCCCACCACTCGGCGGTGATGCCCTGCTTGCCGGCCTTGTTCAGCGCGGTCCGGATGTCCTGCCACTTGCGGCCGGTGAAGGCCAGCTCGGGCAGCGCGACCACGGTGTCCTCGGCGACCTGCACCGAGCGCCAGCCGAGCTGTGCGGCGGCCGACCGGGTCTGCGGGGAGACGCTGTAGAAGCACGGGGTCCAGCCGCGGGCGTCGCAGAACCGGGCGAAGCCCGCCACCGCCCGCTCCCGGGCCTCCGGTTCGCCGAACGGGTCGCCGGTGGTCAGCGCCACGGTGCCGCGCACCCGGTAGGCGACCGCCGCCCGGCCGTCCTCGTCGAACCAGTAGTGGTTGCCGTCCCAGGTGGTGATGAAGGAGAGCGTCCCGCCGCCGTACGCGGTGAGCAGCGCCCGGGCCCGGGCGGACGCGTCCGCGTCGGTGTGCAGGACCGGCCGGCGGAAGGCCACCAGCAGCGCGCTCAGCGTGACCACCCAGAACGCCAGCCCGGAGTACGTCTCCAGCAGGAGGGCCACCCGGCCGACCGCTATCGGGTAGTCCGGCGTGAGGTCGTTGTACGCGGGCGGCAGGAACAGCGCCGGCAGCCCGTGCAGCAGGCGGCGCAGGTTCGCCCCCGGCTCGAACTGGTCGGCCACCAGCACCCCCACGCCCGCGTAGGCGGCGCAGGCGGCCAGCGCGGCGCCGCCGATCACCGACCCGAGCCGGCGCACCGCCCGGCCGGCCAGCCGCATCCGGAAGCGCTGGCGGGTGGCCAGCAGCAGTCCGAGGGTGAGCAGCGGCAGCAGCAGCGCCTCGACGAAGTACTGGATCACGTCGCCGCTGTCCGGCCCGGAGTCCAGGTACAGCCAGCCCAGCAGCCCGGCCCAGAGCAGCTCGGTGGCGACGGTGATCCGCCAGGCCAGCCGCAGCCCGCGGCGCAACCCCTCGGCGAGCACCAGCAGCAGGGCCGGGAACAGGGCTGCCATCAGCCGGCCGGGGGTGTCGAAGATCCGCTCGACGGCGTGCGCGCGGGCGCAGTCGTGCGCTGACACCGCGCAGAAGTCGGCGACCTCCTCGGGGCTGAGGCGGTGCGACAGGTACAGCTCGGAGAAGGTGTTGAACGGCCCGGTGGCGTTGTCGTACAGCGAGGCGATCAGCGGCCCGAAGGCGGCGGCGACCAGGCAGAGCGCGATCAGCACCCGGGTCTCGGAGTGCGAGGAGCGGTGCGTGCGCAGGTGCTGCCGGCCCCGGTTCAGCAGGGCGCCGGCGCCGAGTCCGACGAGCGCGGCGGCGCACCGCTGGACGCTCTGCAGGTGGCCCACGTACAGCGTCATGACCAACGGGACGAGCAGCACCAGCAGGTGCAGCCGGCGGCGCCAGAGCACGGTGAGCCGGTAGCCGAGCACCGCGGCGAGCGCGAACAGCCCGACGCCGGGGCCGACGGCGGTCTGGTCGGCCACCGAGGCGGTCCACTGCTCACCGGCCCGGGAGCCGACCGCGACCAGCCCGGCGCCCAGCAGGGTGCCCGCCAGCTGCCCGGCGACCAGCACCGCGAGCGTCCGGGCCCGGCCGAGCCGGTGCTCGGCCGCCGGGCCGACCAGGAGCAGCAGCAGGCTGGTGAACACGTACGAGCCGGCGCCGGAGCACCAGAACAGCGAGCTGAAGGGGGTCCACCAGTGGCCCTCGGCGAGGGTGGGCAACCCCACCCCGACCCGGGCGAGCAGCCGCTCGGACGGCCCGTGCGCCAGGCTGTCGGTGGCCGCGCCGACCGCCCAGAGCCCGGCCAGCAGGGCCAGGGTCAGCGGCGCCGAGCGCAACCGGCCGCCGAAGGCCGCCGCAGCCCTGCGCAACCGCTGAGGGCGCGGGTCGGGCGTGCCGGCGACGGGCGCGCGGTCCCGCGGCCACTCGCGCTCCTCGGCCGGCGCCGGGGCCGCCAGGAGCCGCATCACCGGATCAGCCCGGTCTGCTGGGAGAGCCAGGTCAGGTTCTGCTCGAAGGCCTGCCGGAAGACCACCCAGCTGTGCCAGCCGGGGATGGTCTGGTAGGCGACGTCCATGCCGGCGGCCTGGGCGGCCGCGAAGGCCTTCTCCTGCATCGGGCGGAAGTCCGGGTCGTTGGCGCCGACCACGAACCGGCCGGCGGTGTCGGGGAACTTCTTCCGCGCCATCAGGTGCAGCGGGTCGACGGCGTCGAAGGCGGCCTCGTCGCCGCCGAAGGCCTTGTCGACGGTCTCGCCGTGGCTGCCCAGGGTCGGCTCGTCCTGCCCGGAGATGTCCAGGAAGCTGCCGTAGACGTCGGGGGCGTTGACGGCGAGCTGGAGCGAGCAGGTGCCGCCGAGCGAGAGCCCGCCGATGGCGAAGGCGGTGCGGCCGGTGGCGGTCTGCAGGTTCCGGTGGATCCAGTCCGGGACGTCCTCGGCCAGGTAGGTGTGCGCCTTGGCGATCCGGGAGTCCATGCAGAGCGTGTTGGTGATGGGGCTGCCGGTGGGGTCGGCGACCACCACGATCGGGGCGAGGCCCTGGTGCGCGGCGGCGAAGGCGTCCAGGGTGTCCCGGATGGCGCCGGAGTTGACCCAGTCCTCCGGGGCACCGGGCTGGCCGGGCAGCAGCACCACGACGGGCAGCAGCGGGCGGGGGGTGGCCTGGTAGGCGGGCGGCAGGTAGACGTAGCCGCCGCGGGCCTTGAAGCCGGACTTGGCGCCGGGGATGGTCACCCCGGAGAGGGTGCCCTTGGCGGGCAGGCCGGCGGGCGCGTGCCACTGCTCCTCGACGGGCCGGCCGGGCGAGGCGGCGACGGTGCTGGCCGTCCTGCCGGTGGTGAGCGCCTCGATCTCGGGCGCCAGCATGGCCCGGGCGGTGGGGTACTGGTCGAAGCCCCGGTTGACCTGGGAGGCGGCCATCAGCAGGACCAGCACGGCACCGCTGGCCGCCAGCAGCCGCCGGCGGGTGGCGAGCAGCGGGGCGCGGAGCAGGAGCAGGCACACCGCGAACAGCGCGACGGCTATCCAGCGCATCACGAAGTCCGGAGTGCCCTCCGGGAAGGGGTGCCACCAGCCGTCGACGGCGATCTTCACCAGGGCGGTGAGCGCGGCGGCCAGCAGCAGGGCGCCCAGCAGGCGCGGGGCCCGCCAGCGCTCGTGGCGGGAGAACGCGAGCAGGACCAGCGCGCCCCAGCCGGCGGAGAGCACGGCGTACGGGACGGGGCCGTGGGTGAGCGGCCAGTCGATCGGGTTCCAGCGGGTGGCGAGGGTCAGCGTGGTCATGCGGCTTTGCCCGGCCGGGTGGTGTCGGCCAGGAAGCCGTAGGCGACGACGTTGCCCTCGTAGCCGTGCTCCTCGCTGTACGCGCCGCCGCAGGTGATCACCCGCAGCTGTGCGTCGGCGGCCTGGCGGTACACCCGGTCGTCCGGGAAGTCCTTTCGGTCGTGCACTTCGATGGCGTAGAGCTGGTAGACGGCGGTGGCGCCGTCGGCGCGGGCGATCTCGATCCGGTCGCCGCGGTGGAGCGCCCCCAGGCGGTAGAAGACGGCCGGGCCGGCCTTGGTGTCGACGTGCCCGGCCAGGATGGCGGTGCCGCGCTGCCCGGGGCTGGCGCCGCCGCGGTACCAGCCCGCCAGGTTGCGGTCGGCCTCGGACGGGGCTTCGAGGTGCCCGTCGGGGCCGACGCCCAGCGCGGTGACGGGGGCGTCCAGCCGGACGGACGGGATGCGGATCCGGGTCGGGGCGGACGGGCCGAGCGGCGGTACGACGGAGACCGGGGCGAAGCCGGAGAGGGCCTGTCCGACGCCGGGTGCGGGCGGCAGGGCGCCCGGTCCGCCGTCGTGCAGCAGCCAGGCACCGAGCACCAGCGCGGCACCGGCCGCCAGGGTGCCCGGCCACGGGCTCCTGCTCTGCTGGACGCCCACGGGCGCTCCCCTCTGCCGACGGAATCCCGATTCCTGGGAGTTTCCTGGGAACAATTGAAGCGGATCGGACCCTAATGCACGTCCATACGATGGTCGTACCGACACCCGCCGATCGGCAGGGACAGCGGCCCGGCGCCTGCGCCGAGTGGACGCCGGATCACGGAGCGCGACAGCGGCGTCCCGCGCCGGGCACCCCGCCGCTCGCGCGTCAACGCGCCCGGCAAGAGCTTCGACGTGGACGGGACCGGACTGGTTGCGTCAATCGAGCGATCGATTGAGACCGTCCGTGGTGCCTCTCCGACCGATCACGCCCACATGCCATGCTGACCCGGTCACGGGTTGTATCACCCCACTTGTCCGACCGGACTTTCGCGCGCCTGAACGCCCGCCGAACGCCTCATGAACGGAGTGACCATGGAAGCCCTCTCCCGCCGCACCCTGCTGGCCGCCGGTGCGGCCACCGCCGCGGCCCTGGCCGCCGGCTGCGGCAGCAACGGCGCGGGCGGCGGCGAGCGGGCGACGGGACCGGCCGTACCCGCCACCGGCGAGGCCGTCGAGCAGACCGCCACCCCCGCCCCGGCCCCCAAGCCGCAGGCCGCCCTGATCGGCGACGGATCCACCTCCGACACCGGCGCCCAGCCCCGCCAGCCGGTGCCCGAGCGGCTCCGGGCCGGCGAGCGCCCGCCGCAGTTCGTGGTCTTCTCCTGGGACGGCGCCGGCGAACTCGACAACGGGCTGTTCGCCCGCTTCCGCCGGCTGGCGCAGGAGCACAACGCGTCGATGACCTTCTTCCTCAGCGGCCTCTACCTGCTGCCCGAGTCCAAGAAGGACCTCTACCGCCCGCCGCAGCACAAGGTCGGCGCCTCCGACATCGGCTACCTCAGCGACCAGCACATCCACGACACCCTGGAGAACCTGCACGCGGCCTGGCTGGAGGGCCACGAGATCGGCACCCACTTCAACGGCCACTTCTGCGGCTCCACCGGCGTCGGCAAGTGGTCCCCCGAGGAGTGGGACAGCGAGATCCAGCAGGCGATGGACTTCGTCACCAACTGGCGCACCAACACCGGCTTCACCGACCTCCCGGCGCTGCCCTTCGACTACCGCAAGGAGCTGATCGGCAGCCGCACCCCCTGCCTGGAGGGCCAGCGCAACCTGCTGCCCACCGCCGTCAAGCGCGGCTGGCGCTACGACAGCAGCGGCAACGGCACCCAGGTCTGGCCGCAGCGGATCCAGGGCGGGGCCCTGTGGGACCTCCCGCTGCAGTCCATCCCCTTCCCCGGGCACACCTTCCAGGTGCTCTCGATGGACTACAACATCATGTACAACCAGTGCGGCCCCAACACCAAGGCCGACCCGGCGCTCTACCCGGGCTTCCAGGCCCAGGCCCGCGACGCCTACCTGATGGGCTTCGACCGCACCTACCGCAGCAACCGCGCGCCGTACATCATCGGCAACCACTTCGAGGAGTGGAACGGCGGCATCTACATGAACGCCGTCGAGGACGCCCTCAAGGTCATCGCGGGCAAGCCGGAGGTCCGGCTGGTGTCGTTCCGCCAACTGGTGGACTGGCTGGAGGCCCAGGACCCGGCGGTGCTGCGCAAGCTGCAGGGCCTCGCCCCCGGCCAGTCGCCGACCGGCGGCTGGGAGGCCTTCCTGGGCACCCCGGCGGCGCCGCCGGCGAGCTCCTCGGCGACCGCCACCGACAGCGCCACCGCCACCGCCACCGCCACCGCCACCGCCGGCTGACCGTCAGGCCCGGCGCACCCGGCCGGAGACCAGCGCACCCAGCAGGGCCACCCCGGCCATGGTCAGGAAGATCACCGTGAAGGCGCCGGCCGAGCCGGTGGACCCGGCCCCCTCGTGGGCGGCGGCCAGCGAGCCGCCGCCCAGGGCCGCGAACAGCACCCCGGCCAGACCCACCAGCAGCACGTTGCCCAGCGCGTCGCTCATCTGCAGCGAGGCCGAGTTGGCCCCCGCGTCCTCCGGCGCGGACAGCTTCATCATCAGCACGCTCACGCTGGCGACCGTCAGGCCCATCCCGATCCCGCCGACGCCCCAGGCGACCGCCGCCACCCAGGCCGGCACCGCCGGGACCAGCACCAGCGCCGCGCCCGCGATCGCCACCGCGGTCAGCACGAACCCGCCCCGGATCATCGCCTCGCGGTAGCGCTCCGCCCCCGGCCGCCCCTGCAGCCACGAGCCCAGCGCCCAGGAGAGCCCGCCGCTGGTCAGCGTGAGCCCGGCCAGCGTCGGGGACAGCCCGCGCTGGGTGACCATCATCAGCGGGATGAACGCCTCGGCCGCGAAGAACGCCCCCGCGGCCACGCCGCGCAGCAGGATCACCGTCGGCAGGCCGCGCCCGGCCCGCAGCGTCCCGGTGGGCAGCAGGCCCAGCACGGCGGGCAGCAGCAGCGCCGCACCGGCCGCCGCCGGGAGCAGCCCGAGCGGGTCGAGCCGCTGGCCGGCGTACTGCAGCAGGCCCGCCCCCACCGCCGCCATCGCGGCCAGTACGGTGCGCCGGCGGTCGAAGTCCGCGCCCTTCGCCACCGGGTGCTCCCGCTCGGAGCGGGCCAGCGCCGGGCCCATCACGGCCAGCGGCAGCAGGATCAGCACGGGCACCGCCAGGAACACCCAGCGCCAGCCCAGGTGCTGGGTGACCGCTCCGGAGACCACCGGGCCGACGATCGAGGGCAGCACCCAGGCCGAGGAGAAGGCCGCGAACACGGACGGCCGCAGCCGCTCCGGGTAGGCCCTGCCGACCACCACGTACAGGGCGACGATCACCAGGCCGCCGCCCAGCCCCTGGACCGCCCGCCCGGCCACGAACAGCCACATCCCCGGCGCCGCGCCGGCCACCACCAGGCCGGCGCCGAACACCGCGATGCCGGTGAACAGCGGCTGCAGCGGGCCGCGCCGGTCGCACCACTGGCCCGAGACGACCAGGGCGAACAGCGTGGTGGTGAAGTAGCCGGAGAAGGCGAAGGCGTAGAGCCCGAGGCCGTCGAGCTGGCGGGCCGCCACCGGCATCGCGGTGTTGACGGCCGTCGCCTCGAAGGCGAGCAGCAGGACCACCGAGACGATCCCCAGCGTCAGCGCCCGGTAGCGGCCGCTGAGGACCCCGCCGCCGGGGTCGTCGTCGAGGGGTACGGGCGCGGGGTCGACCGAGGTGGGGGAGGCAGTGGTCATACGTAACATCGTAAGGGCCGTCCGCCTGGGTGACCCCTGACTCCGGTCGCTGACCGGATCCGCCGCAGGACCTAGGACCCGTCGCCCGGCACGGCCCGGGACCACCGCGTCAGTGCAGCGCCTTGAGGCCCACCACGCCGGAGACGATCAGCAGCAGGCAGCCGATCCGGGCCGCGGTCACCGCGTCCCCCAGGACGGCCATGCCGTAGAGCGCGGTGCCGACCGCGCCGATGCCGACCCACACCGCGTACCCGGTGCCGATCGGGATGGTGCGCATCGCGTACGCCAGCCCGCCCATGCTCAGCAGCAGGGCGACGCCGAAGACGAGGCTGGGGACGAGCCGGGAGAAGCCCTTGGACGATTCCAGGGCGACCGCCCACACGGTCTCCAGGACACCCGAGACGATCAGAACGAGCCAAGCCATGACGGCCGTACCTCCGCAGTCCACAGCGGCCGGATTGCCGCTGAACTGCGCCGTCTTGTCGTCACCGGGTACGACGCGCTCGTCCGGGGTGGCCGGAGCCCGACCACCTGTCTCCGACCGTAGCACGGGCCGCCGCCGGAGTTGCCATGCAGAATTTACATTCGGCCGTTGACGGTCCGTCGCGGAATCCGCCACCATGAATTCACTGGCCGTGTGCCCGAGTGGCTTAGGGAACCGTCTGCAAAGCGGTACACGCGGGTTCGATTCCCGCCATGGCCTCGAAAAGGAATTGCCGGTCGGCTTTCGCGCCGACCGGCAATTCCCGTTTCCGGGAATTCCCGGTCAGCCCGCGATCGCGTCCTCGGGGCGGATCGGCAGCCGGCCGACCGGCAGGCCGGTGGCGGCGCGGACGGCCGCCGCGACGGCCGCCGGGGCCACCACCGCGGGCACCGCGCTGACCGCCTTCGCGCCGAAGGTCGCCACCACGTCCCGCTCCTCCAGCAGGGCGGCGATCCGCACCTCCGGGGTGTCCAGGGCGGTGGGCAGCCGGTAGCCGGTGAGCGAGGGGTTCTGCAGCACCCCGCCCTCGGTGCGCAGGTCCTCCAGCAGCGCCAGGCCGACGCCCTGTGCCACCCCGGCCTCGATCCGGTCCTCGATCTGCCGCGGGTTCAGCGCCCGGCCGACGTCCTGCGCGACCGTCATCTCGACCACCCGGACGGCGCCCAGCTCGATGTCCACGTCCACCACCGCGCGCATCGCGCAGAAGGCGATGGAGACGAAGGCGTCGCCCTGCCCGTTCTCGTCCAGCGGCTCGGTCGGGTGCGGGCGGCACTGCGCGGTGGCCCACAGCTCCTTGCCCTCCAGCGCCTCGGCGACCGGCATGCCGAGCACCCCGTCGTACGAGGTGATCTTGCCGTCGGCGATCTGCAGCAGCTCCGCGGACATCCCGAAGTTGGCGGCGATCGGCTGTAGCAGCTGGTGGCGGACCATCAGCGCGGCGCGCTCCACAGCGCCGCCGGAGACCCAGGTGTGCCGGCCCCGGGCGGACGGCCCGGCGATCGACTGGTCGCTGTCGGCCGGCGCGATGTAGACCTCGCTGACGCCCAGCACGCTCTGCACGATCTGCCGCGCCAGGGTGGCGAAGCCCTGCCCGGAGTCGACGGCCGCGCAGATCACCGTGGCGTGGTCACCGCTGACCCGCACCGTGGCGGTGGAGACCTCGTCCTCGCCCTCGGCCCCGAGCATGTGCACCATGCCGACCGCGTAGCCGATCCCGCGCCGCACCGCGGCCGGGTCGCCGGCGCCGCCGGGCCCGCCCGGCAGCAGCCACTCGGCGTCCGGGTCGTCCACCGGCAGGGCCGGCAGCGGCTCGGCCGCGACGGCCTCCAGCAGCGCGCCCACCGGCGCGGGGCAGGTGACGGCCTGCCCGGTGGGCATCGGGTCCCCGGTGGACATCGCGTTGCGGCGGCGGATCTCCACCGGGTCCACGCCGATCCGGGCGGCCAGCTGGTCCAGCTGCGACTCGTGGGCGAAGCAGGCCTGCAGCGCGCCCTCGCCGCGCATCCGCCCGGCCGGCGGGTTGTTGGTGCGCACCGCCCAGGCGTCCACGAAGACGTTCGGGCAGACGTACGGGCCGACCGAGAAGGCCGTGGCGGCCGCCAGCGCCTCGGCGGAGACGTCCGCGTACGCGCCGCCGTCCAGCAGGATCTGCGCCTCGACCTTGACCAGCCGGCCCTCGGCGTCGGCGTGGTGGCGGTAGCGCAGCAGCGCGGGGTGGCGCGAGGTGTGGGTGTGGAAGGACTCCTCGCGGGTGAGGGTCATCTTCACCGGGCGGCCGGTGCGCAGCGCCAGCAGCGCCAGGGTGACCTGGAACGAGAGGTCCTCGCGGTCGGTGGTGGCGCCGGGTACCCCGGTGACCACCAGCCGGACCCGGTCGGGCTCCAGGCCCAGGCAGGCCGCGGTGCGGTCGCGGTCGCCGTGCGGGTCGGTGGAGGACAGGTGCAGCTCGACGCCGCCGTCCGGGCGCGGCACGGCGAGCCCGGCCTCGGCGCCGAGCGGCGCCGGGTCCTGCCGGCCGACCTGGTAGAGGCCCTCGACGATGACCTCGCCGGCCGCCTCCGGGTCCCCGGTGCGCAGCGGCAGGTGGCGGAACAGGTTGCCGTCCGGGTGCAGCGGCGGGGCGGTGAAGGCCTGCTCGGGGTCGGTGACGGCCTCCAGCGGCTCGTAGTCGACCGTGATCAGACCGACCGCGAGCCGGGCGGTGTCCGGGTGGTCGGCCGCCACCGCGGCGATCGGCTCGCCGTGGTGGCGCACCACGCCCGCGGCCAGCACCGGCCGGTCGGCGAGGATCGGGCCGGCCGGGGCGCCGTCCGGGGTGCCGTCCGGGCCGGGCGGCAGGTCGGCGGCGGTGACCACGGCGTGCACGCCGGGCAGCGCCAGCGCGGCCGAGGTGTCGATGCCGCGGATCCTGGCGTGCGGGTGCGGCGAGCGCAGCACGGCGCCCCAGAGCAGCCCCTCGGCCCAGAGGTCGGCCGCGTACGGGAAGATGCCGAGTGCCTTGGGCAGCGCGTCGCTGCGCAGCGGTGAGCTGCCCAGGCCGAACGGCTCCGGTGCGCCGCCCTCGCCGCCGTCCTGCTGGAGTGCTGCGCCGATGTCGGTAGGCGACGTCATGATGCGTGGTCGTCCTCGGGGAGCCGGATGCCGTGGGCGGGGGTGGCGCCGTACGGGACGCCGGCCTGGGCGCCGTCGTCGGCCGGGGCGCCGTGCGGGGGCGCGGGGACGTACGGGGTGCCGTGCGGGGGCGTGCCGTCGAAGGCGGCGCCGGGCAGCGGCGTGCCGTGCGCGGGGGTGGGCTGGTAGACCGGGGCGTCGTACCCGGTGTCGTAGCCGTTCTGCTGCGGGTAGCCGTCCGCGGGGTAGCCGCCGTCCGGGTAGACGCCGTGGACGGGCGTCCCGTGCGCGGGGGTGGTCTGGTACGGCTGCTCGGGGTAGCCCTGCTGCGGGTAGTACACCTGGTCGTCGGCAGCCTGGGCCGGGATGCCCTGGACCGGCGTCAGGACGGCGGTGTCGTACACGCCGGTGTCGTAGCCGCCCTGGCCGTCGCCGTACGGCCCGCCCCCGGTCGGGGCCTCCTCGACGGGCGGCTGCGGGACGTGCTCGATCCACGCGTCGGCGTCGGTGTAGACGGGCGGGTCGGCGACCGGCTCGGGTTCGGCGGCCGGCGCCGGGGCGGCCGTCCCGTCGGCGGGCTGGTCGGCGAGCGCCGCCTCCTCCGCCTCCTCGGCCTCCAGGGCGCGCGCGTCGGCGATGCTCTGGACGGCGGCCAGCACGCCCCGGTAGCCGGTGCAGCGGCAGAGGTTGCCGCAGAGCGCCTGCCGGGCCTCGACCTCGGTGGGCCGGTGGTTGCGCTGGAGCAGGTCGTGGACCGCCATCGCCATGCCCGGGGTGCAGTAGCCGCACTGCACCGCGCCGGACTCGGCCAGCGCCTGCTGGACGTCGCTGGCGCCGCCGGCGGCCGACAGGCCCTCGACGGTGTTGATCTCGCTGTCCGCGGCCAGTGCGGCGGGCACCAGGCAGCCGGCCACCAGCTGGCCGTCCACCTGCACCGAGCAGGCCCCGCACTCTCCCTGTTCGCAGCCGTCCTTGGCGCCGGCCAGGCCGAGCCGCTCGCGCAGCACGTAGAGCAGGCTCTCACCGATCCAGGCGTCGGTGACGGGCCGTTCGAAACCGTTGACCCGCAGCGTGTAGGAGGCGCACGGGCGCAGCTCGCGGCTGACCTGCGGGGTGAGGCCGAGCGGGTCGGCGTCGAGGGTCTCGATGGGGTCTGTGCTCACTTCAGCGCCCTTCCCAGTGCCCGTCGGGCCAGCACCGATACGGTACGCCGTAGCCGAACGGCGGCCGCGCTCGGCCCCTCGGTCACGGCCTCCCAGGCGCCCTCGGCGCCGTAGGTGTCGGGGACGCAGGCGGCGGCCACGTACTCGCCGAAGGCGGCGGTGGCGGCCGGGTCGATCTCCCGGCTGCCGTCCCAGTCGATGCAGCCGGCGACCCAGGCCTCGGCCTCCAGCGGGCGCAGCGGCACCGGGGCGACGGCGCCGACCGCGCAGCGCACGGCGCGCCGGGCCGGGTCGAGGACGAGGGCGACGGAGGCGGTGGCGCGGGCCGGGCCGCTGCGGCCGGTGGCCTTGAGGAAGACCTGCGGCGCGTGCAGCAGCGGGACCCGCACCCAGGTGAGCAGTTCGCCGGGCCGCACCGGGTCGAGCCCGGTGAGCAGGTGGCTGACCGGCACCTCGCGGCTGCCGCCGGCCCGGGCCAGGGTGACGCTGGCCTCCAGGGCGGCGAGCACCGGGAGGGTGTCGCCGGCCGGGGCGGCGGTGACGATGTTGCCGCCGAGGGTGCCGACGTTGCGGACCTGCGGCGGGCCGGCGGTGCGGGCGGCGTCGGCGAGCGCGGGGATGAGCGCGGCGAAGTCCGGGCGGTCCATCCGGGCGTGGGTGAGTCCGGCGCCGAGAACCGCGGTGCCGCCGTCCTCGTAGCGCCAGCCGCGCAGTTCGGTGATCCGGCCGAGCCCGACCAGGGCGGCGGGGCGCAGCCGTCCGGCGTTGACGGCCTCCATCAGGTCGGTGGCTCCGGCCACCGGTACCGCGGCCGGGGCGGCGGCCAGCGCGTCGACGGCCTCGTCGAGGGAGGCCGGCAGCATGATCGTCCGGTTCACCTGGGTCCCACCGTGCTCCACTTGCTCATCGATCGCCTGCCGCCCGCGGCCTTCGGCCGTGGTGTCCGCGTCAGCAGCCCGGCCTGGCCCGTAGGGTACGGGCGATCGGGCCGGGTTGGGCAACTCTGGCACACAATGCTCGATGATCATTTCGGGACGGGTGAACGGGACTGCCCGATTGGGACGGATACCGGGCGGTATCTGCCCCGGCCCGGATCGAGCCAGGGCAGATGTTCATCTTTTCTTGACGTCAGACGACCACTCAGAAGTTCCCGAAGCGGCACCGCGGGATCCCCGGACCCCGACGTCGGCGGGGATCACCGCACCGGCGGCGGGCCCTCGATCGGGCGGCCGGCCACCCCGGGCCGGCGTTGCCAGGGGTGCGGTCCCTCGACCGGGCGGTACTCCACGCCGAGCGCGTCCAGCACCCGCAGGTGCCCCCGCAGGCGCCGCTCGAAGCCCGCGTAGTCGCGCTCCGCGGGCACCGCCGGCAGGTCCGACCAGGCGACCTCGGCGAAGGCCACCAGCCGGGGGAAGGCCCGGTAGTCGACGTCCCGGGCACTGTCCGCGAACTCGCTCCACAGGTTGGCCTGGGTGCCGATCACCCGCCGGGCGGCGGTCTCGTCCAGCTGCTCCGGCACCGGCTCGAAGCGGTAGACGTCCTCCAGCGTCCGCACGAAGCCCACCGGGATCGGCTCGTCCGGCCCGTCCGCCTGCCGGTGGTCGAGGTAGACGTGCTGCTCGGGGCACATCACCACGTCGTGCCCGGCCCGCGCGGCGGCGATCCCCCCGCCGAAACCGCGCCAGGAGGAGACGGCGGCGCCCGGCGCCAGACCGCCCTCCAGGATCTCGTCCCAGCCGATCAGCCGGCGCCCGCGCTCCGCCAGCCAGCGGTCGAAGTGCCGGATCACGTGGCTCTGCAGCTCGTCCTCGTTGGCCAGTCCGAGCTCGCGGATCCGGGCCTGGGCGGCGGCGCTGTCCTTCCACTGCTCCTTGGGGCACTCGTCGCCGCCGAGGTGGACGAACTCGGACGGGAAGAGCTCCAGGACCTCCTCCAGCACCCCCTCGAAGAAGCGCAGGGTCGCCTCGGAGGCGTTGAGCACGTTGTGGCTGACGCCCCAGTCCGTCCAGACGCCGAGCGCGGCGGTGTCCACGACGTCGGTGTTGCCCAGCTCGGGGTAGGCGGCGACGGCGGCCTGGGTGTGGCCGGGCAGGTCGATCTCCGGGACGACGGTGACCCCGCGCGCGGCCGCGTAGGCGACGATCTCGCGCAGGTCGTCCTGGGTGTAGTAGCCGCCGTGCGGGCGGTCGTCGCGCCGACCGGCGGAGCGGTAGCCGACCATCGAGCGCTCCCGCCAGGCTCCGCGCGCGGTCAGCGCCGGGTAGCGCTTGATCTCGACCCGCCAGCCCTGGTCGTCGGTCAGGTGCAGGTGCAGCACGTTGAGCTTGTGCGCGGCCAGCAGGTCGACGAAGCGCAGCACGTCCGCCTTGGGGAGGAAGTGCCGGGCGACGTCGAGCAGCGCGCCGCGCCAGCCGAACCGCGGGGCGTCCGCGATGTCCGCGCCGGGCAGCACCCAGCCGCTGCGGCGCAGCGGGGAGCGGCGGTACGCGTCCGGGCCGAGCAGCTGGCGCAGCGTCTGCGCGCCCCACAGCGCGCCGGCCGGCCCGCCCGCGGCGACCAGGGCGTGGCCGGGGCGCACCGCGATCCGGTACGCCTCCGGGCCCAGCGCGTCGTCCTGGACCAGCTCGATCCCCGCACCCGGCCGGCCGGGGCCGAGCGGCAGCCCGGTGGCGGCGCCCAGCGCGCCGCGCAGCCAGCGCTCGGCGTCGGCCAGGAGGGGCGGCGCGGTCAGCGTGGTGGCGTCGTCGAGGGGGAAGTCCCCGTCCGGGCGGCGGACGGCACTCGAGGGTGCGGGGATGAGGTCCATCCCGACATCCTGCCCCCGCCCCGGACGACTGGCATAGACCAATCCGGAAACGCGGCACCATGCAAAACGGCACCGTGCAGAACGACGCCGTGCGGAACGGCCGCGCACGACGGCGCGGACCGGGTACCGCGCGCGGCACCCCCGCGGACGGTCCGCACGCCGCGGCGTCACCCGGGGCGACGCCGCGCGGACCGGCCGGTCCTACTTGTCGTCGTCGCCGCCCTGCGGCTTGCCGATGCCGTCGTAGATCTCCTTGCACATCGGGCAGACCGGGTACTTCTTCGGGTCGCGCCCGGGCACCCACACCTTGCCGCACAGCGCCACCACGGGCGACCCGGAGAGCGCGCTCTCCATGATCTTGTCCTTCTGGACGTAGTGGGCGAAGCGCTCGTGGTCGCCGTCCCCGTTGGACACCTGCGGGACGGGCTCGACCAGGGTTCCGGTGCCGAGGCCGCGCTCGGGCTCAAGAGTGCTCATAGGTGCCAAGTCTATGGGCGGCCCGGGAAACCGGGCCAGTGTCGTGCCGCCGGGGCCCCCGGTTCAGTTCAGCGTCGGGTCGTCCGGGTACGTCGCGAGCAGTGCGAGCGGCCCGCGCTGGCGGCGCAGCACCGAGCGCCAGAGCCGCTCCGGCTCGGGGCTGGAGACGTCCCCCGGCTCGCAGTCCACCAGGTACCAGGCGCCGCTCTCCAGCTCCGCCTCCAGCTGGCCGGGCGACCAGCCGGCGTACCCGGCGAAGATCCGCAGGCTGCCCAGCTCCCCGGCCAGCACCTCGGGCGGCGCCTCCAGGTCCACCAGGCCGATCGCCCCGTGCACCCGCCGCCAGCCGAGCGGCTCGCCGGTGCCCGGGTCCCCCGGCGCCACCGCGAGGCCGAGCGCCGAGTCCAGCGCCACCGGGCCGCCCTGGAAGACCACGGCGGGCCGGCCGACCAGCCGCCCCCAGCCGTCCAGCACGCTGCCGACCTCGACCGGCGTCGGCCGGTTGAGGACCACGCCGAGCGCCCCCTCGGCGTCGTGGTCGAGGAGCAGCACCACCGCCCGGGCGAAGTTCGGGTCGGTGAGCACGGGCGTCGCGACGAGCAGACGGCCGGTGTGGGACCGGCCTGCGTGCGAATGGGCCGCCGTCATGCCACACATGATCCCGCAGAACGGCGCCGTCGGGGCACCGCAACGCTCGAAACCCCGACACGCCGGACGAACACCCGTACGGACGCACCGGCGGGCGGCCCGGCACCCGGAGAGAGCACCATCACGGGAGAGGCTCACGGGAACCATCGGGACGCCCACTACCATCTACGGATGGTGGACGCCCTTACACGGTGCCGACTCGGTTTCGCCGGGGGCCCGAGCGCGCCCGTACCATCCGGTCCACCGACGGCTCCCACCGGAGCCTTCCCCACTCCTCTGGCACCCCGGATTGCGAGAACGATGACCGACGACGTCCTGCTGGTCCACGGCGGAAACCCGCTCGAAGGCGAGATCCGCGTCCGCGGCGCGAAGAACCTGGTCCCCAAGGCCATGGTCGCCGCCCTGCTCGGCCAGGGCCCCAGCAGACTGCGGAACGTCCCGGACATCCGCGACGTCAAGGTGGTCCGCGGCCTGCTCCAGCTGCACGGGGTCACCGTGCGGACCGGCGACGAGGACGGCGAGCTGATCCTCGACCCCTCCCACGTCGAGAGTGCGAACGTCGCCGACATCGACGCGCACGCCGGCTCCTCGCGGATCCCGATCCTGTTCTGCGGCCCGCTCCTGCACCGCCTCGGCCACGCCTTCATCCCGGGCCTCGGCGGCTGCGACATCGGCGGCCGCCCGGTCGACTTCCACTTCGAGGTGCTGCGCCAGTTCGGCGCCACCATCGAGAAGCACCCGCAGGGCACCTACCTGGTCGCCCCGCAGCGGCTGCGCGGCACCAAGATCGAGCTGCCCTACCCCTCGGTCGGCGCGACCGAGCAGGTGCTGCTCACCGCCGTCCTCGCCGAGGGCGTCACCGAGCTGCGCAACGCGGCCATCGAGCCGGAGATCGTCGACCTGATCTGCGTCCTGCAGAAGATGGGCTCGATCATCACGCTGGGCACCGACCGGACGATCCTGATCACCGGTGTGGACGAGCTGAACGGCTACAACCACCGCGCGCTGCCGGACCGCCTGGAGGCCGCCTCCTGGGCCTGCGCGGCGCTCGCCACCAAGGGCGACATCTACGTCCGCGGCGCCCGCCAGCTGGAGATGATGACCTTCCTCAACACCTTCCGGAAGGTCGGCGGCGCCTTCGAGGTGGACGACGAGGGCATCCGCTTCTGGCACCCGGGCGGCGAGCTCAAGGCGATCGCCCTGGAGACCGACGTGCACCCGGGCTTCCAGACCGACTGGCAGCAGCCTCTGGTGGTCGCGCTGACCCAGGCCACCGGCCTGTCCATCGTCCACGAGACGGTCTACGAGTCCCGGCTGGGCTTCACCGGCGCGCTGAACCAGATGGGCGCGCACATCCAGCTGTACCGCGAGTGCCTGGGCGGCACCCCGTGCCGCTTCGGTGCGCGCAACTTCCTGCACTCGGCGGTCGTCTCCGGCCCGTCCAAGCTGATGGGCTCCGAGCTGGTCATCCCCGACCTGCGCGGCGGCTTCTCGTACCTGATCGCGGCGCTGGCGGCCGAGGGCACCTCGACCGTGCACGGCATCGACCTGATCAACCGCGGCTACGAGAACTTCATGGACAAGCTGCGGGACCTGGGCGCCCACGTCGAGCTGCCGGCCGAGCAGCTGGTCGACGCCTGACCGGCCCGGTGGAACGGCGAGAGGCCGGGCTCCCCGCGGGGAGCCCGGCCTCTCGGGCGTTCAAGGGGTGGTTCAGGCGCCCTTGGCGGCTTCCTTCAGCTTGGAGCCGGCGCTCACCTTGGCGCTGTAGCCGGCCGCGATCTGGATCGGCTCGCCGGTCTGCGGGTTGCGGGCGGTGCGGGCAGCGCGGTGGGTGCGCTCGAAGGTCAGGAAACCGGGGATGGTGACCTTCTCGTCGCCCTTGGCGACGACCTCGCCGACGATCTCGGCGAAGGCGGCCAGAACGGCGTCGGCGTCCTTGCGGGTCACCTCGGCGCGCTCGGACAGCGCGGCCACCAGCTCACTGCGGTTCATGTGTACTCCTGTGGTCTGTTCGCTTGCGGTGTGCGGGGGCCCATCGGTGCTCCCACCGGGGGGCACCCGGATGGGCCGCAGGTCCGCACACTGTGCTCATGCAGGCAATGCGTGGTCGCAGGCCGGGTCCGTACCCGATGCCGCGCGTCGGTGCCGTAGAAGGCCCGTCCGCCTGCCTGGATACGAATCCTGCCCCGACCGGCCCCGAGAAAGCCAATCGGGCCCCGGCCGAGCCACCCGAACAACGCCCGCCCGTTGGAGGTGTGACGCTCCGTCGGCTCCGGCGGACCGGGCGCGGGCGGCGGTCGGGACGACACGCCGGAAGACCAGGGGGACGTTCCGTACTTGTCGGACACGCCTGCCCCGTGCAGGGCTACCGTACGCCCTGGGACTGACAAGCCCAAACACGCCCCTCGCCCTTGTGTCGCAAGGGTTCGGGGCGGGCTTGGGCGGGTATGGCCGCGATTCGGGCATTTGACCGATCCGCGACACGTCGGCGGACTCGCCGGTCAGAGCTTGACGGTGGGGAAGGACGAGGTGTCGAGGGTGCCGACGATGCCGGGGGTCGGACGGGACTCCTCCGGGCGCTCCTGGGCGCCCGCCAGCGCCGCCTCGCGCACCGCCGAGGCCACCGTCTTGGCGACGTCCTTGTGGAACACGCTGGGGATGATGTAGTTGGCGTTCAGCTCGTCGTCGGCCACGGTGGTGGCCAGCGCCCGGGCGGCGGCGATCATCATCTCGGTGTTGACGGTGCGGCTCTGGGCGTCCAGCAGGCCGCGGAAGACACCCGGGAAGACCAGCACGTTGTTGATCTGGTTCGGGAAGTCGCTGCGGCCGGTGGCGACCACGGCGGCGGTCTGCCGGGCGATCGCCGGGTCGACCTCCGGGTCGGGGTTGGCCAGCGCGAAGACGATCGCGTCCTCGGCCATGGTGGCCAGGTCGTCGCCGTCCAGGACGTTCGGGGCCGAGACGCCGATGAAGACGTCCGCGCCCGCCACGGCCTCCTTGAGGCTGCCGGTGCGGCCCGAGCGGTTGGTGTGCTCGGCGATCCAGCGCAGGCTCTCGTTGAGGTCCTCCCGGCCCTGGTGGACCACGCCGCGGACGTCCGCCACGGTGGCGTGCTCGACGCCGGCGGCCAGCAGCAGCTTGAGGATCGCCGTCCCAGCGGCGCCGGCGCCCGACATCACCACCCGGATGTCGGCGATGTCCTTGCCGACCACCTTCAGGGCGTTGGTGAGGGCCGCGAGCACCACGATCGCGGTGCCGTGCTGGTCGTCGTGGAAGACCGGGATGTCGAGGGCCTCGCGCAGCCGGGCCTCGATCTCGAAGCAGCGCGGCGCGGAGATGTCCTCCAGGTTGATGCCCGCGAAGCCCGGGGCGATCGCCTTGACGATGGCGACGATCTCGTCGGTGTCCTGGGTGTCCAGGCAGATCGGCCAGGCGTCGATGCCGGCGAAGCGCTTGAACAGGGCCGCCTTGCCCTCCATGACCGGCAGCGCGGCGGCCGGGCCGATGTTGCCCAGGCCCAGCACCGCGGAGCCGTCGGTGACCACGGCGACGCTGTTGCGCTTGATGGTGAGGCGGCGGGCGTCCTCGGGGTTCTCGGCGATCGCCATGCAGACCCGGGCCACGCCCGGGGTGTAGATCATGCTGAGGTCGTCACGGTTGCGGATGGGCAGCTTGGACGACATCTCGATCTTGCCGCCGAGGTGCATCAGGAAGGTCCGGTCCGAGACCTTGCCAATCGACACGCCGTCGATGGCCCGGAGCTTCTCGACGATCTCCTCGCCGTGCGCGACGGACGAGGCCGCCACGGTGACGTCGATCCGCAGCGCCTCCAGGCCGGAGGCCGTCACGTCGAGGCCGGTCACCGAACCGCCGGAGGACTCCACGGCGGTGGTGATCGCGCTCACGGCGTTGCCCCGCGCCGGGACCTCCAGCCGCACCGTGATCGAGTTCGAGACACTGGGCACCGTCGCCATCGACGCTTCCTTCTTCCGTCCGTCGGCAGGTTCAACATTTTGTTGAAGGCATCGCCTGCCGCATGCTAGACCTCGATCGTCGCACCTTCCAAGGGGTAGCCAGAAATAACGTTCATTGAGTGTGCGGATCCGACAAGGGGGCGACGACTCCTTGCCTCTCCGGGCCGATGCGTTACATTGGACGGGACACCGGCTCGATCCAAGCCCCCGGGCCCAACCTTCGTCCCTTCGAGGGACCACTTGCCGCGAGGCGAGCATGGCGGGTCGGTGTCACTAGCGTCTGAAGGCCCCTCACCCGCGGGTGAGGGGCCTTCTGCGTGCCCGGACGCGCCCGGACCTGGCCGGCCGTCAGTCGTGCAGCAGCGCCGGCACGCCGGCCGCGTCCGGCAGGTCGTCCGGGCCGGACAGCACGGTCAGCCGCTGGGTCGCCCTGGTCAGCGCCACGTACAGCACCCGCAGGCCGGCCTCCGACTCGCCGGCGATGCCGGTCGGGTCGGCCACCACCGTGGCGTCGTACTCCAGGCCCTTCGCCTCCAGGCTGCCCAGCGCCACCACCCGCTCGCCCAGGCCCTCGGCCCAGCCGGCCGCCTCGGCCCGCCGGTCCATCGGCACCACGATCGCCACGGTGCCGTCCACCTCGGTCAGCAGCCGCTCCAGCTCGGCCCGGGCCCCCGCCCCGAAGGCCTCCGCCCCGGGGGCGGTGACGGCCGCGAAGCGCGGCTCCACGCCGACCCGGCGCACCGCGCTCGGCGACGGGGTGCCCGGCGCGGCCAGCGCCAGCACCTTGGCCGCGACCTCGGCGATCTCGGCCGGGTTGCGGTAGTTGACGGTCAGCGTGAAACGCCGGCGCGGCTTCCCGGACAGCACCTCGTCCATCGCGGCCTGGGCCTCCTGCGGGAACGGCCAGGAGGACTGCGCCGGGTCCCCGACGATCGTCCAGGTCGCCATCCGGGACCGGCGGCCGATCATCCGCCACTGCATCGGGGTGAGGTCCTGCGCCTCGTCCACGATCACGTGCGCGTACTCGGTCCGCTCCACCGGCCCCTTCGCCCGCTGGCGGGAGCTGCGGTCCGCGAAGGTGGTGACCTCGTCCAGACCGCTCAGCAGGTCGACCGCGTCCACCTCGCGCACCTTCGGCCGGGCCGGCTCGCCGAGCAGCACCTGCAGCTCGTCGACCAGCGCGACGTCGTGGGCGGACAGCGCGCCCTCGCCCTTCGGCGACAGGTGGCGCCAGGAACCGGCCAGCAGCCGCGCCTCGTCCGGCGTGACGGCCCGACGGGCGATCCGGTTGGTGTGCCGGTGGTGCTTGAGCGTGCCGAGCACCCGGCGCGGGCTCAGGGCCGGCCACCAGGCGTCCAGGAAGTCCAGGAAGGACGCCTCGTCCGAGACGTACTCGTCGAAGGACTCCTTCTCCTCCTGGCGCTGCTCGCGGGCGTAGTGGTCGGCGGGCCTGGGCAGGTGCCGGGTGGCCTCCTGCCACAGAGCGTCCAGCAGCAGCCGGCGGGCGCGCGGGCGCAGCAGGTTCAGCGGGGTGCCGCCGGAGCCGATCACGTTGCCCCGCACGGCCTTGAGGCGGCCCGCGTCCAGCCTGAGCACCTCGCCCCGGGCGACCACCTTCAGCTCCTGCGGCGCGCCCAGCTCCAGCGCCGCCCTGGCGGCCCGGCGCAGCAGCTGCACCATCCGGGCCGAGCCCTTGACCCGGGCCGCCTCGGGGCTGTCGTAGGTGCCCGCCTCGATGCCGTCCACCAGCGAGCCGACCGCCCGGATGGCGACCTGGCCCTCCTCGCCGAGCGAGGGCAGCACGCCCTCGGTGTAGGAGACCAGCAGCGGGGTCGGCGAGACCACCAGGATGCCCCCGGCGTAGCGGCGGCGGTCCTGGTACAGCAGGTAGGCGGCCCGGTGCAGGGCCACCGCGGTCTTGCCGGTGCCGGGGCCGCCGGTGACGAGGGTGGCGCCGGCCGCGGCGGCGCGGATCACCTCGTCCTGCTCCTTCTGGATGGAGGAGACGATGTCGCGCATCGAGTGGCTGCGGGCGCGGCCGAGCGAGGCCATCAGGGCGCCGTCGCCGACCACGGCCAGCTCCTCGCCGTCCAGCGTGGGCGTGAGGTCGGGGCGCAGCAGGTCGTCCTCGACGCCGATCACCCGGCGGCCCTTGGAGCGGATCACCCGGCGGCGGATCACCCGGCCGGGCTCGACCGGGGTGGCCCGGTAGAAGGGCGCGGCGGCGGGCGCCCGCCAGTCGATCACCAGCGGGCCGTACTCGGCGTCGAGGACGCCGAGGCGGCCGATGTGGAGGGTCTCGGCGACGGCCGGGTCGGCCGGGTCGAGCGGGGTGTTCGACGGGATGCCGTGCTCCTCCGGGGCGTCCGCCCGCTGGAGGTCGATCCGGCCGAACAGGAAGTCCTCGAACTCGTTGTTGAGCCGTTGGAGGTGGGCACCGGCCCGGTAGACCTGGGCGTCGCGCTCGGCCAGCGCACCGGGGGTGCCGACCTGCACCCGCTTGGCGGCGTCCTCCAGGATGTACTCGGCCTCGGCGAGCTTCTCCTCCAGCCGGTGGTAGACGGTGTCCAGGTGCTGCTGCTCGCCGGCGATCTCGCGTTCGCGCACGGTCTCGTGGTCGGCGGCGGGGGTGGTGTCCGTGTTGCTCTGCATGGCCTCGGTGGTTGCGGCGGATATCCGGCTCCGGAAAACGAGCGGACGGATGATCCTACGCCCCGGCCGGTGCGGCGCGCCGCACCGGGACGGCGTCGGAGGCGCATCGGTTCGGACACGGCGGCCGGTGCGCGGACAGCGCGAAGGCCGCCCCCCGCTGAGCGGTGGACGGCCTTCACTGTGAACATGGGGTGGTGGAGATGCCGGGAATCGAACCCGGGTCCAGTGGAGTTAATTCAGGGCTTCTCCGAGCGCAGTCCGCTGTGCTTTTCTCGGCCCTGGCGGTCACACGGACGAGCCGCCAACAGGCCCAGCTGCTGTTTGATTTCCCATCCACCCTCGCAGCCCGGGCGGACGGTTGAGTTCCCTAGATTATGCCAGGGTCCGGGTCGGGAACCCCCCGGTCTGACACCCAAGCGCTATCGTTGCTTAATTAGGCAGCGAGAGCGAACTGCTGGGAATCGCGCTTAGAGTTGGCGATTATTTTTTTGCGACACGTGGTTAACGAGATCATTGCCGCGTTCCTCGGCTCGCTTCCCCTGTTTCAACATCCCCTGTCGAAACCGATCATCCCCATGTTTTGTTGAGAAACAGCCGGACGGTGACCGTCCGTGTTGCTGGCGCCATAGTACGCGAGGCGACGGGCGAGGGTCCAGCGGATTAACCCTGGCGGCGCCGGGCGGCCGCCACGGCACGCGCCGTCTCGCGGGTGTCCTGCTTCTCGCGCAGCGTCTGCCGCTTGTCGTACAGCTTCTTGCCGACCGCGAGCGCGAGTTCGAGCTTCACCCGGCCGTCCTTGAAGTACAGCGAGAGCGGGACCAGCGTGTGGCCCGCGTCGCGGACCTTGGTCTCGATCTTGCGGATCTCCAGCTTGTGCAGCAGCAGCTTGCGCTTGCGCCGGGCCGCGTGGTTGGTCCACGTCCCCTGGGTGTACTCGGGGATGAAGACGTTGTCGATCCAGGCCTCGTGGTTCTGGATGTACGCGTAGCCGTCGACCAGGTTGGCCCTCCCCTCGCGCAGTGACTTCACCTCGGTGCCGGTGAGCACGAGGCCGCACTCGTAGGTGTCGAGGATCGTGTACTCGTGTCGCGCCTTCTTGTTCTGCGCGATCAGCTTCTGTCCGGTTTCCTTTGCCATAGCGCGGCCATTCTCGCACTTCGGGCCGGGCGGGGCAGCCCCTTTAGCCGCGGGTCCCGGCCCTCAGGCGCGGGTTCCGAGCCCGGCCAGCACCCGCAAGGCGAGCGCGTCGGCGTCTTCGCCGGCGGTCGCCGGGACGTCCGGGGCGAGGCCGGTGCCCTCCGGGGAGCGGCCGGCCGGGGTGTAGTAGCGGCCCACGGTCAGCTCCAGGACGGCGCCGTCGGCGAGCCGGCTGGGCTGCTGGACGGTGCCCTTGCCGAAGGTCCGGGAGCCCACCACCACGGCGCGGCTGCGGTCCTGGAGGGCGCCGGTGAGCAGCTCGGCGGCGCTCATCGTGCCGCCGTCGACCAGCACCACCAGCGGGGTGCGCTGGTCGCCGCCGGGCGGGGCGGTCAACTCCCTCGTCCCGCCGCGCTCCTGGTACGAGCCGACCGGACCGCCGTCCAGGAAGATCCCGGCGGTGCCGGCGGCCTCCTCGACCAACCCGCCCGAGTTGCCGCGCAGATCGAGCACCACGCCGGTGTGCGGGACGCGCAGGGCGGCGCGCACCTGGTCCGTCACTCCGCTGGTGAAGGCCCGGACGGCGATCCGCAGCACGCCCTTGTCCAGGTGCTCGGCGGTGACCTGCCGGCTGTCCAGCAGGGCCCTGCGCAGCTGCAGTTCGCGGATCTCGCCGGTGCCGCGCTGCACGGCGAGGGTGACCTCGGTGCCGGCCTTGCGCTCGCCGTCCCGGCCGCGCAGCCGGGCCACCACCTCGGTGACCGGCAGCCGGTCGGCCTGGTCCTGGTCGATCCGCAGCAGCCGGTCCCCGGCGGCGATCCCGGCGGTTGCGGCGGGCCCCCCGGGGGCGACCTGGGAGACGGCGGTGACGCCGTCCTCACCGCGGCCCACGGAGAGGCCGACGCCGAGGTAGCGGCCGTCCAGGCCCTGGGTGAACTCGGCGTACTCCTGGGCGCTGTAGTAGGCGCCCCAGCGGTCGCCGTTGGCCCCGAGCAGGTGCTCGGCCTGCTGCTCGGACAGTGCGGACCCGGCCGGGTCCGCGGGCGGGCCCGCGGCGGCGGCCGCCACCGGGGCGGTGTCGGCGGACGAGCGGCGCACCGGGTCGGCGGGGTCGCCCCAGGCGCCGGAGGCGGCCCCGGCCAGCAGCACGACGCCGAACACCAGGCTGAGGGTGGCCACCTGACGTGCCCTGCGCGGAGTTTCCAGCATGGCACCGGAGTGTAGACACGCGTCGGCCGCGCCGGGCCGGAACGGCCGACGGCGGAACGGCCGACGGCCCCGGACGGCGCAGTGCCGTCCGGGGCCGCCGGGGCCCTCGGGGTCAGACCTTGAGGTACTTGCGGAGCGTGAAGAACGCCGCCACACCGGCCATGCCCATACCGACCACGACCAGCAGCGGTATCACCGCGAGCACCGAGCCGAGGCCGATGAAGTGGATGAACTGCACCCGGTCGGCCAGCCAGCCCTGGACGAAGAAGTGCCCGCCGACCAGCAGTCCGGAGGCCATCACCGCACCGAGCAGCGCGGAGAACGCGGCCTCGGCGATGAACGGCATCTGGACGTAGAAGTTCGAGGCACCGACCAGGCGCATGATGCCGGTCTCGCGCCGCCTGCTGTACGCCGAGACCCGGACGGTGTTCACGATCAGCAGCAGGGCGACGAACAGCATCAGCACCATGATCACGAAGGCCGCCGTCTGCAGGCCGTTGAGCAGGCCGAACAGGTTCTCCAGGATCTTCCGCTGGTCCTCGACCGACTTGACGCCGGGCTTGCCCGCGAAGGCGCTCTGGATGACGTCGTACTTGGTCGGGTCGTTGAGCTTGACCCGCCAGGACTGCGGCATGGCGTCCGGGCCCAGGACGGAGATGAGCGGGTTGTCCGGGTTCATCTCCTTCCAGTGCTTGTACGCCTCGGCCGAGCTCTCGAACGTCGAGGACTGGACGACCGAGTCCATCTTGTCCAGCTGGGCCTTGATGTCCTGCACCTGCTGGTCGGTCGCCGCACCCTTGTCGCACTGGGGCGAGTTGCGGGCGTCCGACTTGGTGCAGAAGTAGATGCTCACCTCGACCTTGTCGTACCAGTACCCCTTCATGGAGTTCACCTGGTCGCGGACCAGGAGCGAGGAACCGGCGAGGGCGAGGGAGAGCGCGACACTGACCACGACCGCGATGGTCATCGTCAGGTTGCGGCGGAGACCCACACCGATCTCCGACAGGACGAACTGGGCACGCATGCGGGAAACACTCCAGGGTCGGTACTGCTGGTCTGGCGACGCGGGCGGACGGGCCCACGGGTTCAGCGCCGGTCGGTCAGTGCTGGTACCCGTAGACGCCGCGGGCCTGGTCGCGGACGAGCAGCCCCTTGTCGAGCTCGATGACGCGCTTGCGCATCTGGTCGACGATGGCCTGGTCGTGGGTCGCCATGAGCACCGTGGTCCCGGTGCGGTTGATGCGGTCGAGCAGCTTCATGATGCCGACCGAGTTCTGCGGGTCGAGGTTGCCGGTGGGCTCGTCCGCGATCAGCAGCATCGGGCGGTTCACGAAGGCGCGGGCGATCGCGACGCGCTGCTGCTCACCACCGGAGAGCTCGCCCGGCATGCGGTCCTCCTTGCCGCCGAGGCCGACCAGCTCCAGCACCTCGGGCACCACCTTGTTGATGGCGCTCTTGGGCTTGCCGATCACCTCCAGCGCGAAGGCGACGTTCTGCGCGACCGTCTTGTTCGGCAGCAGGCGGAAGTCCTGGAACACGGTGCCCAGCTGGCGGCGCATGTGCGGCACCTTCCAGTTGGACAGCTTGCCGAGGTCCTTGCCCAGCACGTGCACCTCGCCCGTGGAGGGGCGCTCCTCGCGCAGACACAGGCGCAGGAAGGTGGACTTGCCCGAGCCGGACGAGCCGACCAGGAAGACGAACTCGCCCTTCTCGATCTCCAGCGAGACGTTGTCCAGGGCGGGACGGTTCTGCTTGGGATAGGTCTTGGAGACGTTGTCGAATCTGATCACGGCTGCATCACGGAGGCCATCCTAGGCGGCGCCAGTCCTCGGTCGGTCCACCCCGGGCGCCCGGCCCGGGGGCGGGCGGAGGGGGCGGACAGGGCCGCTCCCGGTCTGGGACCATACGCGAAGCGGCGGCGGGCTCGCAGTGCCTGGACGGGACAGCACCTGGAATCTGGGGGACAATGTCCGGTTATGCCCCGAAAATTGCGAGGCATCTCACAGCCCGGGAGCCGGAACGGGCAGAACCTGGCAGAGTGGAGGTGGCGGCCGCGACCGGCCGCTCCCCCGCACAGGGCAAGAAGAGGAACCAAAGCCCGGTCCGGTGCGTTGGCTGTAGCAGCGAGGAGGAGATCGCATGACCTGCGACCATCTGGTGTGCGCCAACTGCAACGGCCGCGTGAGCGACGGGCGTTGCCCGGTCTGCCGCGCCAACCGGGCCCGGCTGCAGGAGCAGCAGGGGCCCTTCGCCGCGCTCTCCCCCGCGATGCTGCTGGCCCTGCTGGCCGGTCTGCTCGCGGTGGCGCTGATCGCGCGGCAGGCGCTGGCCTGATCCCGAACGGGACGACGAGGAGACGACGAAAGGGCCCCCGACCTCGGTCGGGGGCCCTTTCGTCACTGCCTCGCGCGGTTACTCCGCGGCGGTCTCGCGCTGCTTGCGCCACCGGATGCCGGCCTCGATGAAGCCGTCGATGTCGCCGTCCAGCACGGCCTGCGGGTTGCCGGCCTCGAACGCCGTCCGGACGTCCTTGACCATCTGGTACGGGTGCAGCACGTAGGAGCGCATCTGGTTGCCCCAGGAGCTGCCGCTGTCCTTGAGCGCGTCCATCGCCGCCTTCTCCTCCTGGCGGCGCCGCTCGAGCAGCTTGGCCTGGAGGACGTTCATCGCGGACGCCTTGTTCTGGATCTGCGAGCGCTCGTTCTGGCAGGACACCACGATGCCGGTCGGCAGGTGCGTGATGCGCACCGCCGAGTCGGTGGTGTTGACGCCCTGGCCGCCGGGGCCGGACGCGCGGTAGACGTCCACCCGCAGCTCGCCCTCGTCGATGTCGACGTGGTCGGACTGCTCGACGACCGGGAGCACCTCGACACCCGCGAAGGAGGTCTGCCGGCGGCCCTGGTTGTCGAACGGCGAGATGCGGACCAGGCGGTGGGTGCCCTGCTCGACGGAGAGCGTGCCGTACGCGTACGGCGCCTTCACGGTGAAGGTCGCCGACTTGATGCCGGCCTCCTCGGCGTACGAGGTGTCGTATACCTCGGTCGGGTACCCGTGCCGCTCGGCCCAGCGCAGGTACATGCGCATCAGCTGCTCGGCGAAGTCGGCGGCGTCCACGCCACCGGCCTCGGCACGGATGTTGATCAGCGCCTCGCGGGCGTCGTACTCGCCGGACAGGAGGGTGCGGACCTCCAGCTCCTCGACGGCCTTCTGGAGCGCGACGAGCTCGGCCTCGGCCTCGGTGCGGGTGTCCGCGTCGTCCTCGGCCTCGGCGAGCTCGAACAGCACGCCCAGGTCGTCGACCCGGCTGCGCAGGCCCTCGACCCGGCGCAGTTCGCCCTGGAGGAAGGAGAGCCGACTGGTCACCTTCTGCGCGGACGCGACGTCGTCCCACAGGTTGGGGGCCGCCGCCTCCTCCTCCAGGACCGCGATGTCGGCCCGGATCTTGTCCAGGTCGAGGACGGCCTCGATCGACCCCAGGGTCGTCTCGAGGTTCTTGAGCTCTTCGGAAGGATCGACGGCTGCCACGCCCCCAGCGTAATGGTTCCGGGGGTGGTCATGACGACACCGGGGTCCTCCGGCCCTCCCGCACCGGCCCCGGCAGCCGCTACGGCGCCCGCGGAGCCGTGCTGTGCACCGCCGGACGGGCCGGGCGGGGGGCGCCCGGGCCGGTGTCGGCGAAGGCCGTCCAGGCCGCCGCGGCGCCCGCCAGCAGCAGCACGGTGGCCAGCAGCACGGCCAGCATCCGGCGGCGGCGCAGCAGCGCCTGCCGGTCCCGGCGCTGCCCGGCGCCCGGGGCGGTGCGCTGGGCGCGGGACTCGGCGGCGTACGCGGCCAGTTCGTCCGCGGACGGGCGGCGCAGGCTGGTGTGGGTGTCCCGGGTCGAGTCGGGGGCGGTGCCGGGCACCAGCGGGACGGCCGGGCCGCGGCGGCGCTTGTGGGTGCCCGGGCCGGCGTCCACCTCGGCGTAGACGGCCTCGCCCGGCGTGAGCGCCTCCTCGGCCGGGGCCCGGCCCTGGGAGGGCACCGCCAGCACCGGCAGGCCGGCCAGCGAGGGCAGCTGCTCGCGCAGCCGGGCGGCCAGCTCGGCGGCGCGCAGCCGCGAGGCCGGGGCCTTGGCCAGGCACTCGGAGATGATCCGCCACAGGCCGTCCGGCAGGCCGGGGATCGGCGGCACCTGTTCGGTGACGTGCCGGCGCAGCACCGCGCCGGTGTGCCCGCCGCCGAAGGGGGTGGATCCGGCCAGCAGCTCGTAGAGCACGGTGGCGAGGGCGTAGATGTCGACGGCGGCGCGCGGTTCCAGGCCCTCGATGATCTCGGGCGCCAGGTAGTCGGGGGTGCCGATGATCCGGGTGGCCCGGGTGCGGCGGGGGGCGTCGACCAGGCGGGCGACGCCGAAGTCGGTGAGCTTGGCGCGCGGGGCGGCGCCCGGACCGGGGGCGGCGGCGAGGTCGAGCAGGACGTTCTCGGGCTTGACGTCGCGGTGGACGATGCCGGCCGCGTGCGCGGCGGCCAGGCCGTCGGCGACGTCCGCGATGATCGAGGCGGCGGTCTGCGGGGGCAGGGCGCCGTCTCGCTCGAGCCGGGAGCGCAGGTCGGTGCCCTGGACCAGCTCCATCACCAGGGCGAGGTCGCTGCCGTCCACGACCATGTCGCGCACGCCGACCACCCGGGGGTGGTCGAGGCTGGTCAGCGCGGCGCGCTCCTGGACGAAGCGGCCGACCAGCACCTGGTCGGCGGCCAGGTCCTCGCGCAGCAGCTTGACCGCGACCGGGCCGTCGGGCCCCTCACCGAGCCAGACCGTCCCGGCCGAACCCCGGCCGATGACCTGGTGGACGGTGTACCGGCTGCCGATCTTGCGTGCCAATGCTGCTCCGTGGGCGGCGCGGGAGCGCTCCGGGGGGCCCGGTGCGCTCGGTGGGGCGGGACAACAGCGACCAACCTACGCGCCCCGACCCCCCGTGCGGGCCGCCTGAGGGCCCCGGACGGGCAGTCCCGGGCGAGAAATCTCGAAAATTGTCGACAAAGCGTCAATCCTGCCGTCCGGGCACGGTGTCGCGTCCGGACGGCCCCGCGGGACGGAACCGTCCCGGCGTCAGTTCTTCGAGCTGCCGAACAGCGCGTCCGCCCAGTCCCGCACCGTGGTGAACCAGTTCTGGACGTTGTCCCAGTAGTGCGGCAGCGGCGTGAAGTTCCACAGCGCCAGCCCGGCCACGAACAGCACCAGCAGCACCACCAGGCAGCCCTTGAGGCAGCCGAGCCCCGGGATGTACATCCGGTTGCGGCTGCGCGGGCGCCGCTCGCGCGGCGGGGCGGGCTCGCGGCGGGGCTGCTCGCGCGGCTCCTCGCGGCGCTGCGGGGGCTCCCGGTGCTGCGGCGCCGGCGGCTCGGCCCGGCGCGGCACCGGGGCCGGCGGGGGCGGCGGCGGGTAGCCGCCCTGCGGCTGCGACTGGCCGTACCCGGCCGGGGCCTGCCGGTAGCCGCCGGGAGGCTGCGGGCGGCCGCCCTGCTGCGACGGGCCTCCGTAACCGCCCGGACCGGCCTGGCCGCCGTAACCGCCCTGGCCGCCCTGACCGCCGTAGCCCCCCTGGCCGGCCTGGTACGGCGGCGGGGCCACCGGCGGGCGCTGGGCGTACCCGGGCGGCGGGGCCTGGTGCCGCGGGTCCTGCCGGTAGCCGGCCGGCGGCTGCGGCTGGTAGCCCTGGCCCGGCCGGCCGCCCTGTCCGGCCTGGAACGGCGGCGGGGCGACCTGCGGGTCCTCGAAGTCCTCGGGGCCGAAGTAGCCGACCTGGGTCTGCTGGTTGCGGTCCCGGGCCGCCTGCAGCTGGGTCTGCCAGGGGTGCGGCGCCTCCTCCTTCGGCGCGCCGGGCGGGGGCGGCGGCACGGCCGTGGGCGGCATCACCTGGGTGCGGTCGGCCGCCCCGTACGGCGGCGCGGCCGGCGGCTGGGTGCTCATCACCCGGGTCGCCGCGGCCGGGTCGTAGTGCGAACCGCCCTGGCCCGCCGGCGGCGCCTCCGGGAAGGGCGGCGCCAGGTCCGGGACGACCGGGGCGCTGCCGGGGACGGCGGCCGGCCGCGGGTCGGGCACCAGCAGCGCGCCGACCGCGAGCGCCTCGTCCACCGCGGCCGGCGAGGCGTGCACCCCGACCCCGGCCGCCACCACGCGCAGCGCGCGGGCCAGCGAGGTGGCGCCCGGGCGCTGCGCCGGGTCCTTGCGCAGGCAGCGCTCGATGACCGTCCACAGCGGCTCGGGCATGGTGCTGGGCCGCTGCGGCTCCTGCGCCAGGTGGGCCTGCAGGACGGCGAGCGCGCCGTCGCCCTGGAACGGCTGCCGGCCGGTGACCAGCTCGTACAGCATGATCCCGGCGCCGTAGACGTCCACCGCCGAGGTCTGCGGCCGGCCCTCGGCGGACTCCGGGGCGACGTAGGCGGGGGTGCCGACGAACTCGTGGGTGCGGGTGATGCCCGGGGAGTCGGCGAGCCGGGCGATGCCGAAGTCGGTGAGCATCGGGTGCATCTGCTCGGTGCCCTCGACCAGCAGCGAGGAGAGCAGGACGTTGGCCGGCTTGAGGTCGCGGTGGACGATCCCGTCCGCGTGGCTGGCCGCCAGCGCGTCCGCGACCTGGGCCATCAGCAGGGCGCCGGCGATCGGGCTGAACGGGCCGTTGGCGCGCAGGTAACGGGCCAGGTCGGGGCCGTCGACGAGGTCCATCACCAGGGCCAGCAGCTCGCCCTCGACGACCAGGTCGCGGACCCGGACGATGTTGGGGTGGGTCAGCCGCAGCAGCAGCGAGCGCTCGCGCAGGAAGCGCATCACGACGTCCGGGTCGGCCGCCAGCTCCTCGCGCAGTACCTTGATGGCCACCAGCTGCCCCGGCTCGCTGCCCGGCACCTGGACGTCGGGGCGCACCCGGCCGCGCCAGACCGTGCCGGTGGCACCCCGTCCGAGGGTCTCCTCAAGCAGATACTTGCTGCCGACTGGCCGCACCTGTCGCACTCCTCGCCGTGCCGCCCGCGCGGGGCGCTCCTCCGCCGGTGCGGTGAGCCTGCCGGGCCCGTGTCTGCGGCCACTCTAACCGTGTCCGTTCGGGTTTCAGAGGCAACCGGCAGGCCATCCAGGAGGTGGTGGGGGACATCCCCTAGGGGACCGTCCGGAGCCGGTCGGCGGGCCCGTCGACGGGGTCGTCCCGGCACCGGTTGACCTGACCCTCCGTCGCCTCCACCATGGCGGTGATCGCAAGATCGTCAAATCCGGTACCGTGCGCGGACTGTCCGTGACGGATGGCAGGATGGACACTCGCCACTCGTGTGGCCCAAAGGGTCGCCGCGACCGCCCCGCGCGTCCGCGACGCCACCGGACGGGCTCCACACCAGCAGAAGGGACCCGCGGGCGAGATGCAGATCCGGCTGACCGTCCTCCGACCGCGCAGCGGCCCGACCGCCGCCGGCTCCGCCATCCCCTACGTGGACGTGCTGGTCACCGCGCCCGTCGGCACCGCGCTCGGCGCCCTCGCGGGCGCGCTCGCGGGCGCCGTCGGCGTGCGCGGGCCCCGGGCCGCCACCCATGTGCACCTGTACGCCGGGGCGCACCGGGTGGACGAGCACACCCTGCTCGGCCACCCCCCGCTGCTCGACGGCGCCGTCCTCAGCCTCAACGAGCCCGACCCCACCGCCGACGAGCCCGACGACACCCCCGCCGTCGCCGAACTGCGCGTCGTCGGCGGCCCGGACGCCGGCGGCGTGCACCGGCTGCACGGCCGCGAGATCCGGATCGGCCGCTCCGGCGAGGCCGACGTCCCGCTCGACGACCCCGACGTCTCCCGGCTGCACCTGGCCCTGCACCTCGCCGACGACGGCCGGATCACCGTCCGGGACCTCGGCTCCACCAACGGCACCACCCTGGACGGCCGGATCGTGCCGCCCGGCGGCACCGAGGAGGCCGTCCCCCTGGAGCCCGGCGGCCTGCTGCGGATCGGCGAGTCGACCCTGCAGGTGACCACCCCCGACCGCACCGACGCCCCCGGCAGCGGCCGCGCCGCCGTACCCGACGGCCACGGCCACCTCCAGCTCGCCGCCCCCGGCCCGGCCCGGCCCGCGCCGCCCCCGGCCGAGCCGCCCGCCGCCCCCGAACCCGCCCCGGGCCGCGGCCGCGGCCTGCTCTCGCTGCGGCTCGGCCGCACCGCCGAACCGCCCGGCCAGGAGAGCGCCGAACGCCACCACACCGCCGTCCGGCTCCGCCAGGCCGCCGCCCAGCGCGAGCGCTGGCCGGACCTCGCCACCCTGCTGCTCAACGCCGTCGGCCCCGGCCCGCGGCTCTGGGAGCGCGGCCCCGGCCACCCCGACGCGCTCACCCTGCGCCTGGGCACCGCCGACCGCCCCCTCCCCCCGGCCGGGGGCGGCCCCACCGGCGGCCCCGGCACCGCGCCCGGCGCGACACTGCCCGCCGTCCCGGTCACCCTCGACCTGCAGACCGCCGGCAGCCTCGGGCTCAGCGGCCCTCGCGCGCGCCTCGACGCGCTCACCCGCGCCGTCGTCGCCCAGCTCGTCGCCCTGCACCCGCCCACCGGCCTCAGCCTCGTCGTCGTCGACGCCGACCCGGCGCGCACCCCCGAGGAACGCGCCGACACCTGGGCCTGGGCCCTGTGGCTGCCGCACCTGCGGCCGGCGGACGGCCAGGACTGCCGCCTGCTGCTCGGCCTCGACGACGAGCAGGCGACGGCCCGGCTCGACGAACTCACCGCCCGGCTCAACGGCCCGATCGGCCTCGGCGGCCACCCCGCCACCGTCGTCGTGGTCGACGGCCGCCCGGCCACCGAGCACGCCCGGCAGGCGCTCGACCTGCTGCTGCGCCAGGGCCCGGCCGTCGGCATCTTCCCGGTCTGCCTCGCGGAACAGCCCGAACTGCTCCCCCGCGGCCTCGGCGCCACCGCCCTCGTCACCGGCGAGGTCGGCACCCACCTCTCGCTGGACCGTCCGGTCGCCCGCGGCCGGGAGACCCTGCACGAGGTCTCGCTGGACGCCGTCTCCGACGCCTGGGCCGAGCGGCTCGCCCGCCTGCTCGCCCCGCTGAGGGAGGCCGCCCCGGCCGCCCGCGGCCCGCTGCCCGACGCGCTGCGACTGCTCGACCTGCTCCAGCTCGACACCGTCACCCCGGCCAAGCTCTCCGCCCGCTGGGCCGCGCACGCCGGCGGCATCGGCGCAGCCACCGCGCTGCTCGGCACCACCCGGGACGAGCTCTGCACCCTCGACCTGGCCGACCCGGAGCTCGCCCTGCCCTCCCCCGACCCGGGCGGCCCGCACCTGCTGATCGGCGGCGCCCGCGGCTCCGGCAAGACCGAGCTGCTGCGCACCCTGGTCGCCTCGCTCGCCGTCTCCGAACGCCCGGAGCGCCTCGCCGTCACCCTCATCGAGGGCCGGGCCACCGAGGACGGCCTGGACGGCTGCACCGAGCTGCCGCACGTCACCGGCCGGGTCAACGCCGCCACCGACCCGCGGGCCGCGCTGCTCGCCGCGGAGGCCCTGGAGGACGAACTCGCCCTGCGCGAGCGGCTGTTCGACGGCCTCGACTTCGCCTCCTGGCACGCCGCCCGGATCCTGGACGGCCGGCCGGACCTCGCCGCGGGCGTGAACGCCGTCCCGGTGCCCGCCACCGTGGGCGCCCCCGCCCCGGCCCCGCCGCGCATCGTCCAGCCGCGCAGCCCCGACGGCCCGCGGCCCGCGACCGCCCCCTCGGGTGCCGTCCCCGCCCGGCTGGTCGTCGTCGTCGACGACTACGAGGCCCTGCTCTCCCCCACCTCGCCGGCGGGCCGCCCGCTGGCCCGGGCCCTCGCCGCCGTCGCCCGCCGCGGCGGCCCGCTCGGCGTCCACCTCGCGGTGGCCACCGGCCGGCCGGAGGAGAGCGCCGGCACCGAGGTCGACGAGGCGGCCCTGCTCCGGATCGCCCTGCGCACCGAGGACCCGGCCGACTCCGACCTGCTGATCCACCTCGGGGACGCCGCCGGCCTCCCCGAGGACACCCCGGGCCGCGGCTACCTGCGCCTCCCGGACGGCGGCGTCACCGCCTTCCAGACCGCCCGGATCAGCGGCCGCATCCCGCGCACCGCCACGCTGCGGCCCACCGTCGTCGCCATCGACCCGCTGCAGCTCGGTGCCCCGCCGGCCCGCCGCCCGGTCCGCGAGCTCGGCAACGGCCCCACCGACCTCGCGCTGCTGGCCAGCGCCCTCCAGCGCGCCGCCGCCCGCTAGGAGGTTCCGGGCCGCACCCGGTCGGGTGCGGCCCGGCAGGGGCGGGTGCGGCCCGGTGCGGTTGTCAGGAGCAGTAGGTGCCGCGCTTGACCAGGGCGAGGCCGGTGACCTTGGCGCCGTCCATGGTGAACTCGTACACCCAGCCCTCGCCGCTGCGCACGCCCTCGGCCGGCAGCTCGTACTTGCCGTCCTTGCCCGGCTTGAGGCCCTTGCCGTCGTAGGCCCGCTTGAGCTCCTCCTCCGTCGAGCCCGCGCCGACGCCGTCGGCGGTCCGGGCGCCGGCCGGGGCGACGAGTTCGCGCAGGCCCTTCGTCCCGAAGCCGACCCGGCCGGTGGTGAGGAAGGCCTGGTCGTGGGTCCTGATGGCCGTCTCGAGCGCCTTGGCGTCCTTGGAGAGCCGGTCCAGCTCCGCCTGGTCGGCGGCGTTCTGGTCCAGCCGCACCTTCTCCCGCTTGTAGTACTCCATCATCTGCTGCGGCGAGGAGCCGGGCGGCAGCGTCTCGTGGGTCTTCAGCTTCGCCAGGACCTCGTCCAGCTTGGCGACGTAGGCGTCGGACTTGGCGCGGGCGTCCGTCTCGGCCGCCATCCGCTCCGGGTCCGGGGCCGGTCCGCCCTTGTACGCGAAGTCGGTGCACCCGTTGAGCAGCGAGACCGGGGCCTGCTCCAGCGCGCCGGTGGCCAGCGCCTCGTCCTTGCTCATCTCCAGCCTGAGGCCCCGGTAGCCGCCGGTGCCGAAGGCCTCCGGCGGGGTGCTCGCGGCGGTGGCGGGCGCGGAGCCGGCGCTCCGGGCGCCGTCCTCGCAGGCGGCCGCCCCGCCGGCCACCAGTGCCGCCGCCAGGACCGCCCCGGCCGTGCGTGCGGTGCGCGACTTCCCCACAGTGATCATCCCCCTCGTTCCCGCGGGCCACCGTAGCCGAAGCCGGGTACGAACGAACCGGCGGGGGGCGGGGCGCGGGGAGCTGCGGGGCCCGGTGCCACAAAGCCGGCGGGGCCCGCGTCCGAAGACGCGGGCCCCGCCGGTTCAGCCGTCCGTCAGCGCATCGAACCGGTGCGCAGCAGGGTGCGGATGACGCGCATCGCGACCGAGAGGCTGGACAGCTCGTAGTTGTCCGAACCCCTTATGTCGTCGAGGGTGCTCTTGGCGCGGTTCAGCAGCGTGCTGTTGAGTTCCGCCCAGGCGGTGTAGCGCTCCTCCGGGGTGGCGCCCTCCGGGCCGCAGGCCAGGATGTCGGCGGTCAGCGCCGCGTGCGCCGCGAAGAGGTCCTCGCGGATCGCGGCCCGGGCCATCGACGACCAGCGGTCGGTCCGGGGCAGCTCGATGATGCGGTCCAGCAGGTGGGTGATCTGCAGGCGGTCGGCGAGGTCGTAGTAGAGCTCGGCGACGTCCGCGACGTCCTTGCCGGAACGGTCCGCGACCTCGGTGATGTCCAGGGTCGGGAAGGTCGAGGACAGCCCGGCGACCCGGGTCGCCAGCTCCTCCGGCACGCCGGCCGCGGCGAGCTCCTCGTAGACGGACTCGAACCAGGCCAGGTCCTCGCCGCGCAGCGGCTTGGGCAGCGAGCCCCAGACCTGGTTGACCCGGTCGTGGAAGAACTCGATGGTGCCGGCGATGTCGAGCGGCTGGCGGCGGTTGTTGAGCATCCACCGGGTGGCGCGCTCGACCAGGCGCCGCGAGTGCAGCCGCATCTTGGTCTGGCCGCGGGCCGGGACCTTGTTGTCCAGGCCCTCGATCTCGCCCCAGATCTCCTCCAGGCCGAAGACGGCCCGGGCGGCGGTGTGGGTGCGGGCGATCTCCTCGTAGGTCGCGCCGGTCTCCTCCTTCAGCCGGAAGGCGAAGGTGCAGCCACCGCGGTTGATCGTGTCGTTGACGATCAGGGTGGTGATGATCTCGCGGCGCAGCGCGTGGTTGTCGATCGCCTCGGGGAACCGGGCCCGCAGCGCGCTCGGGAAGTAGTCGTGCAGCGCGGTGCGGAAGTACGGGTCGTCGGGCAGGTCGGTGGCGAGCAGCTCGTCGGCCAGCGTGATCTTGGTGTACGCGAGCAGGACGGACATCTCGGGCTGGGAGAGCCCGCGGCCGTTCTGCTGCCGCTCCTTGATCTGGCGCTCGGTGGGCAGGAACTCCAGGCCCCGGTCGAGCTGGCCGGCCGACTCCAGGCGGTTGATCATCCGGGAGTGGACGTTGACCATGCTGTGCGCCTGGGCGACGGCGTTGGCCAGCACCACGTTCTGCGCGTAGTTGTTGCGCAGCACCAGGTGGCCGACCTCGTCGGTCATCTCGGCGAGGAGGGTGTTGCGCTGCTTGACCGTCATGTCGCCCTCGGCGACGACCTGGTTGAGCAGGATCTTGATGTTGACCTCGTGGTCCGAGGTGTCCACGCCGGCCGAGTTGTCGATGGCGTCGGTGTTGATCCAGCCGCCGGTGCTCTCCGGGCCGCCCACCGCGGCGTACTCGATGCGGCCGAGCTGGGTGCAGCCGAGGTTGCCGCCCTCGCCGATGACCCGGGCCCGGACCTGGTCGCCGTTGACGCGGATGGCGTCGTTGGCCTTGTCGCCGACCTCGGCGTTGGTCTCGGTGGAGGCCTTGACGTAGGTGCCGATGCCGCCGTTCCAGAACAGGTCGACCGGCGCCTGCAGGATCGCCTTCATCAGCTCGGCCGGGGTGAGCCGGGTGACGTCGACGCCGAGGGCGGCCCTGGCCTGCGCGCTGAGCTGGATCGACTTGGCGCTGCGCGGGAAGACCCCGCCACCGGCCGAGATCAGCGACTTCTCGTAGTCGTCCCAGGAGCTGCGGGGCAGCTCGAAGAGGCGGCGGCGCTCGGCGTAGGAGGCGGCCGCGTCCGGGTTCGGGTCGATGAAGATGTGGCGGTGGTCGAAGGCGGCGACCAGCCGGATGTGCTCGCTGAGCAGCATGCCGTTGCCGAAGACGTCGCCGGACATGTCGCCGATGCCGATGACGGTGAAGTCCTCGGTCTGGGTGTCGACGCCGAGCTCGCGGAAGTTGCGCTTCACCGACTCCCAGGCGCCGCGGGCGGTGATGCCCATGCCCTTGTGGTCGTAGCCGGCCGAGCCGCCCGAGGCGAACGCGTCGCCCAGCCAGAAGCCGTAGGACTCGGCGACGCCGTTGGCGATGTCGGAGAAGGTCGCGGTGCCCTTGTCGGCGGCGACGACCAGGTAGGTGTCGTCCTCGTCGTGGCGGACCACGTCGGCCGGGTGGACGACCTCGCCGCCGACCAGGTTGTCGGTGATGTCCAGCAGCGCGGAGATGAACGTCTTGTACGAGGAGATGCCCTCGGCCAGCCAGGCGTCCCGGTCCACCGACGGGTCCGGCAGCTGCTTGGCGACGAAGCCGCCCTTGGCGCCGACCGGCACGATGACGGTGTTCTTGACCATCTGCGCCTTGACCAGGCCCAGGATCTCGGTGCGGAAGTCCTCGCGCCGGTCGGACCAGCGCAGACCGCCGCGGGCGACCTTGCCGAAGCGCAGGTGCACGCCCTCGACCTGCGGCGAGTAGACCCAGATCTCGAACGCCGGACGCGGGGCCGGCAGGTCCGGGATGGCCTTCGGGTCGAACTTCATCGACACGTAGGAGTGCCACTCGCCGGAGGCGGCGTGCTGGAAGAAGTTGGTCCGCAGGGTGGCCGTGATGAGGTGCAGGAAGGAGCGCAGGATGCGGTCCTCGTCCAGCGACACGACCTCGTCGAGCGCGCCGGCCAGCTCCTCCAGGATGCCCTCGGTCAGCTCCAGGGCGCCCGAACGGTGGCTCGGGCTCAGCCGGGCCTCGAACAGGTTGACCAGCAGGCGGGTGGTGTGGGTGTTGTTGCGGAGCGCGTCCTCCATGTAGTCCTGGGAGAACGTGGAGCCCGCCTGACGCAGGTACTTGGCGTACGCGCGCAGCATCATCGCCTGCCGCCAGGTCAGCCCGGCGGTGAGGACCAGCTCGTTGAAGCCGTCGTTCTCGGCCTTGCCGGTCCAGGTGGCCGCGAAGGTCTCCTGGAAGCGCTCGCGGGCCTCGTCGGTGAGCCCGGTGGCCTCGCGCAGCTTCAGGCCGAAGTCGTACACCCACGCGGTGGTGCCGTCGGAGCGGCGCAGCGCGTACGGGTGCTCGTCAAGCACCTCGACGCCCAGTCGCTGGAGCACCGGCAGGACCTCGGTGAGCGAGATCGGGCCGCCGACCCGGTAGATCTTGAAGCGGCGCTCGTCGTCGCCGGCGCCCACGGGCTGGTACAGGTTGAGGCGGAAGTCGCCGTCGCCGTGCAGCGCCTCGATCTGCTTGATGTCGGAGACGGCGGTGCGCGGCGGGAAGTCGGCGCGGTAGCCGTCGGGGAAGGCGTTGGCGTACTTGTGGCCGAGCTCGGCGGCCCGCTCCTCGCCCAGCTCGAGGTGCAGCTGGTCGTGGAAGCCGTCCATCCAGAACCGGGCCGCCTCGGCCAGGCGGTTCTCGATCCGCTCGATGTCGGTGTCGGTGAGCTGCGGCAGCTCGGTGCCCGGGGCGACCCGGACCACGAAGTGCAGGCGGGTCAGCACCGACTCGGTGGCGTACACCGTGTAGTCGATGGTGGCGCCGTTCAGCTCCTCCTTGAGGATGTCGGTGAGCAGCAGCCGGATCCGGGTGGTGTAGCGGTCGCGCGGCAGGTAGATGAACGCGGAGAAGTAGCGCCCGTACTCGTCCTGGCGCAGGAAGAGGCGCAGCTTACGGCGTTCCTGCAGGTAGAGCACGCTGGTCGCGATGGAGAGCAGTTCGGAGGCCGCGGTCTGGAACATCTCGTCCCGCGGGAAGGTCTCCATGATCTGCAGCAGGTCGCGGCCGTCGTGGCTCTCGCTGGAGAAGCCGGAGGCGTCCAGCACCTCCTGGACCTTGCGGCGCACGACCGGGATCCGGGTGACGGACTCGGTGTACGCGGCGGAGGAGAAGAGGCCGAGGAAGCGGCGCTCGCCGATCGGCTCGCCGGCGGCGTTGAACTTCTTCACGCCGACGTAGTCCAGGTAGGCCGGGCGGTGCACGGTGGAGCGGCTGTTGGCCTTGGTGAGGACGAGCAGCTTCTTCTCGTGGGCCTTGGCGCGGACCGGCGCGGACAGCCGGCCGAAGGCCTCGCTGACCGAGTGGTGCCGGTCGTCGTGGCTGTGCGGGTCGGCGCGCAGGATGCCCAGACCGGTGCCGGCGACGGCCTTCAGGACCTCCTCGCCCTCGTGCTCGACGAGGTCGTACTCGCGGTAGCCGAGGAAGGTGAAGTGGTCGTCGGCGAGCCAGCGCATCAGCTCCCAGGCCTCGCCGACCTCCTGCTCGGGCAGGCCGCCCGGGGGCTCCTCGGCGAGCTCGTCGGCCAGGCGCAGCGCGCTCTCGCGCATCTTGCTCCAGTCCTCGACGACCTCGCGGACGTCGCCGAGCACCCGGCGCAGGTTGGTCTCGATGGAGCGCAGGTCCTCGCGGTCCGTCTCGCGGTCGATCTCGATGTGCATCCACGACTCGACGGTCGCGTCGGCGGGCCACTCGGCGCCGGCGGCCTGGCTGCGGGAGCAGGCGTCGACGTCCAGGATCTCCAGCAGCTTGCCGGTGATGTCACGGCGGACGACCAGCTGGGGGTGGATGACGAGGTGGATCGCGCGGTCCTGGCGGGACAGCTCGTTGGTGACGGAGTCGACCAGGAAGGGCATGTCGTCGGTGACGACCTCGACCACGGTGTGGCCGCAGGACCAGCCGTTCTCCTCCACCGAGGGGGTGTGGACCCGCACCTCGGCGGTGCCCTGCGGGCGCTTGAGGCCCAGCCGGTAGTGGGAGGCCGCCGCGCCGTAGACGTCGACCGGGTCGGAGTCGACCAGGTCCTCGGGCGCGGTGTGGAGGTAGTAGTGGTGCAGGTACGCGGTCAGAGCGCCGTTGCTCAGACCCTCCCCCGGCGCCGCTCCCCCCACCTGGCTGTTCTCAGCGGCTGCGGCTGCCTTCTTGAGCAGTTCGGCCTTGGCTGCGTCCAGCTTGGTCTGCATGACTTCTTGGCTCCTGTCGCGCGCCGTTGCGTGACTCGGTCGGGTGTGGATGTTCACCGACGGGTCTCCCGCAATCCTGCCGCACCATCCGACTGAAAAGGCCCCATGGCGCGCATGAAACACCTTCGCAGTGGGTAGGACGATTCGTCTTGCGAAGCCACCCGACGACGCCAGCCAGCCTAACCGGATCAATCGAAGGTGCACAGGGACAGGGAGGCGCAAACCTGCAGGATGATCGGTCCGTCCTGGACACCATGTCCAAACCGGAACCCCTTGTTCACTCTCAGCCCATGTGGGGGTATCCGTACCGGACGGGCGGGACGAAGGTCTCCTTGATCGCCCGGGCCGAGGTCCACCGCTGGAGGTTCTGGACGGCGCCCGCCTTGTCGTTCGTCCCGGAGGCCCGGCCCCCTCCGAAGGGCTGCTGGCCGACCACCGCGCCGGTCGGCTTGTCGTTGATGTAGAAGTTCCCGGCGGCGAACCGCAGGGCCTCCACCGCCTGGGCCACCGCGTAGCGGTCCTGGGCGATCACCGAACCGGTCAGCCCGTACGGGGCCCCGGCGTCCACCCGGCCCAGCACGTCGTCCCAGCGGGAGTCCTCGTACACGTGGACGGCCAGGATCGGACCGAAGTACTCCGTCCGGAACATCTCGTTGCGGTGGTCGGAGGAGACCAGCACGGTCGGCCGGACGAACCAGCCGATCGCGTCGTCGTACTGGCCGCCGGCCGCCAGCTCGACCGTCGGGTCGGCCTTGGCCCGCTCGATGGCCTCCCGGTTCCGCTCGAAGGCCCGCCGGTCGATCAGGGCGCCCATGAAGTTCGAGAGGTCGGTGACGTCGCCCACCGTGAGCGCGTCCACCTCGGCGAGCAGCTCGTCCTTGATCCGCTGCCAGAGGCTGCGCGGCAGGTACGCGCGGGAGAGCGCCGAGCACTTCTGGCCCTGGTACTCGAAGGCGCCGCGGATCAGCGCGGTCCGCAGGATCTCCGGGTCGGCCGAGCGGTGCGCCAGCAGGAAGTCCTTGCCGCCGGTCTCGCCGACGATCCGCGGGTACGTCCGGTAGCCGCCGATGTTGGCGCCGATGGTCTGCCAGAGCGACTGGAAGGTCGCCGTGGAGCCGGTGAAGTGCAGCCCGGCGAGCGCCGGGTCGGCGAGCGCGACCGGGGAGACCTGGAGGCCGTCCCCGGTGACCAGGTTGATCACGCCGGGCGGCAGGCCGGCCGCCTCCAGCAGCCGCATCAGGTGGTGCGCGGCCAGGGTCTGGGTCGGCGCGGGCTTCCAGACCACGGTGTTGCCCATCAGCGCGGGCGCGGTCGGCAGATTGCCTGCGATCGCGGTGAAGTTGAACGGGGTGACGGCGTAGACGAAGCCCTCCAGCGGGCGGTGGTCGACCCGGTTCCAGACGCCCGGCGAGGAGACCGGCTGATCGGCCAGGACCTGCCGCGCGAAGTGCACGTTGAACCGCCAGAAGTCGATCAGCTCGCAGGCCGAGTCGATCTCGGCCTGCTGCACGGTCTTGGACTGGCCGAGCATGGTGGCCGCGTTGAGGGTCTCCCGCCAGGGGCCCGCCAGCAGCTCGGCGGCCCGCAGGAAGACCGCGGCCCGGTCGTCGAAGGAGAGCGAGCGCCACTGCCAGCCGGCCGCGAGCGCCGCGTCCACCGCCGCCCGCGCGTCCTCCCGGGTGGCGTTGCCGAGCACCCCCAGCCGGGCCGCGTGGTGGTGCGGCTGGACGACGTCGATCCGCTCGCCGGAGCCGAAGCGCTGCTCGCCGCCGATGGTCATCGGCAGCGGGACGGGCTCGGCCGCCAGCTCGTCCAGCCGGCGGACCAGCCGGTCCCGCTCCGGGCTGCCCGGCGCGTACCCCAGCACGGGCTCGTTGACCGGGTCCGGTACCTGGGTGACTGCGTCGATGGGCATGGCGGCTCCGTCCTGCTGACTGCTCCGGTGTCAGTCCAGCCTGACCAGCCGCCGCGCGATCCGCCCGTTCAGACACGCGGACGGCGGACGTGGCGCCCGCCACGTCCGCCGTCGCGACGGGCGCCGGCCCCCGCCCGTCGAGCGGGGCCGGGGCGCGCCCGTCAGCCCTGCCCCAGCCGCCCGGCCAGCTCGACCGCCTCGGCCAGGGTGTCCACCACCGGCACGCCGACCGGCTCCAGCTTCTCCCGGGTGTGCGAGCCGCCGGTGTAGAGCACCGCGTGCGCGCCAGCGCTCAGCGCCGCCAGGGCGTCGTCCGCGGCGTCGCCGATCAGCACCGTCCGGGCCGGGTCCACCTGCTCGCCCAGCGCGGCCAGGTGCCGGGCCAGCTGCTCGGCCTTCTGGCCGCCGGACGGGCCGCTGCGGCCGTCCACCCGCAGGAAGCGGGTGGTGAGGCCGAAGGTGTCGACCAGCGGCAGCAGCTTCTCGTGCTCGTACATGGACAGCAGCGACTGGCTGTGCCCGGCCTCCCCCCAGCCGTCCAGCAGCTCGCGGGCGCCCTCGGTCAGCCCGCACTCCTGGCGCAGCTCGTGGTAGCGGGCGTGGAAGGCGTCGTCGAGCAGCAGCCACTCCTCCGCCGAGGGCAGCCGGCCGAGCAGCCGCTGGTAGAAGCGGGGGATCGGGATCTCGTACTGCTCGCGGTACTCCTGCAGGGTCATCGGCCCCACGCCGATGGTCGCGAACGCGGCGTTGCTCGCGCCGAGCACCGCCTCCATGTCGTGGAAGAGCGTGCCGTTCCAGTCCCAAACGATGTGTGTGCGCACGCCGGGAACGGTAACTCCGATCACCGGCGGACCGGTAGGGCCCGGCTCACCTCAGGCCAGCAGGGACGGGATCTCCTGGGTCGCGAACCAGAGCAGGTCGTGGTCCTCCGCGCCGTCCACGGTGAACTGGGCGTCCTGGTCGCCCGCGTCGGCCGCGGACACCGCCGCCACCGCCGCCGCGACGTCCTCGACCACCTCGTCGTCGGCGACGTCCGCGTGCACCGCCGCCGCCTTCGCCAGCGGCAGCGGGCCGGCCAGCACCACCCGGCCGAGCGAGGCCTGGTCCTGGTACTCGTCGCCCGGGAAGGGCCGGACCGCCGAGTCCGCGACGTCCAGCGCCACCACGACCCGGCGGCGCGGGGCGTCCGGGTCGGCGGCCAGCAGGCGCAGGGAGGACTGGGCGGCCCGGTTCAGCGCCGCGTACTCCAGCTCCTCCAGGTCGTCGCTGACGTACCACTCGCGCAGCGCGGGCGTCACGGCGTAGGCCGCGGACGGCTCCAGGGCACCACCGGGGTGCGCCGCCGCCAGGCCGGTCAGGGTGGTGGGCACGTACACGCGCATCGGTGGCACTCTCCGGTTCGTCCTGCGGGGGTTCGTCCTGCCTGGGTTCGTCCTGCCGGGTCCGTCCGGCGGGGGTTCGTCCAGCGGCACTACGTGCAGCGCCCCAAGAATAAGCGCCGCACGGCCCCCCGTGATCACCCCGGCCCGGCTCAGCGGGTGGCCCGCAGGGCCTCCCGGCTGGTCCTCAGGGCGCTCTCCAGGACGGGGTCGCGGCGGGCCGGGTCCATCATGTTCGGGCCCATCACGGCGAGGTCGGCCAGGGTCGGCGCGAGCAGTCGCACCCGCACGCCCTCGGCCCGCAGCAGCGCGGCCTCGCGCAGCAGCTGCCGGGTGACGGCGCGGCGGTAGCGGCTGACCAGCTGGGCCAGGACGCCGCGCGGACGGTCCCGGGCGCGCCACTCGCGCAGTGCGGCGAGGGTGCCGCGCCCGGCCCCGTCGACCGGGTGCGCGGGGTCGGCGCCGGCCGGACCGCCGTCGGGCGGGCCCAGCCGCAGGGCCATCGGGGCGAGCACGTAGACCTCGTCCAGGCCCCGGCCGAGCAGCAGGTCGGCGTTGGTGGCGGACCAGCAGCCGCCGTCCACGTACGCCGAGCCGTTCAGCCGCACCGGCGCGAACCAGCCGGGGATCGCGCAGGAGGCCATCACCGCGTCGGCGACCGCGACCGCCGGGGCGTCCGGGTCGCCGAAGACCACCCGGTGGCCGCTGCGGTAGTCCACCGCGGCCACCCTCAGCGCCGGGACCCTGGCGCCGCCGCCCTCGCCGGGCGGCGGCCAGCCGCCGGGGCCGAGCAGACCGCGCACCAGCTCGCCGACCGGGGTCAGCGAACCGCGGCCGTGCGGCGCCATCGCGGACACCATGGTCAGCAGCGGGTACTCGCGCGGGTGCCGGACGGCGTCCCGCAGCAGGCCGGGCGAGCCGATGCCGGGCCGCGGTCGCGGCGGCAGCGCACCGCCGACGGAGGTCTCGTAGTCGAAGGCCACCCCGGCCAGCGGGCCCTCGGTGACCGGCAGGCCGCGCTGGTGGTCGCGCAGCTGCTCGGGGCCGACCCCGCCGGCCAGCAGCGCGCCGAGGATCGCGCCCGCGGAGGTGCCGAGCAGCAGGTCGGCGTCGCCCGGGCGCCGACCGGTGGCCTCCTCGACGGCGCACAGCGCACCGATCGTCCAGGCCGCGCCGAGCATCCCGCCGCCGCCCAGCACCAGGCCGCGCCGGGGGGCGTCCCCGGCAGGCGGGGAGGTGCCCGCGGCCGCCGGGGACGGCACCGCCACCCGTGTCGTCATCGCGTCCGCCCGTCGTCGTGGGGGCGGCTCGCCCGCTCCCCGCGGTTCCCGGTCAGGCTCCGATGGTGCGCGCGGGCGGCCGGGCGGCGCAACGGGGGCGGCGGCGCGGCATCACCCGGTCCGGCGCGGCGGAGCGTCCCCTTTCGGACCGCAGGCACCGTTCCCGCACGTCAACCGGGCGCCCCGGGGCCTGGTCGCGGGCCCGTCACCGCACTGCCCGATTCACCCGGATAGGTGAACTTTCCGACTGGTCCCCGGATGGCCGCGAAAGCCCTTGCCGCCCCACGCACGGGGCCACTAGAACCCTCCGTACCCGCACCACCCGACCGAGGAGCCGACCGTGACCGCACCGCTGAGCCCCCGCCCGCACCGCCGACCGCACGGCGCCGCCGCCCACCCGCTCGCCCAGCACCCGGCCACGCAGCACCCCGCCGCCCAGCACCCCGCCACCCGGGCCCGGCACGCAGCCCCGCGCGGGAGCCACCCGGCCGCCCACGACCACCACCCCGCCGGACGCCGGCCCCGCCACCCCCGCACGGACTGCCCCGGCCCCGGCGGCCACGACCCCCGCGCGCTCGCCTCCCGGTTCGCCCACCAGCTCGTCGAGGTGCTCACCGGCGCCCGGCCCGCCGGCCAGCTGATGCGGCACACCAGCCTGGACGGCTACGGGCAGCTCGCGTCCCTGGTCCGGATCGGCGCGCTGCGCCGCGGCGGCGCCGCCGACCGGCCCCGGCTCGGCCCGGTGCACGACCGGTCCCCCGCGCCGGACGCCGTGGAGGCCTGCGTTCGGGTCGACCTCGGCCGGCGGCACCACATGGTGGCCTTCCGGCTGGAGCAGCGCGGGCAGGCCGGGCAGTGGCAGTGCACCGCCGTGGAGGCCCGGTGAGCCGGGCCTCCGTGGCCCCGGCCGCGCGCGAGAACACGGGCCCCGGCCCGGACACCGGCGCGGCCCGGCGGCGGACGGCGCAGGGCGCCGCCCCCGTCCGGGAGCGGCGCCCTGTGCGGCGTCCTGCGGGTCGATCAGGCCTTGCGGCGGCGGCCCTTGGCCGACTTGGCGGCCTTGCGGCGCTCGGCGCGGGTCAGCCCGTCGCCCTCGTCCTCCGGCGCCAGGTCCTCGAAGTCGCCCTCGATGACCCCGCCGCCGACCTCGTCCGAGGGGGCCGTGTAGTGCAGCCGCTGCGGCTTCGGGGCCTCCAGGCCCTTGGCCTTGATCTCCGGGCGGGCGGCGTCCTTCTCCAGCTTGTCGAGCATCACCGCGGCGTCCTCGACCGGGACCTCCTCGACCTGCTGCTCGACCTGGACCTCCAGGTTGAACAGGTAGCCGACGGACTCCTCCTTGATGCCCTCCATCATCGCGGTGAACATGTCGAAGCCCTCGCGCTGGTACTCGATCAGCGGGTCGCGCTGCGCCATGGCCCGCAGGCCGATGCCCTCCTGGAGGTAGTCCATCTCGTAGAGGTGCTCGCGCCAGCGGCGGTCCAGCACGGACAGCACGACCCGGCGCTCCAGCTCGCGCATGATCTCCTCGCCGAGCTGGTCCTCGCGGGCGCCGTACTGCGCCTGGACGTCCTCCTGGATGGCCCTGGTCAGGAACTCCGGGGTCAGCCCGGCGGTGCCGCCGGCCTCCTCCTCGAGCTCCTCCAGGTCCAGGGTGACGGGGTAGAGCTGCTTGAGCGCGGACCAGAGCTTCTCCAGGTCCCAGTCGTCCTCGAAGCCCTCGCCGGTGGCCGCCTTGACGTAGGCCGCGACGGTGTCGTCCATGAAGTGGCCGACCTGCTCCTGCAGGTCCTCGCCCTCCAGCACGCGGCGGCGCTCGCCGTAGATGACCTCGCGCTGGCGGTTCAGCACCTCGTCGTACTTGAGGACGTTCTTGCGGATCTCGAAGTTCTGCTGCTCGACCTGGGTCTGCGCGGAGGCGATCGCCCGGGTGACCATCTTCGACTCGATCGGCACGTCCTCGGGGACGTTGGCCATCGACAGCACGCGCTCGACCATGCCGGCCTTGAACAGGCGCATCAGGTCGTCGCCCAGCGACAGGTAGAAGCGGGACTCGCCCGGGTCGCCCTGACGGCCGGAGCGGCCGCGCAGCTGGTTGTCGATCCGGCGGGACTCGTGCCGCTCGGTGCCGAGGACGTAGAGGCCACCGGCCTCCTTGACCTCGTCCTGCTCGGCCTTGACCGAGGCCTTGGCCTTCTCCAGCGCGGCCGGGAAGGCGGCCTCGTACTCCTCCGGGGTGTCCGTCGGGGTCAGCCCGCGCTGCGCCAGCTCGGCGGCGGCGAGGTGGTCGGCGTTGCCGCCGAGCATGATGTCGGTACCGCGGCCGGCCATGTTGGTGGCGACGGTGACGGCGCCCTTGCGACCGGCCTGGGCGACGATCTGCGCCTCGCGCTCGTGGTGCTTGGCGTTCAGCACCTCGTGCGGGATGCCGCGCTTGCGCAGCTCCTGCGACAGGTACTCGGACTTCTCGACCGACACGGTGCCGACCAGCACCGGCTGGCCCTTCTCGTGCTTCTCGGCGATGTCCTCGACCACGGCGGCGAACTTGGCCGGCTCCGACTTGTAGATCAGGTCGGGCTGGTCGATGCGCAGCGGGTTCTTGTTGGTCGGGATCGGGACGACGCCGAGCTTGTAGATCTGGTGGAACTCGGCGGCCTCGGTGGTGCCGGTACCGGTCATGCCCGCGAGCTTGTCGTACAGGCGGAAGAAGTTCTGCAGGGTGATGGTGGCCAGCGTCTGGTTCTCGTTCTGGACCTCCACCCCCTCCTTGGCCTCGATCGCCTGGTGCATGCCCTCGTTGTAGCGGCGGCCGGCCAGGATGCGGCCGGTGTGCTCGTCGACGATCATGACTTCGCCGTTCATCACGACGTAGTCCTTGTCCGCCTTGTACAGCTCCTTCGCCTTGATGGCGTTGTTCAGGAAGCCGACCAGCGGGGTGTTCACCGACTCGTAGAGGTTGTCGATGCCCAGGTAGTCCTCGACCCGGCTGACGCCCTCCTCCAGGATGCCGACGGTGCGCTTCTTCTCGTCGACCTCGTAGTCGCGGTCGACCTTCAGGCGCAGCACCAGCTTGGCGAAGTCGGCGTACCACTTGGTCGCCTGGTCCGCCGGGCCGGAGATGATCAGCGGGGTGCGGGCCTCGTCGATGAGGATCGAGTCGACCTCGTCGACGACGGCGAAGTTGTGGCCGCGCTGGACGAGTTCGTCCTTCGACCAGGCCATGTTGTCGCGCAGGTAGTCGAAGCCGAACTCGTTGTTGGTGCCGTACGTGATGTCCATCGCGTACTGCTGCTTGCGCTCGGCGGGCGTCATGTTCGCCAGGATCACGCCGACTTCGAGGCCCAGGAAGCGGTGCACCCGGCCCATCCACTCCGAGTCGCGCTCGGCGAGGTAGTCGTTGACCGTGATCAGGTGGACGCCCTTGCCCGTGAGCGCGTTCAGGTACGCGGGCAGGGTGCCGACGAGGGTCTTGCCCTCGCCGGTGCGCATCTCGGCGACGTAGCCGTGGTGCAGGGCGGCGCCGCCCATCAGCTGGACGTCGTAGTGCCGCTGGCCCAGGACGCGCTTGGCCGCCTCGCGGACGGTGGCGAAGGCCTCGGGGAGGATGTCGTCCAGGGTCTCGCCGTCGGCGAGCCGCTGCTTGTACTCGTCGGTCAGCGCGCGGAGCTCGGCGTCGGTGAGGTTGACGAAGTCCTCTTCGATGGAGTTGACCTGGGCAGCAATCCGCTGCAGCTTGCGAAGGATCTTGCCTTCGCCGGCGCGCAGGATCTTGTCGAAGACGGACACTTGAGCGGGCTCCTTGCCTGTATTGGCACTGGACGACTGCACGGCGGGTCCACCCCACCGCACGGGCCATCGTATGCGAGGAGTCCAATGCCCCGGGAGGTGCGTCAGCACGCTATTCCCGTGTCACCCGCCCGAGCAGTTGGACCGATAGCACCGCCCACCGGGGCAAACCGGTCAGCCCACCCGGGAGTTGGCCGCATATTCGGATGACCGAATTCCCCTTCCGTCGGAATAATCCCGGCATGGAAGAAGACGTCGAAGGCCCCGGCGGCGACCCCGCCTCCCTCACCACCGACCGCCTCCTGCTGCGGCCCCCGCAGGCCTCGGACGTGAACGCGGTCCACGCCGCCTGCCAGGACGAGGAGATCCAGCGCTGGACGGTGGTGCCCAGCCCGTACCGCCGGGAGGACGCGGAGTACTTCGTCCACGACCTCGCCGCCGAGGGCCGGCGCACCGGCGGGAACCTGATCTGGTGCGTGTTCGAGCGCGCGTCCGGCGCCCTGGTCGGCACCCAGGGGCTGGTCCTGCGCCCCGGCGACCGGGGCTCCGCCGAGGTCGGCTGGTGGGCGGTGAAGGAGTTCCGCGGGCGCGGCTACACCGTCGAGGCCGCCCGCGCCGTCGCCCGGCACGGGCTGCTCGAGCTCGGCCTGCGCCGCCTCGAGTGGCAGGCCTACGTCGGCAACGAGGCGTCCCGCGCGGTCGCCGAGCGGGTCGGCTACCGCTTCGAGGGCACCCTGCGCTCGTACGCCGAGCAGCGCGGCACCTTCCGAGACGCCTGGGTCGCCTCGCTGCTCGCCTCCGACCTCCCGGACGTCCCGGGCCTCCTCGACGCCGCGGGGCCGGCCGACCGCCGGGTCTGAGCCCGGTACCACCGCACCCGGCGCCGGCCGCCCACCCGGGCCCCGGGCCGCACCCGGACCCCGCACCCCGCCCCCGGCCGGCACCCGGTTGTCGGTGCCCGCGACTACCCTCGCGGACATGACCGCCCTGCCTGCCGCCGGCGCCCCCGCCGGCCCGCCCGTCACCGTCCTCAGCGCCGACGACGCCCGCCGGATCGCCCTGCGGGCCCAGGGCCTGCTCGGCGCACCGGACCGCCGGGGCGGGGTGCGCGGCGTGCTCCGGCACCTGGGCGCTGTCCAGCTGGACACCATCTCGGTGCTGGCCCGCTCGCACGAGCTGGTGCCGTACGCCCGGCTCGGCGCGGTCGGCCGCCCGGCCGTCGAGGCGGCCTACTGGGGTGCCGGCACGAGTTTCGAGTACTGGTCGCACGCCGCCTGCATCCTGCCGGTCGAGGAGTGGCCGCTGTTCGCCTTCCGGCGCCGCCGCTACCGCGAGCGCGGCCACCTCTGGGGCCACCAAGTCACCCCCGAGACGTACCGGCACGTGCTCGACAAGCTGCGCGCCGAGGGGCCGTTGACCTCCACCGAGCTGGGCGGCGCCAAGCGGACGGCCGAGTGGTGGGACTGGTCCGACACCAAGATCGCGGTCGAGCGCGCCCTGGCCTTCGGCGACGTGGCCTGCACCGAGCGCCGGAGCTGGAAGCGCGTCTACGCGCTGGCCGAACAGGCCGTCCCCGACGCGCTGTTCGGCCAGGAGCCCGACGACGCGGAGTGCGTGCGGACCCTGGTCGCCCAGGCCGGGGCCGCACTCGGCGTGGCCACCCGGGCCGACCTGCTGGACTACCACCGACTGCGCGCCGAGGAGTTGGACGGCGTGCTCGGCGACTGCGGGCTGGTCCCGGTCGAGGTGGCCGGCTGGGGCCCCGGGGGTGCGCCGGCGGCGGCCTGGGCCGATCCGGCCGCGCTGGCCGGCGCCCCGCGCGGCCGCCACCGCACCACGCTGCTCTCGCCGTTCGACTCGCTGGTCTGGGACCGCGCGCGCACCGAGCGGATCTTCGGCATGACGCACCGGCTGGAGGCCTACACCCCCAAGCACAAGCGGGTGCACGGCTACTTCGCCATGCCGCTGCTGGCCGGGGGCCGGCTGGTCGGCCGGGTGGACCCGGCCCGCGAGGGCCGGACCCTGGTGGCCCGTCAGCTCTCGCTGGACTCCGCCCGGCACCTGGACGCCCTGGCCACCGCCCTGCGCGAGGCGGCGGCCTGGGTGGGATGCGACGCCGTCCGGGTCGAGGCCCTGAACGACGAGCGGCTGCGCCCGGCCCTGGAGAAGCTCCTGGCGGCCTGAGGCCCGGGCGCCGCCCCGGTCACCCTATTTCGAGGATCTTCTCGCGCATCGCGTACACCACGGCCTCCATCCTGGAGTGCAGTTGGAGCTTCTCCAGGATGTTGCGCACGTGGTTCTTCACGGTGTTCTCGCTGATGAACAGCTCCTTGGCGATCTCCCGGTTGTTCATCCCGGTCGCCACCAGCTTCAGCACCTCCAACTCCCGGTCGGTGAGCCGGGGTGCGGGCACCAGGTCCCGGTCGTCGGAGCGGCGCTGGATCATCGACTTGAACTCGGTGAGCAGCTTGGAGGCCATCGAGGGGCTGATCTGGGACTGCCCGTCGGCGACCGCCCGGATCGCGGTGGCGACCTCGTCGGTGGAGATCTCCTTCAGCAGGTAGCCGGTGGCTCCGGCCTTGATCGCCTCGTAGAGGTCGGCCTCCTCGTCGCTTATCGTCAGCATGATGATCTTGGTGCTGGGCGCCACGTCCTTGATCGCAGTGCAGGCCTCGATCCCGCTGCGCCGCGGCATCCGCACGTCCATCAGGATGATGTCGGGCAGCAGATCGGCGGCCTTCAGCACGGCCTCGGCGCCGTCCCCCGCCTCGCCGACGACCTTGATGTCCGGCTCCTCCGCGAGCACGATCTCCAGCCCCCGCCGGAACAGCGCGTGGTCGTCCACCACCAGCACGCGGATCGGCTCACCCCGGCGCGGCGCGTACGCGGGTTCCTCCTCCGGCCCCGGTGACAGTCCGGCGGCAGGCCCCCTGGCGGGCCCCAGCCCGAAGTGATCCCCCATCCGCTCCTCCCCCTTCGCGGGTCGTCGTGCGCCAATCATTCCACGCCCCGCAGCCGCCGCGGTCACCCTCCGGCGCCGATCGCTCCGCATCGGGTGACCCCCCGGGCCGCTCCTCGAGCGCGGTTCGAGCCGACCTGGCCCGGAACGCCGGTGACCCCGGCGGCCGGAGCCACCGGGGTCACCTCTCCATCACTGCTCGGACGGTCAGTCCTCGTCGCCGTTCGCCCCGATCGCCCCGCCCGCTCCACTACCCGAGCCGGCCGACGAGTCGGTCTGCAGGTGGATGACACCGTAGTGGTAGCCGTGGCGGCGGTAGACGACGCTCGGCAGGCCGCTGTCCTTCTCCACGAAGAGGTAGAAGTCGTGGCCGACCAGCTCCATCTCGTAGAGCGCCTGGTCCAGCGCCATGGGGGCGGCCGGGTGGGTCTTCTCCCGGACCACCAGCGGGCCTTCGCCCTCGACCTCCAGGGATCCCATCATGGTCTTGCGGACGGCGCCGTTGGTCTCGCTCTCCGGCGTGGCCGTCAGCGGCAGCGCGGCCAGCGGCGCGGTCGCCTCGGCGACGCTGATGGGGGTGCGGCCGTTGCCGCCCTTGTGCACCCGACGCCGGTCAGCCGACTTGCGCAGCTGTGCGTCGAGCTTCGCCGAGGCCAGGTCGAGCGCCGCGTACGGGTCCCCGGCGGCGGCTTCGGCCCGGATCACCGGCCCACGGGTACGGAGAGTGATCTCCACCCGCTCGGACCGGTCGGCCTGCCGCGGGTTGTGCTCCTTGGACACCTCGACGTCGAGGCTGATCACCTTGCCGTCGAACTTCTGGACCTTCTCCAGCTTCTCGGCCACGTGCTCGCGGAACCTCTTGGGCACCTCGGTCTTGCGGCCCTTGACGACGATGTCCACGCAGAACTCCGATCCCTCGTGCTGACGCCGATCCGGGTGCTACCGGACCGGGCTGAGACCCAGCTGGACCAGCCCATCCACTGCCGGCCCCCCGCCCCCGCCGCCAGCGACGGAAACGACTGGCCCTCACCTCACTTCCTCCCCACCAGGGACGGTTGAAACCCCCTGTGGGCTTATCGAACACCTCACACGGGGTTTTCGCCTCCCCAGGTGAGGACACGGGTATCACCCCGTACTGCGGGCAGGGCGGTCAAGCTGTTCCACCCTCTCTACCCTCCTGCGAGTGAAGCATGGGTGAATACCTGGACAACACCCCCCGTACGGCGCATCCTTTGCTCACTCTTCGTGCCTGCCGCCGCCAGGAGCAGCCGTGCCGACCACCCCCGCACCCACCCGTCCGCGCCCCGCCCAAGGGCCGTTCGGCCACGCACTGGCCGGGCTGCTGGACGTCCTGCTGCCGGCCCGCTGCGCGGGCTGCGGCGCCGAACGGAGCCAGCTCTGCCCGGTCTGCCGGCTCGCGCTGGCCACCGCCCTCCCCGGCCCCACCCCGCTGCCCTGGGTGCACGCCGCCGCCCCGTACGCCGACCCGGTCCGACAGCTGCTGCTCGCGCACAAGGAGCGCGGCGCGCTGCGGCTGGCCGGGCCGCTCGGCGAGGCGCTCGGCCGGGCCGTGCGCTCCTCGCTGGGTCCGCGGGCCGGCGCCGCGCCGCTGCTGCTGGTCCCGATGCCCTCGACCCGGGCCGCCGTCCGCGCCCGCGGCCACGACCCGACGCTGCGGCTGGCCGGGGCCGCCGCCCGCTCGCTGCGCCGGGCCGGCCTGGACGTCCGGGCCGAGCCGCTGCTGCGGCACGCGCGCCCGGTCGCCGACCAGGCGGGGCTGGGCGCGGCCGAGCGCCGCCGCAACCTGCACGGTGCGCTGACGGTGCTGCCGCGCGCCGGCCGGGCCATGGCGGGCCGTCAACCCGTCCTGGTGGACGACCTGGTGACCACCGGTGCCAGCCTGGCCGAGGCGGCCCGGGCGCTGGCCGACGCCGGGCTGCCGGCCCGGGCCGGCGCCGCGGTCGCCGCGGCGGGAGCAACGGGAACGGCGGGAACGGCAGGAGCAGCGGGAACGGCCGGCCCGCGCCGGGCCGGCTGAGCGGCCCCGGAACCGCCGCCGCCCGGCCACGGGGGCCGGGCGGAGCGGATCGAGACTGCCGAGGGGATCGACCCGGGTGAGCCCGGGTCAGCCCGGGTCAGCCCGGGTAGAAGAAGGACCCCGCCTTGTCGGTGAGCGGGACCTCCCGCCACTGATTGCCGATCAGACGGTAGATCTTCCCCACCGCCACCGCGAGCACCGGCGGCGCCTGCGCCAGCGCGCTCCAGCGGGACTCGGAGGCCGAGACGGTGAGCATGCTGTCGGCGCCCGGGAGCGGGCCGTCGGTGCTCTGCGAGCCGTCGGTGCTGATGTAGTGCAGCTGCTGGATCCGGTCGGCCTCCTTGCCGAGTACGAGCAGCTGGTCCGCCTCCGCCCAGGAGACCGAGACGACGTCGGTGAGCGAGGGCGCGGCGCGGCGCAGCCCGACGATCTTCGCGGTGGGGGCCTCCGGGGTCCCGCCGTGCACCACCAGGCCGAACATCAGCGAACGGCTGGGCACACCGGCGGTCTTGACCACCAGCGCCACCCGGGCGCCGTCCGAGGAGATCTTCATCGCCTGCACGGTCTGCCCGTCCAGCTTCTCGACCGGCACGGGGTAGGCCTTGTTGCCGCGGACCATCACCACCCGCGGCGCCTGCGGGTTGCGGTCCACCACCCAGAGGTCGCCGCGGCCGTCCCAGCTGGGCGAGGCCAGCCCGTCCTCCTTGTCGGCGGTCCGCACCGGCGTACCGAGCACCGGTTCGGGCAGCGCCACCGCGTTGTCGGAGAGCGGCACCGAGTAGAGCTGGTGGCCGTCGCCGCTGATCGCGGCGGCCCAGGAGCCGTCCCGGTTGACCGCGACGGTGCCGAGCGCGGGCTTGCCGGCCGGCTGCGGCTTGCCGAGGACGCCGCGCACCGGGTCCCCGTTGCGCTGTTCCTCGGTGACCATCAGGACGCCGTTGTCGGCGCGCTGGTAGTACTGCTGCGCGGGCGGCGGCCCGGCCAGGGCGCCGGGCCCGGTGCCCTGCACGTCGCTGCGGGAGACGGCGCAGCTGCCGCGCTGCCCCTTCAGCTCCAGCCGCTCGACCTGCCCCTTGCCCTGGTCGGCCAGGGTGTAGAAGAGCTGGGTCGCCATCCGGCGGCAGGCCACCCCGTCGGTGGTGTCGGCCCCGCCGAGCTGGACGTGGGCGACCCGGCTGTCGTCGACGGTCACCCGGTCGACGCGGGCGCCGCTCGGGAAGGCGGTCCGGGCGACCGGCGCGAGCCAGTTCGAGGGCCCGGCGACCAGGGCCTTCGCGGCCATGGTCAGCGGGTCTATTCGGCGCCGCAGGTAGATCGGGTCGGCGATCAGCACCTCCTGGTCGGCCTTGCCGGCGGACACCGCGGACGGGTCCGGGGAGGTGTAGAAGAACCGGTCGACCTGGCGGTAGCTGTTCCGGAAGTTGGTCTCGTTCATGATCACGCCGGCCGGCAGCTTGTCGATCCGCCACTCGCCGTCCTTCTGCCGGACGAAGGTGAAGTCGGACGAGATGTCGCGCTGACCGTCCACCAGGACGTAGGACTGCTTCTCGTCGATCCTGGCGATCACCTGGCCGGTCACCGAGGCGGAGACCATGGTGTCCGTGTCGGTGACGTCCTGCCCGGACGGCAGGTTCGGGGTGGCGGCGGCGAGCACCTGGATCCCGGCGTCCGGGTTCCAGGTCGCCGCGGCCTCCTCGGTGAGGTACTTGCGCGCGGTCTCGTAGCCCTCGTCGGCGGTCACCGCGTCCAGGAAGCCGGTCAGCAGGGCGCGCGGTTTGGCGCCCTTGGCGGGCGCCACCGGGTAGACCCTGGCCTGCAGGTTCCGGTCCGCCGCCCCCTGGGACAGCTCCACCTTGGAGATGCCGCCGGAGTCCGGCATCGCCGCGCAGCCGCTCGCCAGCAGGGCGCCGAGCACCATGCCGGCCACCGCCGTGAAGCGCGGCTCAGTCCCGCTGCTCGTCCTTCGCACGCTGCGACCCCTCCAGGTCCGTCCCGCCCGTCACGTCCGGCTCCGCCGTCCGCTGTGCCACCGACGGCCGTCCCGGCGTCGGGTCCACCATCACCTGGGCGCCGGTGGCACCGTACCCGGCCCCCGCCGTCCGCACGTCCGAGGGGTCCGCGCGCGGGCCCACGGGCAGCCGGCTCTGGCCCAGGCCGGGGCCGATGTTCAGCACCCCGCCGAGCCCGCTGCCGAAGCCGTTGACCGGCCCCTCCGGCGTCTCCGCCTGCTCCTCGGCGACGGTCAGCGCGGTCGCACCGGACGGGCTGATCGCCCGCCGGTACGGCGTGCCGTAGGCGCCCAGTCCGCGGTTGTTGCGGGAGTCCTCCGGCTCCAGCCGGAACGGCGCCCGGCTGATCTCGCCGCCGCGGGTGCGGGGCAGGGTGAGCCGGAAGTGCGATCCGCCGCCGGGCTCGCCCCAGGCCTGCAGCCAGCCGCCGTGCAGGTGCGCGTCCTCGACCGCGATGGACAGGCCGAGGCCGGTGCCGCCGGTGGTCCGCACCCGGGACGGGTCGGCCCGCCAGAAGCGGTGGAACACCCGGGACGCCTCGCCGGGCTTGAGGCCGATGCCGTAGTCGCGCACGCCGACCGCGACCGCGCCGTCGGCCGAGCCCAGCCGGACCACCACGTCGCGGCCCTCGCCGTGCTCCAGCGCGTTGACCACCAGGTTGCGCAGGATGCGCTCGATCCGGCGGGAGTCGACCTCCGCGAGCACGGGCTCGCCGTCGCCGCGGATCACCACGGCGCTGCCCTTCGCCTCGGCGAGCGGTTCGGCGGCCTCGACCACCCGGCCGACGATCTCGCGCAGGTCGACCGGTTCGGCGTCCAGGATCGCGGCGCCGGCGTCGAACCGGCTGATCTCCAGCAGGTCGGCCAGCAGCGACTCGAAGCGGTCCAGCTGGCCCTGCAGCAGCTCCGCCGAGCGGGCCGCCATCGGGTCCAGGTCCTCGCGGCTGTCGTAGATGAGGTCGGCGGCCATCCGGACGGTGGTCAGCGGGGTGCGCAGCTCGTGCGAGACGTCGGAGACGAAGCGCCGCTGCACCCGGGACAGCTCCTCCAGCTGGCGGATCTGCGCCTGCAGGGCGTTGGCCATCCGGTTGAACGACTCCCCGAGGCGGGCGATGTCGTCCGTGCCGGTGACCTTCATCCGCTCCTCGAGGTGCCCGTCGGCGAGCCGCTCGGAGATGCCGGCGGCCATCCGCACCGGGGTGACCACCTGGCGCACCACGACCCAGGCGATGCCGCCCATGAGGATCACCACGAACACGCCGGCGGTCGCCAGGGTGCCGGTGATCAGGTTCAGGGTGTCCGTCTCCTGGCCGAAGGAGAACACGTAGAACATCTGGTAGCTGTTGCCGGCCGGGCCGCTGAACTGCATGCCGAGGGCCAGCCCGGGCTCGGTCCGGTCGTCGGCCCGCTGGATCCGGGTCGGCTGGTCGTACATCTGGCCGGCCTCGGTGTACACCTTGTCGCGCAGGGTGTCCGGGACGCTGCTGGGCAGGATGTCGCCCGAGTAGCGGGGCGCGAAGCCGGTCTCCGGGACGATCGCGTCGGTGCCGGGGGCCATCGCGATCACCGAGTAGACGGTCTGCCCGCTCGCGGCCAGGTCGTTGACCTGGCGCAGCAGCCAGGTGCCGGTCTCCTCGGTGGTGGGGTCGGCGGTGGCGCCGACCCGCACCCGCTGGTCCTTCGCCTCGTCGATCTTCTTCTGCTCGGCCTGGAAGCCGATCCTGGCCTGCTCGCGGGCGGCCGCCATCTTGGTGTCGAGCAGCCCGGTGCGCACCTGCGCCACCACGACCACGCCGAGCACCAGGACGACCGCGATGGAGGCCAGCAGGGAGACCGCGACCACGCGCAACTGGATCGACCGCCGGTAGAGGGCGGTCACCCGGCGCGTGGGGCGGCGCAGCTGCCGGGTCAGCAACGCGTACGCGGCCGCGCGGCGGCGCTTGCGGGTGGTCGAGCTCAGCACGGACCCGCGAACGGAGTCGGCCCCGTCGGTCGCGGTACCCGACGGGGCTTCGTCAGCCTGGTGCGTCACGTCAGCTGGGTCCGGCCTTGTAGCCGACGCCGCGGACGGTCACCACGATCTCGGGGCGCTCCGGGTCCTTCTCGATCTTCGACCGCAGGCGCTGCACGTGGACGTTGACCAGGCGGGTGTCCGCCGCGTGGCGGTAGCCCCAGACCTGCTCCAGCAGCACCTCGCGGGTGAACACCTGCCAGGGCTTGCGGGCGAGCGCGACCAGCAGGTCGAACTCCAGCGGGGTCAGCGGGATGCCCCGGCCGTCCCGCTTGACCGAGTGGCCGGCCACGTCGATCACGAGGTCGCCGATGGTCAGCTGCTCGGGGGTGGGCTCCTCGGCGCGGCGCAACCGGGCGCGCACCCGGGCCACCAGCTCCTTGGGCTTGAACGGCTTGGTGACGTAGTCGTCGGCACCCGACTCCAGGCCCACCACGACGTCGACCGTGTCGGTCTTCGCGGTCAGCATGACGATCGGGATCCCGGACTCCGCCCGGATCTGCCGGCAGACGTCGATGCCGTCCCGGCCGGGCAGCATGAGGTCCAGCAGGACCAGGTCGGGCTTGGTCTCCCGGAACGCGGCTAGCGCCTTGTCCCCATCCGCGACGAAAAACGGCTCAAAACCCTCACCACGCAGCACGATGCCGAGCATCTCGGCCAGTGCGGAGTCGTCATCAACGACGAGGACGCGTCCCTTCATGCGTCCATCCTCTCATTACCGGATTGTGACCTGCCGCACAGCAGTGCCAATGCTCCACAACGGCCAACTCGCCGGGCGTCCATTTCCGGCCATACCGGACGAATGACCCGCACCGGAGTACCTCCGCACCCTCCGCGGCCCACCACCCGCCCACCACGGGGCCCGGCTTGCCGATCATCGAGCGGCTGCCCCTGGGGCCCGTCCTGGCCCCATGGCACGATGGGCGCTGCGCGCGGGCGAAAGATCCGCCCGGAACCGCGCCCGTGACGCCCTCCGAGGAGCAGTGATGACCGACACTCCGGGCTGGGCCTCGCCCGGCTCGTCCGAGCCGCCCCGCGGCGACGCCCGGCCGCCGGCCGACGCGCCCGCCGCCGTGCCCGGGCCGTCGGCACCCCCGCAGGGCCACCCCGCACCCCGGTGGAACGCCCCGCCCGCCCTGACCGGCGGCCGGCCCGCCGGGGGCGGCGGCCCCCACCCGTACGGCTGGGGAGCCCCGCAGAGCCCCAAGCCCGGCGTCATCCCGCTGCGCCCGCTCGGCGTCGGCGAACTCCTCGACGGCTCCGTCGCCACCATCCGCAGGCACTGGCGGACGGCGCTCCCGCTCGCGCTCGGCATCGCCGTGATCCAGCAGGCCGGGGTCGTCGCCGCCGGCCAGCTGGTCACGGGCAGGACCGGACCGGCCACCCAGGTGGTGATCCTGCTGGCCACCCTGCCGCTTCGGGTGCTGGGCAGCGTGATCGCCGTCTCCCTGCTCACCGTGGTCGTCAGCCGCGCCGTCCTCGGCCGGTCCGCGACCGCCGGGGACGCCTGGCGCGACGCCCGTCCCCGGGTGCTGCAGCTGCTCGGACTGACCGTGCTCACCGGCCTGATGTCCGGCGGCGTGGTGCTGCTCGGGTTCAGTCCCTGGTACTTCTACCGATCCGGCGGCTCCGGCGAGCCCGCCACCGAGGCACTGCTGTTCCTCGTCGGCTTCCTGACCCTCCCGGTCGCCGCCTGGCTGTGGATCCGGTTCAGCCTGGCCGCCCCCGCCCTGATGCTGGAGAAGCAGGGCGTGGTCACCGCGCTGTCCCGCTCCCGGCGCCTGGTCCGCGGCTCCTGGTGGCGGATCTTCGGCGTCACGCTGCTCGGCGAGGTGCTGTCCTTCATCGTGGCGATGGTCATCGCCGTCCCGTTCCGCTTCCTCGGGCTCGTCCTCGGCTTCGACGACGTCGACCGCCAGGTCGACCTCAACAGCATCGCCCACCAGCCGGCCGCCATGCTGGTCACCACCGCCGTCGCCGGCATCATCGCGGCCACCCTCACCATCCCCTTCCTGGCCGCCCTGAACGTGCTGATCTACGTCGACCAGCGGATCCGCCGCGAGGCCCTCGACATCGAACTGGCCCGCGCCGCCGGCCTCGCCGAGCCCGACGGCGCCGGCCGGGGCGACCGGGCCGGCCCCGGCCCGGCGAGGCGCTGACGCGGATGCCTACCTGGGGGGACGGGCTCCTCGTCGCGGGCGGCGCCCCGGTCACCGTGCCGCGGGACCCGGCGCGCGACGCCGCCCGCGACGAACTGCTCGACGCGGAGTACCACAAGCACGACCCGAGCGTCCTGGAACGGGTCATGAGCTGGCTCAACGACCACATCACCGGAGCGCTGGACGGCATCTCCGGCACCGGCACCAGCGGCACCACCGGCCTGGTGCTCTTCCTGGTCGTCGCCGTCCTGATCGGCGCCGCACTCTGGTGGCGCCTGGGCGCACCCCGCCGCGCGGCCCGCACCGTCCTGGACGTCTACGGCGACGAGGGCCCGCGCCGCGCCGCCCAGTACCGGGCCGACGCCGAACGGCACGCCGCCGCCGGGCAGTGGGCCGAGGCCGTCCGCGCCCGGATGCGCGCCCTCGTCCGGGGCCTGGAGGAGCGCACCCTGCTCGACGCCCGCCCCGGCCGCACCGCCGACGAGGCCGCCGCCGAGGCCGGCCGGGCACTGCCCCGGCACGCCGCCGCGCTGGCCGGCGCCGCCCGCACCTTCGACGACATCGCCTACGGCGAGCGCACCGCCGACCAGGCCGCCTACCAGCTGCTGAGCGACCTCGACCGGGCCCTGGAACGTGCCCGGCCGGATCTCGACACGGCCCCGGAAGGAGCGGCATGACCAGCACCGCCCCCGCGCCTCCCGCCGAGGCCGGGACCGCCCGCCGCGCCCCCGGCGGGACTGCCCCGAGCAGCCTCGCCCCCACCGGGCGGGGCCTGTGGCGCCGGGCCCGCTGGTACCTGGCCGCCCTCGCCGTCCTGCTGATCGGCGCCACTGCGGTGGCCGCGCTCGGCCAGGACCGCCGCTACCCGCCGCTCGACCCGCGCTCCTACGACAGCGACGGCACCCACGCCGTCCTCGCCCTGCTCGAGCAGCAGGGCCTACGGACCACGATCAGCACCGACCCGACCCTGCGCCCCACCGGGCCCGACACCCTCGTCCTGCCCGAACCCGACCTGCTCACCCCGGCCGAACTGCGGGCCGTCGCCGGCGCCCGGCACGAGCGGCTGGTGCTCGTCGCCCCCGGACCGGCCGCCCTCAGCGCCCTGGCCCCCGGCATCCGCCCCTCCGAGGAGGACGGCGGCCCGCCCTACGCCACCGTCCGCAGCACCCCCGCCCGGTGCCCGCTCACCGAGGCCGTCCGGGCCGGCAGCGCCGGGATCGGCGGCATGCTCTACACCAGCGGCAGCCGCGGTCAGGGCTGCTACCCGCGCGGCCACGGCTACCCGCTGGTCAGCGCCCCCGCCCCGGGCGGCGAGGTCATCGTGCTCGGCACCGGCGACTTCCTGCAGAACGGCGAGCTCGCCGAGGACGGCAACGCCGCCCTCGCCCTCGGGCTGCTCGGCTCCCGGCCCCACCTGACCTGGCACCTGCCCGACTACACCGCGCCGCTCGCCGAGGGCACCCGGAACCGGACCTTCGGCGACTACATCCCGGACGGCTGGCGCTGGGCCGGCTACCAGCTCGCCGTGGCCGCCGTCCTGGCCGCCCTCTGGCGCGGCCGCCGCCTCGGCCCGGTGATCAGCGAGAACCTGCCCGTGGTGGTCCGCGCCGCCGAGACCACCGAGGGCCGCGCCCGGCTCTACCGCCGGGCCAGGGCCCACGGCCGCGCCGCCGAGGCCCTGCGCCGGGCCGCCGCCCACCGCATCGCCCCGGCCCTCGGCGTGCCGCCGCGGGCCGGCGCACCCGACCCCGAGGCGCTCTGCGCCGCGGTGGCCGACCGCCTCCCCGAACGACCCGCCGGGGACGTCCGGGCCCTCCTCTACGGCCCGCCCCCGACCGACGACGCCGCACTGCTGCGGCTCGCCGACGACCTCGACGCCCTCGAAAGGCAGGTACGGAACCCGTGACCGAACAGGCCACCGCCACCCCCACCAGCACCCCCGGCGCGGCGGCTGCCACCCCGGGCACCCCCGGCACCGCCACCGACCCCCGCCAGGCGCTGACCGCCCTGCGCGCCGAGATCGGCAAGGCCGTGGTCGGCCAGGACGCCGCCGTCACCGGTCTCGTCGTCGCCCTGCTGTGCGGCGGCCACGTGCTGCTGGAGGGCGTCCCCGGCGTCGCCAAGACCCTGCTGGTGCGCGCCCTGTCCACCGCGCTCAGCCTGGACACCAAGCGCATCCAGTTCACCCCCGACCTGATGCCCGGCGACGTCACCGGCTCCCTCGTCTACGACGCCCGCACCGCCGAGTTCTCCTTCCAGCCCGGCCCGGTCTTCACCAACCTGCTGCTCGCCGACGAGATCAACCGCACCCCGCCCAAGACCCAGGCCGCCCTGCTGGAGGCCATGGAGGAGCACCAGGTCACCGTCGACGGCGAGCCCCGCGCGCTGCCCGTCCCGTTCCTGGTCGCCGCCACCCAGAACCCGGTCGAGTACGAGGGCACCTACCCCCTGCCCGAGGCCCAGCTCGACCGTTTCCTGCTCAAGCTGGTCCTGCCGCTGCCCGACCGCGACCAGGAGTTCCAGGTGCTCTCCCGGCACGCCGCCGGATTCGACCCCCGCGACCTCGCCGCGGCCGGCGTCCGCGCCGTCGCCGGGCCCGAGCACCTGGCCGCCGCCCGCTGGCAGATCGCCGAACTGACCGTCTCCCCCGAGGTCCTCGCCTACATCGTCGACCTCTGCCGGGCCACCCGGCAGTCGCCCTCGCTGTCCATGGGCGTCTCGCCGCGCGGCGCCACCGCCCTGCTCCGCGCCTCGCGCGCCTGGGCCTGGCTCGCCGGACGCGACTACGTCACCCCGGACGACGTCAAGGCGCTCGCCCTGCCCACCCTGCGCCACCGCGTCGCACTGCGCGCCGAGGCCGAGATGGAGGGCGTCACCGCCGACTCCGTCATCCAGGCCGTCCTCGCCCAGACGCCCGTCCCCCGCTGAACCGCCCGTTCCGGAAGGAGCGCACCGCATGGCCCTCACCGGGCGAACCGCCCTGCTCGCCGCCCTCGGCGCGGTCCTCGTGGGCCTGGTGCTGCCCTCCTGGGCCGGGATCGGCCTGGCCAGCGGCACGGTCCTGCTCGCCGCCCTCGTCGACCTGGTGCTCGCCGCCCCCGTCCGCAGCCTCCGGCTCGGCCGGGGCGGCGACACCACCGTCCGGCTCGGCGAGTCCGCCCGCGTCGAACTGACCGTCACCAACCCGTCCGGACGCCCCCTCAGGGCCCGGATCCGCGACGCCTGGGGCCCCTCCGCCTGGCAGCCCGGCACCGCCGTGGCGGCGTCCCGGCACACCCTGCTCGTTCCCGGCGGCGAACGGCGCCGGGCCGTCACCGTCCTCGCCCCGACCCGCCGCGGCGACCACCACGCGCACCGGGTGACGGTCCGTTCCCTCGGTCCGCTCGGCCTGGCGGGGCGCCAGGGCTCGCACGACCTGCCCTGGACGGTCCGCGCCCTGCCCCCGTTCGCCAGCCGCAAGCACCTGCCCTCCCGGCTCGCCAGGCTGCGCGAACTCGACGGCCGCACCTCCGTCCTGACCCGCGGCCAGGGCACCGAGTTCGACTCCCTGCGCGAGTACCTGCCCGGCGACGACGTCCGCTCCATCGACTGGCGGGCCAGTGCCCGGCGCAACACCGTCGCCGTCCGCACCTGGCGCCCCGAACGCGACCGGCACATCCTCGTCGTCCTCGACACCGGCCGCACCTCCGCCGGCCGCGTCGGCGACGCCCCCCGCCTGGACGCCGCGCTCGACGCCGCGCTGCTCCTCACCGCCCTCGCCACCCGCGCCGGCGACCGGGTCGACCTGCTCGCCCACGACGCCCGCAAGCGCGCCGCGGTGGCCGGCGCCCCGCCCAGCGAGGTCCTCCAGGCGTTCACCAACACGATGGCCGCCCTGGAACCAGACCTCCACGACACCGACATGCGCGCGCTGGTCTCCACCGCCCTGCGGATGGCCCCCCACCGCTCGCTCGTCGTCCTCCTCACCGGCCTCGACGCGGCCCCCGTCGAGGACGGCCTTCGCCCGCTGCTGCCGCTGCTCACCAAGCGCCACGAGGTCGTCCTGGCCTCCGTCGCCGACCCCCGGCTGGAAGTCCTCGCCGCGGGCCGCGGCACCCTGGAGGCCGTCTACGGCGCCGCCGCCGCGGAACAGACCCGCGCCGACCGCCGCGCCACCGCCGAGCGCCTCACCCGCCTCGGCGTGACCGTCCTCGACGCCCCTCCCGCCCAGCTCGCCCCGGCCCTCGCCGACACCTACCTCGCCCTTAAGGCGGCCGGACGGCTCTGACCGCCCGTCTGACCGCCTGCCCGCGCCCGCCTCCGGCAGTGCCCCGGGGGCGGACACCCGGGGTCAGGCGGCGGAGAGGTGCAGCTTGAACGGCGAACCGCTCGAGCCGGGCGTCCAGCCGTTCGACCGCGCCGCCCGGATGCCCGCGGCGACCTCACCCGGCAGGACGACCTCCCCCCGCGCCGTGTCCGGTACCGAGGCGGAAGGCCGACCGGTCTCCACGACGAGCGTCGTACCGGGACGCGCCGTGTCCTCCACGACGTAGCCCAGGGTGCTGCCCTCGTAGTCGCAGCACCAGTGCCTCCGGCTCACCCGCCAGCGGTACTCGACGCCGTCGACGACGATGCGCCGGGAGCCCTTCTTCACCAGTGCCACTCTTCGCCCCTCTTCGCCCGCCGGCTGCCCGTACAGGTCCGTCGGTCAGCAGTCTCCCGGTACGGCGCCCGCGGTGTCACCGGAATTGCCCCGGAGGGCCGGCGCGGTCGTACGGCGCTCCGACGGACTCCGCCGCTCCGCCCCCAACGCGAAGAACCCCCGCCGGATATCCCGGCGGGGGTTCTTCGTGAATGATTGTTCGGCGGCGTCCTACTCTCCCACAGGGTCCCCCCTGCAGTACCATCGGCGCTGTGAGGCTTAGCTTCCGGGTTCGGAATGTAACCGGGCG
>NZ_JBIWPA010000012.1:0-170016 GCF_044768035.1 Kitasatospora sp. NPDC101176
TGGCTTGGGCGTAGGCGGGGAAGGTCTGGTAGAGGTGGCGTCCGGTGCCGGGGTGGTGGCTGCCTTGGCCGGGGTAGAGGTAGACGGGTCGGGTGGCGGTGGTGGTGGCGGTGCCGGTGACGAGGGCGGGGTGGGGGTGGCCTTCGGCGAGGGCGGTGAGTGCGGCGTGGGCTTCGGTGGGGGTGCGCAGGATGACGGCGGCGCGGTGGTCGAAGGTGGTGCGGGTGGTGGCCAGGGCGTGCGCGACCTCGGCGGGGTGAACGCCCCCGGCGTCCTTCGTGTCGTCGGTGTCGTGGAGGTGGTCGGCGAGGCGGCGGGCCTGTGCGCGTAGGGCGGTGTCGTCGCGGGCGGACAGCTGCCACACGTACGGCCCGGGCACCTCGACGGGCTCGACGGGCTCGTCGGCGGTGGGTTCCTCGAGGATCAGGTGGGCGTTGGTGCCGCTGATGCCGAAGGAGGAGACCGCTCCCCGGCGGGGCCGTCCGGTCGCCGGCCAGTCGCGGTGCTCGGTGAGGAGTTCGACCCGTCCGGCCGTCCAGTCCACGTGCGGGGACGGCGCGTCCAGGTGCAGGGTGCGCGCGAGTTCGCCGTGCCGGAAGGCCTCGATCAGCTTGATGATGCCGGCGACGCCGGCCGCGGCCTGGGTGTGCCCGATGTTCGACTTGACGGCGCCCAGGTAGAGCGGCGCCTCGCGGTCCTGCCCGTAGGTGGCGAGGATGGCCTGGGCCTCGATCGGGTCCCCGAGGGTGGTGCCCGTGCCGTGCGCCTCCACCACGTCGACGTCCGAGGTGGTCAGCCCGGCGCTGGCGAGCGCGGCCCGGATGACGCGCTGCTGGGAGGGCCCGTTGGGCGCGGTGAGCTGGCTGCTGGTGCCGTCCTGGTTGACGGCCGAGCCGCGCAGCACGGCGAGCACCGGGTGCCCGTTGCGCCGCGCGTCCGACAGGCGTTCCAGCACGACCAGCCCCGCGCCCTCCGCCCAGCCGGTGCCGTCGGCGGCGGCCGCGAAGGGCTTGCACCGCCCGTCCGCGGCCAGTCCGTGCTGACGGCTGAACTCGACGAAGGTGCCGGGGGTGGCCATCACGGTGACGCCGCCCGCCAGCGCCAGCGTGGACTCCCCCGAGCGCAGTGACTGGGCGGCGTAGTGGATCGCGACGAGCGAGGAGGAGCAGGCGGTGTCCACGGTGACGGCCGGGCCCTCCAGCCCGAGCGTGTAGGAGACCCGGCCGGTGGCGATGCTGCCCGCACTGCCGTTGCCGATCCAGCCTTCGAAGCCCTCGGGGGCCGGGTTGAGCCGGGCGCCGTAGTCCGAGTACATGACGCCCGCGAAGACGGCGGTCCGGCTGCCGCGCAGCGTGGTCGGGTCGATGCCGGCGCGCTCCAGCGCCTCCCAGGCGGTCTCCAGCAGCAGTCGCTGCTGCGGGTCGGTGGCCAGTGCCTCGCGCGGGCCGATACCGAAGAACTCCGGGTCGAAGTCGCCCGCGCCGTACAGGAATCCGCCCTCGCGCGCGTACGCGGTGCCGGGGTGGTCCGGGTCGGGGTGGTAGAGGTTCTCCAGGTCCCAGCCGCGGTCCGCCGGGAAGGGGCCGATCGCGTCCACGCCGTCGGCGACGAGGCGCCACAGCTCCTCCGGCGAGGTGACGCCGCCGGGGTAGCGGCAGCCGATGCCGACGACGGCGATCGGGTCGCGGCGGTCGGCCTCCAGGCTGGCCACCCGCTGGTTCGCCCGCTGCAGGTCGGCGGTGACCCGCTTGAGGTAGTCGCGGAGCTTCTCCTCGTTGGCCATGGGGTGGTTCCATCCTTCGGTCGGGGCGGTGGTCCGTCCGGTGGCGGTCCACCGGGCAGCGGAGGTGCGGTCGGGGCGGGCGGGGCGGAACGGCGGGAACAGCGGAGGGCAGGAGGAGCCCGGGCGGACCGGCAGGGGGCCGGGCGGTCAGTCCGACCGGCGGGCGCGCAGCCGGGCCAGGCGCCAGAGCGCGCCGAACAGCACCCGCCGCGGGTCGCGGACGCCGCGCATCCGCAGGATCGAGAGCACCGCCCAGAGCGGGGTCTCGGCGGCGTGCCGGGGGGAGCCGTGGACGTCGTCGTTGGTGAGCAGCGAGAGCCTCCGCACGCTCCGGCGCAGCAGGGCCACCTCCTCCGGCGGGATCACCTCGTCGCGGCCGCTGACCAGGTAGGCGAGCGGGATGTCGAGGGCGGCGAGGTCGTCGGCGCCGAGGGCCCAGTCGCGGATGTGCGGGCCGAGCCCGGCGGGTTCGACGCCGGACAGGTGGGCGAGGGTGTCGACGGTGATCCGGGGGAGGCGCAGCTGCCACGCGGTGTCGGTGAAGAAGTGCCGCAGCGGAGCGCCGGCGGTGACGACGCCGCGCAGCCGGCGGTCGTCCAGGGCGGCGCGCAGGGCGAGGTGGCCGCTGAAGCTGAACGCGATGGCGTGGGTGTCGGCGGTGCGGGCGCGCTCGCCGACGGCGTCCAGCAGGGCGGGGTAGATCCGGTGGCTGTCGGGGCCGTAGCGCAGGGTGTTGTCGCCGACGCCCGGGAGTTCGAGCACCAGGCCGGCCATGCCGAGGCGGGCGACCTGGAGCAGGACCGGCGCCCACTGCTCCTTGGTGCTGACGATGCCGCCGGAGAACAGCAGCAGCGGCTTGGGGTCGCGGGCGGAGAGTCCGGACGTCCAGGCGCGGACGGTGCCGGCGTCGGTCTCGACGGTCAGCGGCTCGATGACGGGGGCCTCGGCGGTGCGCCAGCGCTCGAACGCGGTGGCGGCGCGCTCGGCGGCCTCCCGGCGGGCGGGGCCGTCCACGTACGGGAAGCGGGCGGTGGTGAAGTGGCGTACGGCGTCCTGGTACCGGCCGGCCCGCTCCGCCTCCTCGCCGACCCGGGACCACTCGGCGGTCCACGAGCCGCCGCCGTCGCCGTCGTGGTGGATCCGGTCGAGGACGAGCCGGCGCTGGTCGTCCGGGATGCGCTGGGCCCGGGCGTGCACCTCGATGTACTGCTTGAGCTCGGTGACGTCGTTCATCGTGCGGTCACCGCCGGGCCGGTGGCGTCGGCTGCAGCGCTGTCGTCGGTCGCGGCGGGCCCGGTGGACCCGGCGGTCGCGGCAGTCGCACCGCCGCCCTCGGTGCCGCCGGTGCCGCCGTCCGCGGTGAGGCCCGCGGACGATGTGGCGCCCGGCGGCAGGTACACCGGGAACTCCTCCAGCGCCTGCTTGATGCCGCCGAGCACCTCGGCCGCCTCGGCGCCGTCGACGACCCGGTGGTCGAAGGTGAGGTTGAGCCGCAGGACGGGCGCCACCGCCGGGCGGCCGTCGCGGGCGACCACCCGGTCCACGACCCGCCCGACGCCGAGGGTGATCGTGGTGCCGCCGACGGAGTGGAAGCCGTCGACCGGCGCGTGCCCGAGCGAGCTCACGGCGAAGGTGCCGATCCGCCCGGCCCGGGCCCGCAGCGGGCGTACGGTGGCGCGGTAGGCGAGCAGGCCGAGTACGGGGTGCAGCCGGTGGAGCCTGCGCAACGGGGCCACCTCGGGCCGCGCGGAGGCGTCCTCGCCGCGGTGGTGGTCGATCTGCTGCTGCACGGTGTCGAGGTCGGCGCGATCGAGGTCGGGCACGACGGTGGCGAGGACGACGCGCCGGCCGTCCAGCCGGCGGTCCAGCACGAGCTTGCCGGCCACCGAGGGGTAACGCGCCACGCGCGGCCGCAGCCGGCCGCGGATCGCCGCGTTGGCCTCGGGGTGGCGGGCGAGCACCCGGCCGGCGGTGAGCAGCACGTACGAGACGAGCGAGTACCGGGTGCCGTCGGAGCGGGCGGCGGCCCGGTGGGCCAGGACGGCGGCCATGTCGACCTCGGTGTCGAGGTGGACGGGCGCGAAGGAGCGGATCTCGTCGAGGAAGTACAGGGTGTGCCGGCGCTGGCGGGCCGGCGGCACGACCTCGGCCGTTCCGGTCGCGGTGGCGGAGCCACCGGTGGCCGTATCGGCGGCGGTGGTGGTGGCTGTATCGGCGGCGGCGGTGGTGGTGGGTCGGGTGGGCCCGGCGGGCTGGGCGGAGGACATCGGGTCACGCTCCTTCGAGGGCGAAGCCGGCCTTGATCCACTTGCTGGACTCGACCGCGATGGCCAAGGCCCGCTCGCCGTGGGCGAGTCGGGGCAGCAACTGCTCCAACTGCAGGAAGGGAAGGCCGTTTCCGTTGTTGCCGGTGGTGGTCACGACGCTGATCTCGGCGGCGGACGGGTTGTCGAGCACCTCGCTGATCCGGGTGGTCATCCGGCCGGAGAGCTGGGGCGGGAGCAGGTAGCCGAGCTCGTCCGGCTTCCAGTCCAGACGGTGCAGCAGTTCGTGGTAGATCTCGGCGGACAGCGCGGGCACCCGGGCTTCGATCGCCTTGTAGTCCTCGCTGACGGCCGGGGTGCCGTCGGGCCGGTCGTTGGGGCCGAACCAGGCGAGGGTCTGTCCGGGGGCCTGCCCGAGGCCGACCAGCCGGGTGAACACCTCCCGGACCAGCGGGGCGCCGGGCACCGGGTCGACGGAGAGCACCACGGCGCCCGCGCCGTCGCCGAACAGCATCGCGTTGACCAGCTGCTCGGGCGGCAGCGCGGAGACGTCGGCGGAGAGGTCGAAGGCGCGCGAGCAGACGTCCCCGCCGATCACGAGGACGGTGCGGTGCTCCCCGGCCCGCAGCAACTGCCGGCCCAGGGCGATGGCCTGGAAGGCGCCGGTGCAGCCGGACTGCAGCTGGAAGGTGGGCACCTGGTCGAGGCCGAGCCGGTCGGCGACGATGTTGACGGTGCCGGGCATCAGCAGGTCGGGGGTGGCCGTGCCGAGCACCAGCGCGTCGAGGTCGCCGGCGGCGAGCCCGGCAGCGGCGAGGGCGCGCAGGCCGGCGCTGGTGGCCAGGTCGGCCAGGGTGTGGGTGCGGGTGCCCTGGTCGAGGTCCAGCGCGAGGTGGCGGGTCCGGGTACCGACGAAGAGGTCCACCCACTCGGCCCACTGCGGGCTCTGCCCGAACCTGCGGGCCAGCGCGAGGTTGTCCACGGGGGCGCCGGGCAGGGCGGTGCCGACGGAGAGCAGGCGGACGTCGCGGGTGTCGGCGGGTGCGGGGCGGTCGGGGTGTGCCACAACCGGGCCTCTCTGCTGCGGGGACGGGACGCGGCGTCCGGTCGGCGCTGCCGGCCCGCGGGCGGCGGTGGCCCGGGTGAACGGGGACGGAGCCGGGAGGCGGTGGCGCTGGCGACGGCCGGTCGGCCGGAGTGCCGGACACCCGTCCGGGGGCATGGTCGGGTGGTCCGGCGCTCCCAGCCTCGGGCGGCGGGCTAAACCTGCCCTAAGCCGCTGCGTAAGCCGCAATCAGCCGGAAACGAAGCGGGAAGGGAAGCGGGAATCGAACTCGGAAGCGAGGGCCGGGCAGGCCGGGCAGCACGACGGCGCCCGCCCACGGGGCGTGGGCGGGCGCTGCGGGAGGTGCGTGGGCGGGCGGGCCGCGGACGGAGCCCCGGCCTACCCCGGCAGGGCGGCCAGCAGCTGACGGGTGTACGGGTGCGCGGGCCGGGCGAACACCTCCTCGACCCCGCCCTCCTCCACCACCTCGCCGTCCTTCATCACCAGCACCCGGTCGCTGCTGTGCCGGATCACCCCGAGGTCGTGCGAGATGAACAACACCGAGACGCCGGTCCGCTCGCGCACCTCGGCGAGCAGGTCGAGCACCTGCGCCTGGACGGAGACGTCCAGGGCGGACACCGGTTCGTCGCAGACCAGCACCTCCGGTTCCGCCGCCAGCGCCCGGGCGATGGCGACCCGCTGGCGCTGGCCGCCGGACAGCTCGCGCGGGCGCCGTCCGAGCAGTTCCGGGCCGAGACCGACCAGCCGCAGCCGCCCGGCGATCTCCTCGCGCCGCCGCCGTGCGGCCCGTCGCCCGGCGGCGCCGAGCGCCTCGCCGACCAGCCGCTCGACGGTCCACCGCGGGTCGAAGGCGCTCAGCGTGTCCTGCTGGACGAGCTGCACCCGCCGCAGGTCCGCGCCCCTGGCCGGGCCCGGCCAGGGCTCTCCCAGCAGGGTGACGGTGCCCGCGTCGGGGCGCAGCCGCCCGATGGCCATCAGCGCGACGGTGCTCTTGCCCGAGCCCGACTCGCCGAGCACGCCGAGCACCTCGCCCGCCCGCAGCCGGAGCGAGACGCCGCGCACCGCCCGGTGCCTCGAACCGTCCGGCCGCCGGTAGGACTTGACCAGGCCCTCGGCGGCCAGCACCACGGTGCCCGTGCCCGTCGCGGACGGCCCCGTCGCGGGCGGCCCGGCGGCGGGCCGCGGTGCGGGCCAGGGCCGGTCGAGCCGGCGGCAGCGCGCCAACCGGCCCCCGGCGAGGCGGACGGGCTCCGGCGGCCGCGTCCGGCAGGCGTCCTCGGCGAGCGGGCAGTGCGGGGCGTAGCGGCAGCCCGCGTCGGCCGGTGCGGGGGTGCCGGGTGGCGGCAGCTCCGGGGAGCGGACGGACAGCCGGGTGCCCCGCGGGTGCCGCCCCGGGACGGCGGCCAGCAGCTCCCGGGTGTACGGGTGGGCCGGTGCGGCCAGCACCTGCGCGGCGGGGCCCTCCTCGACGAAGGCGCCGCCGAACATCACCGCGATCCGGTCGGCCAGCCGGGCCACCACCGAGAGGTCGTGACTGATCAGCAGGAGCGCGGTGCCGGCCGCCTTCCGCTCGGCGAGCAGGTCCAGGATCCGGGCCTGCACGGTGACGTCCAGCGCGGTGGTGGGCTCGTCGGCGACCAGGACGGCCGGATCGGCGGCCACCGCGGAGGCGATCAGCGCCCGCTGGCGCTGCCCGCCGGACAGCTCGTGCGGGTACTGCCGGGCCCGCACCTCCGGTTCGGGCACGCCCGCCTCGGCCAGCAGCTCGACGGCCCGGGCCGGGCGCCGGGCGGCGGGCACCAGGCGGTGGTTGGCGAGCACCTCGGTGACCTCGGTGCCGATCCGGCGCAGCGGGTCGAGGGAGACCAGCGCGTCCTGCAGCACCAGACCGACCCGGCGGCCGCGCAGGCCGCGCCAGCCGCGTTCGTCGAGCCCGGTGAGGTCGACGCCGTCCAGTTCCAGCCGGTCGGCGCGGACGGCCGCGCCAGGGCCGGTGAGGCCGAGCAGCGTCCGGGCGGTGACGGACTTGCCGCTGCCGGACTCGCCGACCACGGCCAGGCACTCGCCGGGGCGCAGCGTGAAGCCGACGCCGCGCACCACGTCCCCGCCGCGGGCGAAGCCGACCCGCAGGTTCTCGACGACCAGCACCGGCGGCGCCCCGGCCGGCCCGGGCTCCGACTCCGGCCCGGGCTCCGCGTCCGTGAACGATTCCGCGGGTGCACCCGCGAGCGGACCCCCGGTCGGACCCCCGGACGGATCTGCGGGCGACCCGGCGGTCGGATCCGCGGGCGACCCGGCGGCCGGCCGGGCGGCCTCCTCAGCGACGGCCATGTCCGTGCCTCCCCTCCAGACGGCGTTGCAGGTCCCGCCCCACCACGGTCAGTGCGGCGGCGGTGAGCAGCACGGCGACGCCGGGGCCCAGGGCGAGTGCCCAGGCGTCCTCGAACTGTCCGCGGCCCTCGGCGAGCATCGCGCCCCACTCCGGGTCCGGCGGCTGCGGCCCGAGCCCGAGGAAGCTCAGCGAGGCACCGGCGATGACCGCCCCGGCGATGCTCAGCGTGGCGAAGACGACCAGCGGCGGCAGCGCGTTGGGCACCACGTGCCGCAGTCGCGCGGTCCACCGCGGCTGGCCGAAGCCGACGGCGTGGTGCACGTAGTCGGCCCGGCCGACCAGGAGGGCCTGGGCCCGGGCGAGCCGGACGAAGCCGGGCAGCATGGACAGCCCGATGGCGAGGGTGGCGTGGCCGGTGCCGGGCCCGAGCAGGGCGATCACCAGCAGGGCGAGCAGCAGCCCGGGGAAGGCCAGCAGGATGTCGGTCAGCCGCATCAGGACCTCGTCGACGACGGCCCGCGCGGTCGCCGCCAGTACCCCGAGCAGAGCGCCGGCACCGAGGGCGAGGCTGGTGGCGCCGAGGCCGACGACCAGCGAGTCGCGCGTGCCGTGCACCAGCCGGCTGTACACGTCCCGCCCCAACTGGTCTGTTCCCAGGAGGTGTTCGGAGCCCGGCGGGGCGAGCGCGTTGACCGGGTCGACGGCGTTGGGCGGCTGCGGGGCGAGCAGGCCGGGCGTCAGCGCGGCGACGGCGAGCAGCACCAGCACGGCCCAGGCCAGCAGCGGCCCGAGCGGGATCCGCCGCAGGGCCGCGAGGGCCGCGACGGCCGGACGGGCTGTGCGGGACGTGCGGGGCGTGCGGGAGGGGACGAGGGTGGGGGCGCTCACCGCAGGGACTCCTTCAACCGGGGGTCGGCGATCGCGTACCCCACGTCGACCAGCAGGTTGACCACGGTGAACACCACCGCCGAGACCACCACCACGCCGGTCACCACCGGCAGGTCGCGGGCCGAGATCGCCGAGGCGGTGATCCGACCGATGCCCTGGCGGCTGAACACCGTCTCCACCACCACCGCGCCGCTCAGCAGCGAGCCGACGGTCCACCCGGACAGCGTGAGCAGCGGCACCAGGGTGTGCCGCAGCGAGTGCCGCAGTCGCAGGGCCGTCTCGCCGGAGCCGCGGGCCCGGGCGCTGAGCGCGTACGGCTCCTCCAGCGAGCGCTCCATCGACTCCCGCAGGACCTGGGCGAACACGCCGAGCATCGGCAGCGCCAGGGTGACGGCGGGCAGCACCAGGCCGTCCAGCCCGCCGCCGTCCACCGCGGGGAACAGCTGCCACCGGAACGAGAAGAGGGTCAGCAGCACGATCCCGGCCCAGAACGCCGGGGTCGAGCCGAGCACCAGTTCCACCGCGGAGGAGGCCCGCCGCAGCCACGGCCGGCGCCCGGCGGTGGCCACCGCCAGCAGCACCGCGCCCAGCAGCGCCAGCAGGAATCCGGCGAGGGCGAGTTCGACGGTCGCCGCGGCCTGGTCGCCGAGCACGTCCGCGACCGGGCGGGACGCCTGGTAGGAGTGCCCGAGGTCGCCGCTCAGCAGCCGCCCGAGGAAGCGCCCGTACTGGACGACCAGCGGCTCGTCCAGCCCGAGGTCGTCGCGGACCCGGGCCGCCACCTCCGGGGTGACCTCGTGGCTGCCGACGATCAGCTGCACCGGGTCGCCGGGGGCCAGCCACAGGCCCGCGAAGGCGGCGCTGGCGGCGCCCAGGACGACCACGACCGCCAGCGCCAGGCGGCGCACCACCCAGTGCCGCAGCAGCGCGAGCCCGCCCGCAGGGGGTGGGAGCCCCTTCATCGCGCGGCCAGCCAGGCGTCGTAGAACTGCGGGAAGGCCGCCGCGTCGAAGCCGACCCCGTGCACCCTGGCGCTCGCGCCGAGCGCGGTGACCGGGACGTACAGCGGGATCTCCAGGACGTGGTCCACGACGTACTTCTGCGCCTGCGCGTACGCCCGGCCGCGAACCGCCGGGTCGCTGCTGGAGGCGCCCTGGTCGAGCCAGCCGTCCAGCTGCGGGTCGGAGATCCGGAACAGGTTGGAGCCGCCCTTGTCCGCGGTGGAGGCGGAGCCGAAGTAGTGCCGCAGGATGTCGGCCTCGGGGCGGACGAAGCTGAAGCCGAGGACGTCCGCGGTGCCGCCGACGGCGGTCTTGGCGAAGGTGCCCGGGTCCTGGTTGAGGTACTGCAGCTCGATGCCGGCCTTCTTGGCGTCGGCCTGGACGCCCTGGGCGAGCAGGTCGCGGTTGTCCCGGGCGAGGTAGGCGGAGGTCGGCCAGACGACGGTCAGCCGCTTGCCGTCCTTGGTGCGGTAGCCGTCCGCGTCCCGGCCGGTCCAGCCGGCCTCGTCGAGCAGCTTGCCGGCGGCGGCCGGGTCGTACCCGATGACGCCCTCGACGGACTTGTCGTAGAAGACGGTGCCCGGGCCGAGCGGGCCCTGCGCGCGGTGCCGCGTGTCGTGGTAGACCGACTTGACGAGCGCGTCGAGCTGGAGCGAGCGGGCGAGCGCGGTGCGCACCCGCTCGTCGGCCAGCACCCCGGCGACGGGGTTGAGGAACAGCCCGTACACCTGACCGGGCGCCTCCTGCTGGAGCACCTGGAAGCCCTTGGTGCCCTTGAGGTCGGCGATCCTCGCCGGGGCGGCGTTCCCGGCGATCTCGATCTGCCCGCTGCGCAGCTGCCCCTGGCGGACCGACTCCTCGGGGACGATCTGGAACACCAGCTTCTCCAGGTGCGCCGCGCCGGTGTGCGCGGCGCCCTCCGGCGCCCAGGCGTAGCCCGGGTTGCGCTTGAGCGTGACGCTGGTGCTCTTCTCCCAGGAGACGAAGGAGAACGGGCCCGAGCCGACCGGCTTGCGGCACAGGTCGGCGGCGTTGTCGGCGAGCGACTTGGGGGACTGGATGCCCAGGTACGGGGTGCTGAGCGCCTGGAGCAGTGCGGCGCGCGGCTTGGTCAGCCGGATCACGGCGGTGGCCGGGTCGGGCGCGTCGGCCCCGGCGAAGCCCTCCAGCAGGCCGCCGGCGTAGAGGGACTTGGTGGCCGGGTCGACGGCGTGCTCCAGGGTGGCCTTCACCGCGGCCGCGTCGAGCTTGGTGCCGTCGTGGAACAGCACGTCGGTGCGCAGGTGGAAGGTGTAGGTCAGGCCGTCCGGCGAGACCTCCCAGGACGTGGCCAGCCAGGGGTGGAACGTCCCGGCGGAGTCGAGCCGCACCAGGGAGTCGAAGACGTTGCGGTCCACCACGCCGGTGACGTCGGCCGGGCTCACCGCCGGGTCCAGGCAGTCCGGTTCGACCTCGGCCGCGAAGCGCAGGGTGCCGCCGTCCACCGGTGCGCCGCCCCCCGCCGCGCCCGCGCCGTCGGCGGAGCCGGACCCGGACGAGCCGCACGCCGCGGTGGCGACCAGGACGGCGGTGGCCAGCGCCAGCGTGCCCAGGGCGCGCAGCCCGGGCCGGGTGCCGGTTCGGCGGGCTCTGGGCGGGCGGATGCCGTCGGAAGCCGGCTGCGGCGCGGTGATGGGCACGGGGAACTCCAGCGCGAGAGGAACGTGGTGGTGGCGACCGGCCCGCGGTGGCGGTGGGGAGCGCGCGGCCCCCGCGTCGGACGGTGGGGACGGCGGAGGGCCGGCAGGCCGGCGGGTCGAGGTCAACGGGAGTCTGGCCAGGCCGCCCAAACCGGCGCTAAATCGCGCACGTCCGGGGCGGTACGTAGTCCGGGTAGGTAATTCCCCGGATGTGGGGCGCCGGCCCGCCCTGGCACCATGACGCCGCGGCCCGTACGGATCTGACGGACCGTCATTCACCAGTTGCGAGGGAGACCGACCCATGCCACCCGAGACCGCCGCCGGCACCGCCCCGACCACGGCCGCCCCGACCACCGACGCCGCCGCGACCGTCGCCGCCGCACCGATCGCCGAGGACGTCACCGCGATCCGCCGGCTGCTCTCCCGCCAAGCCCATCTGCGGGACACCGACCAGCTCGACGAGTGGATCCAGGGCTACGTGGAGGACGCCGTCTTCACCGCGCACGGCACGGTGGCGCGCGGCCGGGCCGAGATCCGGGCGATCGCCGACGCCCAGCGCGAGGCCTTCTGGTCCGACTGGCGCGGCTCCCACTTCCTCAGTGAGCCGGGGATCGACGTCGACCCGGTCGCCGGCACCGCCACCGGCACCACCCACTACACCTTCCTCGGCCTCGGCCCGGACGGCGGTTACCAGGTCTACGTCGTGGGCCGCTACCACGACAGCTTCGTGCGGACCGCGGACGGCCGCTGGCTGCTCACCGCCCGTGAGGTGCGGACCGTCGGCGAGGAGGCCGAGCTGCTCCCGGCCGCGGGCCCGGCGTCCGACGCGACCCCCGGAGCGACCGGGACGACCGGTACGACCGGGACGGCGGAGCCCGGTGCGTCCGCCGCGTCCGACGCGGCCTCCGACGCGTCCGACGCGTCCGACGCCGGCGCCTGACGGGGCGGACTCCGGCGCGGTGCGGCCCCGCGGCTCCCGTCAGCAGCGGCCGCTGCCGAGCATGATCCGGGCCACCAGCTCCTGCCGGCTGCCCACCCCGGTCTTGGTGAACACGGACTTCAGGTGGTCCTGCACCGTGTACGGGGTCATCACGAGCAGCCGGGCCACGTCGCGGGTGTCGCTGCCGCGGACCAGCAGCAGCGCCACCTCCTGCTCGCGCGCGGTCAGCCCGTACGCGGCCAGGTGGAGCGGCATCACCTCGGCGGGGGAGGCCGGCGTCAGCACCACCGTCACCTCCTCCGCGGCGCCGCCGCGCAGCGCCGACCCGTGCAGCAGGTACCAGCGGTCGTCCCGGGTGCGCACCCGTACCGGCATCTGCCGGACGGGCAGTCCGTGGGCGGCCCGGCGGGCCTGTTCGGCGGCCATCGCCACCGAGGTCGGGACGGCCAGCGCGGTGGGCGTCGGGTCGGCCAGCCGGGCCAGCAGCTCCTCGGCCGGTCCGGAGACCGCGCGCAGCCGGTTGGCGCGGTCGAGCACCAGCACGGCCGGCGCCGGGTCCGCGGCGTCCGGTGCCGCCGCCGGGAGGTGGCAGGCCCGCAGGGCGTTGCCCAGGTGCCGGGCGGCGGCGTCGGCGAGTCGGCGCTGCCGCCCCAGGTAGGGTCCGCGGTCGGGCGCGCGCATGAACGCGGCGCACCCCCACATCCCGCCGGCCGAGTCGAACACCGCCCGCAGCTCGTCCCCGAACCCGGCCGGCGCGATCTGTTCCCGGTACCGCACGCTCTCCTGCGGGCGCCCCCCGGTCACCCGGCTGAGCGTCTCGGCCTGGACCCCGCTGTGCCGGATCTTCGGGAAGGTCGCCAGATCGTCCTCCCAGACCTCCAGCCGCACCGCGTGGTCGTAGGCGGCCAGACTCAGGTCCTCGCTCTGCACGGAGTTCACCAGACCGGTCGCCGGGTCCGCCGTGTGCCAGCAGACGGCGTCGAACTCCAGCACGGGGCGGAGCAGTTCGTCGGCGCGCCGGAACACCTGCGCCGCCGTCAGCTCCTCCCCGGCGAGCTCCCGCACCCCCTCGATCGCCGATCGCGCCGCCGCCCCACGAGCTCCAGGTGATCCCATGGCGGGGACGCTAGCACCGCGGTTCGTACTCCGACCACGGGCCGATCGGCGGGTTCGCCCTCCTCCTCGTGGCGCTCCTCCGCGGCCGCCACGCGGCGTGCTGATGCCTCGTCATGCCTCTCGCCGCCGGTCCGTCGCGTGACCGTGTGCCGCATGACCGTGTCACCCTCGCCGTCGCTGTCGCCCGCCCCGGCCGTGTGGCCGGACCGGCGCACCGTTCGTCAGTGCCGGTCCCCCGCCCGTAGCTCGGAGGTGATACCGCGCCGCCCGGAGACCAGTGCCTCGGCGAGCACACCGGCGGTGACCAGGGCCGTCAGACCGAGCACCTGGAGCAGGACCGGCACCAGCGCGGGCCGCAGCCCCGGCGGGACGTCGGTGCCGACCAGGGCGGAGAGGTCGAACGCCGGCCCGAGCAGGGCGGTCGCGGCCAGTGCCGCCACTCCGCCGCCGACGGCCGCGACGAGGGTCTGCGGCAGGGTCTCGACGAGGATCAGGGCCAGGCCCTGGCGCGGGCGCAGGCCCAGGGTGCGCAGCCGGGCGAGCAGCGCGGCGCGTTCGGGGGCGGTCCGGACCAGCGTCAGCAGGACGGCGAGCAGCGCGAATCCGGCGGTGCCGACCACTGCCGCCCAGAACAGCCGGGTGGCCGAGCGCTGCAGCGGGTCGGCGGCGAGCTCGGCGGCCAGGGCGGTGGCGGTGTGCACCCGGTAGCCGTTCGGCAGGCTGACGGCCCCGGCAGCCCCGGCGCTCCCGGACGGCCCGGAGGCGCCGTCGGCCGCGGCCCCGGTGCCCGCGCCCGCCCCGGGCGCGACGGCGGACGGTGCGACGGCGGACGGTGCGACGGCGGAGGGCGCGACGGCGGACGGCGACACGGCCCCGCTCGCCTCGGCGGAGAGGGCCTCACCGGGGTGCTCGCCGAGGGTGAGCCGCCAGGCCACCGGCGGCGCCGTCTCGCGCACCAGCCGGGTCAGCTCCTTCTCGTCGACGTCGCCCACGGCGAACCACAGGTTGGGCTGCCCGGGCTGGGGGAGCCGGGCGCTCGCGGGGCCGGCCGGCAGCACGACGAACCTGCGGTCGTCCCCGACCAGCGCGGGGGTGGTGGCGATCCGGCCGGCGTCGGCGGTGCCGAGCTCCCAGCCGTCGGGCCACCGCAACCGGTAGCCGCCACCGCTGAACCGGTCCCCCAGGGCGGTGCTGAAGAGGGCGGGTACCGGCGCGTCGGCTCCGCCGGCGCCGGTGAGGGCGGCCGGGTCGAACGCGCCGCGGCCGACGCTGCGGGAGAGTTCGGCGTAGGCCTGCGGGTCGACGACCAGGGCGCTGACCCTGGTCGGCCCGACGTCGCTGCCGAGCAGGTACACCTCGCTCTCCCACCAGACGCCGGTGGCGAGCCGGACTCCGGGCAGTGCGGCGGCCGCCTCGGTGAACCGGGACGGCAGTGAGGCGCCGGTCGGCGCACCGACGGCCGCGTCCCCGCCGACGACGGTCCGGGAGGCGCGCACCCGGGCACCTTCGACGGCGTCCAGCACGGTGGCCCCGAACCCGGCCGTGGTGACGGCGAGGGTCAGCGCGAGCATCGGCAGCAGGGAGGGGCGGCCCCGACCGCCGGGGCCGCGGGCCGCGCGGGCCAGGCCGAGGAAGCCGACCAGGCCGGGGAGCCGTCCGGCGCTTCGGGCGAGTGCCCCGACCGCGACGGGCTGGAGCCTGGCGAGCACGAGGCCACCGGTGACGGCGAGCAGCAGCGGTGCCGCGACCAGCAGCGGGTCAAGGCCCGCGCCGGTGGGCGCGAGGCCGCGGCGGCGGACCTCCAGGGCGGCCGCGGCGGTGACGGCCAGCACCAGGAGTTCGGCGACGAGGCGGCGGCCCCCGTTCCCCGGGCGCGGCGCGGACCGGAACAGGGCCGCGCGGGCGGGGAACGCCAGCAGGGCGATCAGGGTGGTGGCGGCGGCCGCCAGGGCGGCGTCCGTCCAGCGCGGGGTGGGCACCAGCAGGAGGGCCAGGGCGGTCGCGGCCGCGGCGGCGGGCAGTACGGTCACCGCGCCCTCGCCGAGCAGGCGCAGGAGGATTCCGCCGCGCGAGCCGCCGCGGGCCCGGAGCAGCCGCAGTTCGGCCGCGCGCCGTTCGGTGGTCAGGCCGGCGGTGAGGAGGAGAACCACGGCGGCGACCCCGGTCAGTCCGGCCGGGCCGATCGCGGCGAGCGGTGTCACGGCGCCCTGCCGGGCGATGGCCCGGTCGAAGGCGGCGGGCAGCTGTGAGGAGATCGTCAGGTCGTTGCGGCCGGTGGCGGTGGCCAGCCCGACGACGGTGGAGCCGCCGGTGTACCCGGCGATCTCCCGCCTGGTCTCGGGCAGTCGGCGCGCGTGCAGGGCTCCGGTGTCGACCGGCAGGCGCCAGAAGTCGGTCGTGTGGACGCCCCAGTCGGCGAGCCTGTCCAGGCCGTCCGCGGCGACGATCCCGTCGGCTGCGAGGAGGAGGTGGGGGTTCCCCCGCACGCAGGCGCGGTCGACGCAGCCGAGGTCGGCCCAGTACGGGTCGTGCGGGTCGTCGACGGTGTAGAGGCCGACCACCCGGGCCAGTTCCCGGTCCGGTCCCTCGCCGCCTTGGAGGACGTCGCCGAGGCCGATGCCGATGGTGGTGGCCGCGGCCTTGCTGAGCGCGATCGGCACCGGCCCGCGGCCGCCGTCGCCCGCCGGCCAGGTGCCCGCCACCACGGTGACCCGGGTGGTGATGCCCTGGAGGTAGACCAGGCCGACCTTGGGCCGGAGGCCGTCGGGGCGGGCGTAGCCGGGGTTGTCCAGCTCGCGGGGTTCGTCGCCGCGTGCCCCGTAGACCGGGCCGGACGCCGCGTAGCGGAAGGTCGTCCCGGGGCGGGAGCCGAGCGTCCGCGCGACCTCGTCGAGGTCGGCGGCGTCGGACCGGTGGTTGGCGGTGGCGAGCAGGATGTTCCAGGAGGGGCCGCGGTCCTTCAGGAAACCGTGCAACGCCTCGTCCGCGCCCCGGTCCAGGACGCGCGGGAGCGCGGCGGCGAGCAGCACGGTGCCGAACGCGAGCGCCGCCATGAGCAGGGCGGCCGTCCGGCCCGAGCGCAGCCGGGTGCGGACCCAGGGCGCGGGCCGGTGTCCGCCGGCCGGCCGGGCGGTGTCGGCGTCCGGGGCGCGGGTGTCGGCCGGAGCGGTCACCTCTCCTCCAGGTGCCGCAGCCCGGCGGCCGCCTGCCGCAGACCGCGTCCGACGGACCCGTCCATCCCGTTCCTCCCCCTGGTGGTTCGCGCCGGTGCCCGTGGGCCCGTCGAACCGGACCCGCGGCGAGGGTCCGCCCGGCCGAGTGCCCGTCGGGAGCCCCGGGCCGGTGCCCGCCCGCCCATGATCACCGGATAGCGGACGATGGTGTCAGATCCGTACTCGGAACGGAAGGGACGTGCGCGAGTCATGTGACCGGTGCGCACGTTCCGGCCGCCGGCCGGGCGTCGACGTCGGAGTCGTGCCTGCGGGGGCGCGCGGAGTGCCTGCCCGGAGCGCGGGTTTACCAATGCATGACGAAGGGGCGTTTCAAACGCCGTACGCCCATACGTTCACCTAATCGGGTGTAGAAGATCGTCCGTTGCGATTCCGGACGGCCCCGCACGCCTACGGTTGGGAAGCGAGCGAGACGGGGCCAGGCGCGAAGAACCCCTGCTCCGCGGACGAGGTGACAACCCGTCATATCTTGCGATCCTTCACCAGAGGAGGCTCCATGCCCCTGTGCACCAGATCGGACACACCACCCGGGCGACGGCCCGAGCGCGTCGCCCCGGCGGTGGGGTCATGAGCTCACCGGCGATCGAGCGGATCCTGCGCGGACCCAGCGGACTGGGCACCGCCGGGCTGCAGTTGACGCCGTTCGCCCCGTCTGCGGCCGAGCCCGTGCCGGCCGGGCCGGCGCCGACCCCCGCGATCCCGACCGCGCCCGTACCGGCTCCGTTCGGGGCGGCGACACCCACCGCGAGCGCCCCCAGTGCAGCCGACCCGAGCGCGCCCGCGGCGGCCGCACCGACGGGTGCCGGCAAGCCGCAGCCGGGGGACCCGATCCCGGGCCTCTACCACCACCCGATCGCCGAGCCCGACCCGGCGCGCGTGGAGGAGCTCAGCCTCAGGATCAAGGCCTGGGCGATCGACGAGATCCAGCTCTACCCGGTGGAGTGGGAGAAGGACTTCGACGGGTTCTCCACCGGGCGCTACATGGTGGCCTGCCACCCCGACGCGCCCAGCACCGACCACCTGATGCTCGCGGCCCGTCTGATGGTCGCCGAGAACGCGGTGGACGACTGCTACTGCGAGGACCTCGGCGGCTCGCCGGTCGGCCTGGGCGGCCGCCTGCTGCTCGCGCACACCGCGCTCGACCCGCTGCACACCACGGCGGAGTACCACCCCGCGTGGGAGGCCTCGCTCGCTGAGGACCCGCCCCGGCGGGCGTACCACTCGGCGATGCAGTACTTCACCCGCGCCTCCACGCCCTCGCAGGCGGACCGCTTCCGGCACGACATGGCGCGGCTGCACCTGGGGTACCTGGCCGAGGCCGCCTGGGACGAGACGGACCACGTCCCGGAGGTGTGGGAGTACCTGGCCATGCGCCAGTTCAACAACTTCCGGCCCTGCCCGACGATCACCGACACCGTCGGCGGCTACGAGCTGCCCGCCGAACTCCACGCGCTGCCGGCCATGCAGCGGGTGATCGCGCTGGCCGGGAACGCCACCACGATCGTCAACGACCTGTACTCCTACACCAAGGAGCTGTCCAGCCCCGGACTGCACCTGAACCTGCCGGTGGTGATCTCCCGGCGCGAGGGCGTCCCGCACAAGGAGGCCTACCTCAAGGCGGTCGAGGTCCACAACGAGCTGATGCACGCCTTCGAGGCCGAGGCGGCCGCTCTGGCCGCGGCCTGCCCGGTGCCGACCCTGGTGCGCTTCCTGCGCGGCGTGGCCGCCTGGCTGGACGGCAACCACCACTGGCACCAGACCAACTCCTACCGCTACACCCTGCCCGACTTCTGGTGACCGCCCCGGCGGCCCCGGCACGTCCGGCCACCAGCACCTCCCCGGCACGCCCGCGTGCCACCACCGATAACCACCCGCTAGGAGCTGACGCATGTCCCTGACCGATGACCTCACCATCCAGAACGCCGCGATCCCCGGCCCGGCGACTCCCTACCAGGGCGACATCGCGCGGTACTGGGACCACGAGGCCCGGCCGGTCAACCTCCGCCTCGGTGACGTGGACGGCCTGTACCACCACCACTACGGCATCGGCGACGTCGACCAGGCCGCCATCGGCGACCCGGCCGACAGCGAGCGGGAGAAGAAGGTGATCACCGAGCTGCACCGCCTGGAGTCCGCCCAGGCCGAGTTGCTCCTCGACCACCTGGGCCCGATCCGGCCCGGCGACACCCTGGTCGACGCCGGCTGCGGCCGCGGCGGGTCCATGGTGATGGCCCACCAGCGCTTCGGCTGCCGGGTCCGGGGCGTCACCCTCTCCGCGAAGCAGGCCGAGTTCGGCAACAACCGCGCCGACGAGCTGGGCATCGGGGACTTCGTCCGCTCCCAGGTCTGCAACATGCTCGACATGCCCTTCGAGACCGGCCAGATCGCGGGTTCCTGGAACAACGAGTCCAGCATGTACGTGGACCTGCACGACCTGTTCGCCGAGCACTCCCGGGTCCTCTCGGTGGGCGGCCGCTACGTGACCATCACCGGCTGCTGGAACCCGGCGTACGGGCAGCCCTCCAAGTGGGTCTCGCAGATCAACGCCCACTTCGAGTGCAACATCCACTCCCGCCGGGAGTACCTGCGGGCGATGGCCGACAACCGGCTCGTCCCGCAGGCCGTCATCGACCTCACCCCGGCGACCCTGCCCTACTGGGAGCTGCGCGCGACCTCCTCGCTGGTCACCGGCATCGAGGAGGCGTTCATCAACTCCTACAAGGACGGCTCGTTCCAGTACGTCCTGATCGCGGCCGACCGGGTCTGACCCGGACGGCACGGCCGACGGCCGGTGGCCTCCCCGCACCCGCGGGGAGGCCACCGGCCGTTCTCGCCCGTACGCCGGGCCCCGCCGGTACGCCCGGCCGGGCCGGCCCACCGGCCTACCTGCGGGTGAAGGTGACGTGGGTCACGCCGCTCGGGCTGCTCACCGCCTCGGTGCGGAAGCGCTCCTCGACGCCCTCCAGCCCGGCCCAGAGCGACTCCCCGCGGCCCAGCACGATCGGCACCACGACGACGTGCAGGTGGTCGATCAGGTCGGCCTCCAGGAAGGCGCGCACCGTACCGGGGCCGCCGCCGATCCGGACGTCCTGGCCGCCCGCCGCCTCCCGGGCGCGGCGCAGCGCCTCCTCCGGGGTGGCGTCGAGGAAGTGGAAGGTCGTCCCGCCCTCCATCTCCACGGTCGGGCGGGGGTGGTGGGTCAGCACGAACACCGGGGTGTGGAACGGGGGGTTGGCGCCCCACCAGCCCTTCCAGTCCTCGTCCTGCCACGGGCCGCGCTGCGGGCCGAACTTGTTGCGCCCCATGATCTCCGCGCCGATGCCGTCGGCCCAGGTGCGGGCCATCGCGTCGTCGACGCCGGTCTCGCCGCCCTCCAGGCCCTGCATCCGGCGGAACGTCCGGGTCCCGAAGAACCACTGGTGCAGCCGGGTGCCGGCGTGGCCGAACGGGGAGTCGAGGGTCTGCCCCTCGCCCGTCCCGTAGCCGTCGAGGGAGATCGAGAAGTTGTGGACACGGACCAGGGACACGGGAGTTCCTCCAGTGCTCGACGCTCCGGTGCGAAGGTGGCCGCACCGCGTGCGGGCACCCTAACCCGGGCCCCTGACAGCGCCGTGGTTCCCCGCCGCAGGGCGTGGCGCGGGGCGGGCCCCGACCGCCCGGGCCGGTGACCGGAGGCCGCTCGCAGCCGGTCGGGACCCGCCCGCTATTCTCGTCACGACATTGTCGTGTCTTCTTCACCCCGCGCACGCCCGGGTGGGCGATGCTTCGCGGGGCGGTCCGGGAGGGGCCGTCGGAAGGCACATCTCGACCCGGGGGGACAACACCCATGACCGCACGCCGTATCACGGCCGGTTTCCTGGCCGCCGGCCTGCTCGCAGCCTCGGCGGCCCTGATCTCGACGGCGTCGGCCGACGCGGCCGAGGGCGCCGCCGGCGACCTGCCGTTCGGCTCGGCCACCACCGTGGGCCTGCACAACACCTACGACCCGGCCGCCTACCCCTACCTCGCCCAGGGGCTGGACACCGGCACCGGCATGATCGAGCTGGACGTCTGGACCGACATCGTCACCAAGGAGTGGAAGGTCAGCCACTCCAACCCGCTCGGCAACTCCAACAACTGCACCGCCGCCACCACCCCGGCGCAGCTGTACGGCGGCGGCGCCAACAAGAACCTGGAGAACTGCCTCGACGACGTCCGGGTCTGGCTCGCGGCCCACCCGGCGGCCGGCCCGCTGGTCGTCAAGCTGGAGCTGAAGGCGGGCTTCTCCGCCAACCACGGGATGGGCCCCAAGGAGCTGGACGCGCTGATCGCCGCCCACCTCGGCCCGGCGGTGCTGCGCCCGGCCGACCTGCTGACCAAGCCCGGCGGCGGCGCGTACGCCAGCGTCGACGAGGCGGTGCGGGCCGGCAACTGGCCCAGCCGTTCGGCGCTCGCCGGCCGGGTCCTGCTCTACGCGATCCCGGGCACCGTCGAGGAGGGCAACCCCTTCGACACCCTGCACACCGACGTCGAGTACGGCCGCCACCTGCGCGACCTCGCGGCCGCCGGCCGGATCAAGGACGCCCAGCTGTTCCCGGCCGTGCACGGCGCCGCCGCCGGCGACCCGCGCAGCGCGTACACCGGCGCGGACGCCGGCATCCGGCCCTGGTTCGTGGTCTTCGACGGCGACGCGGCGACCTACGTCAACGGCATCGACACCGGATGGTACGACCGCTCGCACTACCTGCTGGTGATGACGGACGCCCACAACGTGGCGCCCGCCATCAGCGCCACCGACCCGACGGCCGACCAGGCCCGGGCGCGCACCCAGCAGCTGGCGGGGGCGCACGCCAGCATCGTCTCCAGCGACTGGCGCCGGCTCCCGGCGGTGCAGTCCCTGGTGCTGTCGCGCGGCTGATCCGCGGCTGATCGGCGGCCCCGGGGCCGGGCTGAGGCCCGGCCCCGGCGAGGCGCCGGGCCTCAGCCCGTGGCCGGTCCGGTCCAGCCGCTGGGAACGCGGCCGGGCCGGACCCGCTGGGGGTGGCGGCCGACGGAGACCGAGGCGGTCTTGCGCCCGGTCGCGAAGTCGATCGCGGTGACCTGGTCGGCGCCGCTCTCCGAGATCAGGCAGGACCGGCCGTCCCCGCTGACCGTCGCCCAGTAGGGCTTGGAGGCCGGGACGAGCGGGCCCTCCTGGAGCGTGGCGCGGTCGACGACGGTGGCGTAGTCGTCGACGGTGCCCGCGACGCAGAGCTTGTCGCCCGACGGGCTGATCGACAGGCCGTGGTGGCGGGAGTCGTTGGGCCAGGTGGTGCGGTCCCCGTCGGTGCCCGGGCTGCCCGGCAGCGTCTTCACCCGGGTGATCCGGTCCGCGGCGACGTCGTACTCCAGGAAGCCGTTGAAGAAGGACACCTGGAAGTAGAGCCGGGAGCCGTCGGGCGAGAAGACAGCGGGGCGGACGGCGTTGGAGAGCCCGCCGAGGCCGGCGTCGTCCAGCCGTCTGCGCATGTCGATGACCCTGATCGGGGCGAACGTGGCCGCGTCTACGACGGTGATGTGCCGGTCGCCCTTCGTCCAGTCCAGCCACGGTGCGTCGAGGGCGGTCTCGACGTTGCCGATGGACATGTTCCAGAGCTGTCGGCCGCCGTCGGTGAAGATGTTCTCGTGCGGCTTGTCGCCGGTGCGGAAGGAGCCGAGCTGGGCGCCGGTCCTGACGTCCAGGACGTGCACGGTGTTCGCGGTGGAGGCGGACACGGCGACCCGGGTGCCGTCGGGGGAGAGCGCCATGTGGTCGGCGCGGTAACCGGCCACGGGGAAGCGCCAGTTGATCCGCCCGGTGGCGAGGTCCAGGGACACCACGTCGGCGAAGCTGGGGCGCGAGACGACCAGGGCGGAGCCGTCCGGGGTGGTGTACATGTCGTCGACGAACTGGTCGTGGCCCTCGCCCGGGCCGAGCCGGATGCCGAGGAAGTAGCCGAGCCTGACCGGGTCGAGGTAGATCTCGGCGAGGCGCTGGTCCTTGTCGGGGATGACGTCGATCCGCCCGATCCTGGTGAGGGCGCCGGAGGGCTCGATGGCGTCGGCCGTGCCCTCCCAGTTGTTGCCGACGAACATCACCTCCCGGAGTGCCGCGGGCGTGGTGGCGTGGCCGGTGGCGGCGGCCGGCAGCAGCAGGCCGAGGGCGGCCGCCAGGGTGCAGAGGGATCGGACGCCTGGACGGCGTCGGGAACCTGACCGGGGCATCGTCGCTCCTTCGCGGTGTCACGAAGTCTGAAAAGACGGTTTGTCAGATTGCGCTACCCGACGGTAGGGAGGGGTGCGGCCGCCTGGCAAGACCCCGGTCACCGACAATCGTCCCGGGACGGTGTTCGGAGCGGAGAGGGGCGGGCGCGGATGGGCACGGCCACGGGCACGTACGGCGGCAGGTCCGCGCAGGAGCGGCGGGCGGAGCGCCGCGAGCGCTTCCTCGCGGCCGGGCTGGAACTGTTCGGCGCCGGCCCCGGCTACCGCGCCTCCTCGGTGACGGCGCTCTGCGAGGCCGCCGGGCTCTCCACGCGGCAGTTCTACGAGGAGTTCCGCAACCTGGAGGACGTCCTCGCCCGACTGCACCTGCGGGTCAACGACCTCACCGAGCAGGAGGTCGTCCGGGCCCTCGCCGACGCGGCGGCGGACGGCTTCGCGCAGCGCGTCACGGTCGTCCTGCGGGCCTACGTCACCGCCGTCACCCGCGATCCGCGCCGACTGCGGATCACCTTCGTGGAGATCGTCGGCGTGAGCGCGGCGCTGGAACGCCAGCGGCTCCTCCGGCGCGCCCGCTGGGTGGAGCTGATCCTCGCCGAGGCCGCGGCGGCCGCCGCCCGGGGCGAGATCGCCCCCCGGGACCACCGGATCGCCGCGACGGCCTTCATCGGCGCCGTCAACGGCCTGCTGCACGACTGGACGGCCGGCCAGTTCGAGGCCACGCTCGACCAGGTGGTCGACGAACTGGCCGGGCTGCTGCTCGGCGCCGTCCGCCTCCGGGAACGCCGAGCCGCCCCGGCCGCTCCGACAGCCTCCCCCAACGGCCGCTGACCAGGTCAAGGCCTGTGCCGGTACGCCGAGTTGACCCGAGGTGAAGAGTTGGATCAGGGCTTCCGGCCGGCTCCGGAGGTCGCCATGCTGGTTGTCATGACCCGCACTCTACGCGCGTGGACGACTCGCGCTGTCGCCGCCGCCGCCGTCACCCTGACCACCCTGGCCCCCGTCGCGGTCGCCACCGAGGCGCACGCCGCGGTGAGCGGCTCGGTCTGCCTGACCGCGCTGCCCTCGCAGGCCCGGACCACGCTCAACCTGATCGCCTCCGACGGGCCGTTCCCGTACAGCCAGGACGGCGTGGTGTTCCAGAACAAGGAGCGCGTGCTGCCGAACCAGTCGTACGGCTACTACCACGAGTACACCGTGGTCACGCCCGGCTCGCCGACCCGTGGCGCCCGCCGGATCGTCACCGGCAAGCGCTACCACGAGGACTACTACACCGGAGACCACTACGCGACCTTCAGATCGATCAGCTTCGGCTGCTGACCGGGCGTTCCCGCCGAAGGGTTAGCGACAACAGCTCGGGCCCGGGCCGGCGTGCGCTCCGGCCCGGGCCCGTCGTGCAGTGCGGGTCAGGCCAGGCGCGCCACCGTCCGGGCCAGCGCGCGGTCCAGCGCCGCCCCGGCGTCGCACGGGACGTCGGGGCGGACGCCGGTGCCCTCCCAGTTGGTGCCCGAGACCGGGTTGACCGCGCGGGCGACGGGCACGCTGAGCTCCAGGTGCGGGTGCACCGTCCAGCCCTCCCGCGGGTGCGCGCCGCCCCGGGTGGCCTCCCCGACGACCTCGGCGCGTCCGAGCTGCTGCAGGTCGTAGGCGAGCTCCTCGGCCGCGGAGAAGGTGTTCCCGCTCGTCAGGACGGAGAGCGGCTTGCTGCCGCCGAAGCGGGCGCCCGGGACGAACGGGGGAGTCCAGGACTGCTCGGCCAGCTCGCCCTGTCGCGAGAGCATGGTGTTGAGGTGGGTGCGGCCGTCGAGGAGGTAGCCGCAGACGAAGGCGACGGTGTCCGGATCGCCGCCGGTGTTGCGGCGCAGGTCCAGGATCAGGGCGCGGGCGGGGGCCACCAGGGAGAGCGCCGCGGCCAGCGGCTGCGCCGCCCAGTCCAGCGGGAACATCGTGGGCCCGATCTCCAGGACCGCGACGCCGCCGTCGAGGAGTTCCACCCGCGGGACACCGCACAGGGAGGCGTCGAACTCCCGGCGCATCTCGGCGAGTGCGGCCGCGCCGCGTTCGGGCGGCACCGGGGCGGCGTGGTGCTTGAGGGCCAGGTGCAGGTCGCCGTTGACGGACCGCAGGTCCGCGGTGACGGCTTCGGCCAACTCCTCCGCGGTCCCGGCCCGGTAGGAGCCCTCGGCGCCCCGGCGCCGCAGCAGGGCCGCCAACTGTCGGGCGACGTCGGGGAAGACGTAGTTCGCGCCGACCAGGTCGGCGATCGACTCGACGACGGCGGCGGTGTCCAGCTCGGGCAGCGAGGTGGTGGAGGTGGAGGTCATGGGAGGGAGTAGACCAGCGGCTTGCCAAAGCGTCAAACGTCCTTAACGCTTGATCGGGTGAGCAACCAACCGGACGAGGACGTCCAGCGGATCAGCACGTCCCGGCAGCACACCGCACTCGCCCACCCCCTGCGCCAGCGCCTGCTCTTCGCCCTCAGCGCCCGGCCGTCGACGATCAGTCGGCTCGCCGCACAGCTGGGGGTGAACAAGGGCAGGGTCTCCCACCACCTCGGGGTGCTGGGCGAGGCGGGACTGGTCCAGGACGCGGGAACGCGGACAGTGCGCGGCGGCACCGAGAAGTACTACCGGCGGAGCGCCGAACGGCTCCTCGTCGCCGAACCGCAGGCGGAGGGCACGGCCGCGCTGTTCGGTGCCGTCGCCCAGGAGCTGGACCGCTCGCCCACCGGCCACCTCCTGACGCTGCGCCACATCAGGCTCAGCCCGGCCAGGGCGGCGAAGCTCGCCAAGGCGCTGGCTGCGCTGGTCGACGAGGCCGAGGAGGATCCGGAGGGCGAGCCGGTGCACGGCCTCCTGGTGACGCTCTACCGGCAGGCCGGGACGTAGGGCGGGCGGACACCGAGTCGGCAGCGGGAGCTCCGTCTCCCGGGTCCCAGCCCGGTACGACTCCCACCCCGGTACGACCGGGCCCGCTGCCGTGATCTCACGGCCTCGACCTTCGGACGTCCGGGGCCCGTTCACTCGGGGAGGCCAGCCGGTCCGGCCGTTCGATCGTCTTCCCTCCCCGTTCGGGCTCCGCCTGGGTGCCCGGGGCCGGGGGCCGCCCCACGGTGTGAGCGTGGGGCGGATCCGATACGGAGAGTGAGGGCGGATGAGACACGAACGACGCGGCGGGCGGTGGCGCGGCCGGGCCGGGCGGGCCGTGGCGGTGCTCGGCCTGGCACTGCTGGGAGCCGGAACAGGGTTCGGTACGGCGCCGCCGCCGGCCCAGGCCTCCGTCCGGGCGGCCCGCAGCGCGACGGTGGTCCTCAACAACACCAGCGACCGGGCGCTCGTGCTGACCAGCGACAACCTCGACCACGGGTGCTGGACCCACGAGCCGCCCGCCCGGATCGAGGCCGGGGCGTCCGCCAGCTGGGAGTCGGAGTCCTGCGGCTTCATGACCGGCACCGAGGGGTCGGCCTTCTTCGCGATCGACGGCGAGAGCGGGCCCGACCTGCGGATCCACTGGGACAACCCGTTCTACGGCTCCAACAGCTACAGCGAGACGGTGCCGAGCGGCTACAAGATCAACCGCACCGGGGGCGACGGCAACGACGCCACCGCGACGTACGCGTTCGACTGCAACTCCAAGATGTGCGACGGCATCGCCGACGAGTGGAAGCAGCACGGCGTCTCCCTCGACCCGGGCGACGGCAGCGGAATGCAGTTCATCGACCTGCCCGCCATGGGCGCCGACGTCAACAAGCCGGACATCTTCATCCAGGTCGACTGGATGGAGGACACCAGCCCCGGCAACGCCCACAGCCACCAGTTCGACGCGGCGGCGGCCAAGCTGCTCGTCGACGCCTTCGCCAACGCGCCGGTCCAGCGCCGGGGTGCGCCCAGCTCCGGCGTCAACCTGCACATCGACGCCGGGCCCGGCAGCACCATGAACTTCGCCACCGGACAGACCTGGGGCGGGTACAGCCGCGCCCGGCAGCTGGCCGAGACCACCAGCCTCGGCACCTGCGACGGCGACGGCAGCTGCAACAACGACAGCCGGTACCAGTGGAACGCCTTCGACGCCATCAAGAAGGCCAAGGGAGGATTCGTCAGCTCCGGCCGCGCACCGGTGTTCCACTACGCGGTGGCCGCGCACCTGCTCGTCCCCGGCACCTCCTGGACGGGCATCTCCCCGGACGGCGGCAGCGACATCGTCCTCGCCCTCGGCAACCAGACCGGCCAGGTCGGCGACAAGAACGAGCAGGCCACCGACCTGATGCACGAACTCGGGCACAACCTGGGGCTGCAGCACGGCGGCTTCGAGGAACTCAACTTCAAGCCGCACTACTTCAGCGTGATGAACTACCTGTACTCCGGCGACGGCCTGCCGCACGGGGCCGACCGGTTCGTCGACTACTCCCGGACCGCCACCACCCTCGACGAGACCCACCTGGACGAGGCGTCCCCGCCGGCCACCGGCAGCGGCGTGCGCTACGACGTCAAGCGCAACTGCGGTGGTGCGTTCATCGCCGCGCGGGTCGACACGGCCGGCTACATGGACTGGAACTGCAACGGTTCGAAGGACCCGGGGACGGTCTCCTCCGACGTCAACAAGGACGGCGTGCAGAGCGTCAAGCTCGACGGGTACGACGACTGGGCGCACATCCGCCTCAAGGGCGGGGCGATCGGCGGCGCCACCGTGCCCGGCCTCCCGGCGCCGCAGAAGATCCACGAGCCCGACGCGCAGGTCTTCCAGCAGATCCAGCCGGTCGACATCGCCGCGCCGGTCACCACCGCCACCGCCGACCCGCCCCCGAACGGCGCCGGCTGGAACAACGGGGACGTCACCGTCACCCTGGGCGCCACCGACGACCTCAGCGGGGTCGCCCGGACCGAGTACGACCTGGACGGCGGCGGCTGGACGGGCTACACCGGCCCGGTGCCGGTCACCACCGCGGGCGTCCACACGCTGTCCTACCGCTCCGTCGACCGGGCGCAGAACACCGAGGACGCCAGGGCCCTCACGGTGCGGATCGACCGGACGCCGCCGGTCACCACGGCCGCGCTCGGCTCGACCACCAATCCGGCCGGCTGGATCACCGCCGACGGGCACGTCACCCTGACCGCGGTGGACGAACCGGGCGGCTCGGGCGTCGCGGGCGTCAGCTACCGGACGAGTGGCGCCCAGACCACCCCGGAGACCACCGTGCCCGCCGACACGGCCGCCCTGACGATCACCCAGGAGGGCGAGACCGTCGTCACCTTCCACGCCACCGACCGGGCGGGGAACGAGGAGACCGAGAAGGCGTACACCGTCCGGCTCGACCGGACCGCGCCGACGTCGGCCTTCACCACCGCGTCCGAGGCGATCTTCGTGGCCGTCCCGGCGGGCGGGCCGCACGACGACCAGTACGTCACCGGTACCGCCGGTGACAACGCCTCCGGCGTCGACCACGTGGACGTCGTGTTCACCTCGAAGGTGCCCGGCCCGACCCTGGTGCAACGCGCCGGGCTCAGCTGCTCGGACGGCACGCACCGGCACTGCACCTGGCGGGTGCGGCCGCCGTCCGGCCTCGGCATCTACCGGGTGACGTCCACCGCCACGGACGTGGCCGGCAACGTCGAGACGCCGCCGGGGCGGGGCATCGACGTGATCGTCGTCCGGACGTAGACGCGGGGATCACGCGGCGCGGGCCCCCGGCGACAGCGGTCGGGGGCCCGCGCCGGCCGGCCGTGCCCCCTCGGTGGACGTCCGGGTGAGCCGCCGTCACATGACGCCCGAGGAAACCCCGTTCGACCAGCGGGGTTGTGGATAGGCCGATGATCTACCTATCCTTCGGGTCATGACGCAGCGAGCACTGCAGGAACCGACCCTGCTCATGCTGACGGTGCTGGCCGACCGGCCGCGGCACGGGTACGCCATCGTCCAGGAAGTCCTCGCGATCTCCCGGGGGCGGGTGCGCCTGCGCACCGGCACGCTCTACAGCGCCCTGGAACGCCTGGTCCTGGAAAGCCTCATCGAGGTGCACGGCGAGGAGACCGTCGCGGGCAGGCTCCGCCGCAGCTACCGCCTGACCGGGCAGGGGCGGGCGGTGCTCGTCGAAGAGGCCGAGCGACTTCGCGCCGCCGCCGCGGAAGTCGAACGCCGCCTGGCCGACGCCGTCACGCCGACCTGGAAGGACTCCTTCGCGTGAACCCACACCACCCCGCCGTGCCCCCGGCCGTGCCCGGAGAGCCGGGACGACCGGGCCCGGCGGTGACCGGACCCTCCGAGCCGGCGCCGCCGGCCCCCCGCGGCCTGCTGCGCATCTACCCCGCCGGGTACTGGCAGCAGCACGGCGAGGAGATCGCGGCCCTGCACGGCGAGGCCCGGGCAGCGGCCGTCGGCCGGGTCGCGCGGGCGAGGGAGGACCTCGACCTGTTCGGGCACGCGGTCCGCATCCGGCTGGGGATCTCGTCCACCACCGCCGCGGGCCGGGCCCTGGCCGCCGCCGCACCGTACGCGCTGGTCGGCGTCGCGGCCTCGGCCGTGCTCGGCCTCGTCCCGACCATCTTCACCCCCGAGTCGCGCGCGCTGTGGCCCTACGGCCTCGTCCTCAACGCGCTGCCCGCGCTCGGCCTGCTCTGCGCCGTCGCCGGACGCTGGACCTGGGCGAGGCCGTTGGCGCTCGTCGGCAGCACGCTGTCCCTCCTGGTGACGACGATCGCCCTGGGCCCGTCGTTCGCACCGGCGGGGATCCCGTTCCTGGCGCTGGTCTCCCTCCTGCTGCTGAGCGCCCCGCCCGACCTGCCGCCGACCTCGCGCCGCAGTCAGTGGGCCATGCTGGCCACGGCGGCCGGGATCGTGCTGCCACCGGTGGCCTGGAGCCTGGGGGTGCCGGGGATCGTCCCCTCCGACCGCACGCCGTGGCCCGTCATCGTGATGGCCGTGGTGATCCTGGTCTCGCTGGCCCGGCTCCGGTCGGCGCCCGCGGCCGTCGCCGGCGCGTTCCTGGCCACGCTGCCCTGGTTCTCCAACGTCCTCGCCTACCACCCCTCGCCGCTGCTGCAGATCGAGATCGGCGCCTACGGCGGTCTGCTGCTGATCGCCGGCGGCCTGCGCCTGGCGCTCGGCGCCCGAGGGGCCGCGGCCGGGCCGCAGGTCGAGGCGCGGACCGGTGGTACCTCCGTCGGCTGACGTCGGGCGAGCCCCTGGTCCGCAGGGCCGGGGGCCGGTGCGGACACCCTCCGGACAGCCGTCGATGCCGTGTCACACCGCACCGTGAGCCCCGCCGTTCGGCCCGGCGGCGGTGCGCGGTAGCGTCACCGCGGCGCCCCGGACCGGTCCCGACCGGTCCGGGCGCCGCCGTACCCTCCGACCGAGCCCGTCGTGGGCTCCGCCCCCCCCGGGAGCCACCCGTGCCACAGATCCTGGTCGACCACTCGGCCGGTCTCGACCTCGACCGCGAGGCCTTCGCGCAGGAGGTCCACCGGCTGATCACCGAAGTGATCGACACCACCGTCGCCGACTGCAAGACCCTCTTCCGCCCGGCCGGGCTCACCTCCGTCGGCGACGGGACGGGCGGGCACGCGGTTGTGCTGGTGGAGATCAAGATCCTGGCCGGCCGCAGCGCCGCACAGCGCGCCGAACTGACGGCCCGGGTGCTCGCCGCCGTCCGGGCCCGCGTCACCGTCCCCGCCGCGATCGGCGTGGAGGTCACCGAACTCGACCGCGAGACCTACCGCTTCGTCCACCACCCGGGCAGCTCGGTGTGCTGACCCGGGGCGACACGCGGCAGCGGACGCTGTCGCTGCTCGAACCGGCGGTGGGGGACCGCGGGCGCTGAGTCGTCCGGGAGCCGGTGGGGCGCCCGGCGCGGTGGCGGAAGGCCCCGCGGCCCGGGCCCGGGGTTCCGGGGCGGGCGGCGGGGCCGGGGAGCCGTGCGGTGTCAGTCCGTCGCGCAGTGCGTCCCGGCGGCCGGGACGGTCCCGTCCACCAGGAAGGTGTCGACGGCGCCGCGGATGCAGGAGCTGGCGCCGTAGGCGGTGTGCCCCTCGCCGTCGCGGGTGAGCAGGACGGCGTTGCCGAGTTCGGAGGTCAGCTTCTCGGCCCAGGCGTACGGGGTGGCCGGGTCGCCGGTGGTGCCGACCACGACGATGGGCGCGGCGGCGGTGGACTTGATGACGTGCGGCTTCTCGGTCGCGCGGAACGGCCAGATCCGGCAGTCCGGGTCGAACAGCGCGGCCGTCGGGTCGTGCTTGCTGACCAGCGGGGCCTTGGCGGCGAGGTCGGTGAGCGCGGCCTGGAGCTGCTCGCCGGTGGGCGCGTCGGTGGCGCCGTCGGCGCAGTGGATGGCGGTGTAGGCGTCGGCGGAGGCGCCGAAGTGTCCGTCCTTGTCGCGGCCGTTGTAGCCGTCGGCGAGGTCGAGCAGGTAGTCGCCCTTGCCGCGCACCATGGCCCAGCCCAGGACGTTGCGCAGGTCGGCCCAGGCCTGCTCGCCGCCGTAGAGCCGGCTGATCACGCCGGTCCAGGCCGCGGTGGCGGTGACGGTGCGGCCCTTGGAGGTGGTGAGCGGCTTGTCCTTGAGGCCGTCGAGGAAGTCGGCGAGCTTCTGGGGGGCCTTGTCGGCGTTCTTGCCGAGCGGGCACGGGTCCTTGCCGGCGCAGTCGGCGGCGAAGGCCTTGAGGGCGCGTTCGAAGCCGGCCTGCTGCTCGATGTTGTGCTGCACCAGGGTGGCGGACGGGGAGGTGGCGCCGTCCAGGACGAGCCGGCCGACCCGGTCGGGGAACTCCTCGGCGTAGAGCGAGCCGAGGTAGGTGCCGTAGGACATGCCGAGGTAGTTGAGCTTCCGGTCGCCGACGGCGGCGCGCAGCACGTCCATGTCGCGGGCGGTGTCGCGGGTGCTGACGAAGGGCAGGACCTTCGCGTACTTGGCCTGGCAGGCGTCGGCGAGCTGCTTGCCGTGGTCGGCGCCCGGCTCGTCGGTGGTGACCCAGCCGTCCCTGGCCTGGTCGTCGAGGCACTTGAGCGGGTCGGTGCCGCCGACGCCGCGCGGGTCGAAGCCGATGACGTCGAACCGGTCGTGCAGGGGGCCGTCGAAGCCCTTGGGGTCGCCCTTGACCATCCGCACTCCGGAGCCGCCCGGGCCGCCGGGGTTGACCAGCAGGGAGCCGACCCGCTGGTCGGGCTTGGCGGCGGGGTTGCGGACGACGGCGACGTCGAGGGTGTCGGCGGCCGGGTGGCCGTAGTCGAGCGGGACCTTGAGGGTGGCGCACTGCTCGACGGACTCGTCGACCTTCTCGGTCGCCGGGTCGTCCGGGCACGGCGCCCAGGCGATCTGCTGGCCGTAGAACGGTTTGAGCGCCGGGTCGTCGGCGCCGGTCGGCTTGACCGTGGGCGTCGGGGCGGGCGCCGGGGTGGTGCTCTGGGCGGGGGTGGCGCCGGCCGTGGTGGCGGTGGGCGCCGCGGTGGTCGCGCCGCCGCCGCTGCAGCCGGCCAGCAGGGCGGCGGCGATGACGGCGGGCAGGGCGCGCCGGGATATCCCGGTGATCGTCGAATGCACCGCACACAGATATCACCGCACCGTCACACGCGTCACATCGGTACGTCGTGTCCGAAGCGCCGACGGCTCCGCGGGCCCGCCCGAACCGCCCCGCGCGGGGCGGGCCGGATCCGGCCCCACGGGAGCGGCGCGGCTGCCATGCTGGGGCCATGACAGATCGGACCGGAACCATCCCGTCGGGCGAGGGCCCCGAAACCGGGCGGCGGCGAAGGGAGTTGGCCGCGGCGACGGTCGGCTCGGTGGTCGAGTCCTTCGACTGGAACGTCTACGCCGTCCTCGCCCCGTACTTCGCGGCGGACCTCTTCGGCCACGGCAAGGGCGGACTCGGCGGGCTGCTCGGCGCCTACGCGGGCTTCGCGGTCGGGTTCGTCGCCCGGCCGGTCGGCTCGTACCTGATCGGGCGGCTCAGTGACACCCGGGGGCGGCGCTTCGCGCTCACCCTCGGGATGTCGGTGATCGCCGCGGCCAGTCTCGGCATCGCCCTGGTGCCGGACCAGCGGTCGATCGGCGCCTGGGCGGCCGTCCTGGCCGTCGCGGCCCGGGTGGTGCAGGGCCTGGCCTTCGGCGGGGAGGCGCCCAGCGTCGCCGCGTACGTGACCGAGACGGCCCCGCCCCGGCACCGCTTCGCCTTCAGCTCGGTGTCCTACGGCGGGATCATCCTGGGCTCGCTGCTCTCCTACGGCGTGCTCGCGCTGCTGCTGCACACCCTCGGCAAGGACGGTGTCACCCACGGCGGTTGGCGCTGGGCGTTCGTGGTCGCGGCGCTGCTCGGGCTGGCCGCGGTCTGGGTGCGGCGGGCGGCCCCGGAGAGCGCGGAGTTCCACCGGGCCCGCAGGGAGCGGGGAAAGGCCGACCGGGGCCGGGCCCGGGGGCCGGCCGGGCCCCCGCCGTTCGCGCGGGTGCTCCGCGACCACCGCCGGGCGGTGCTCACCGTCTTCCTCAACACCCTCGGCGGGACGGTCGGTTACTACTTCGCCCTGGTCTACCTGCCGCAGTACGCGGCCGCCTACGGGGTGGTCGACAAGGAGGAGGCGACCTCCTTCATGACGGTGGTGCTCGCGGTGGTGCTGGCCACCATGCTGCTCACCGGCGCGGCCGCCGACCGGATCGGCCTGCTGCCGGTCGCCCGGGTGGGCTTCGCCCTGCCGGTGCTGCTGGTGCCGCTGCTGCTCACCGCGCTGCGCCAGGGCTGGCTGCCGTTCCAGGCCGTCGCGGTGCTGCTGGGGATGCTGGTGGCCACCGTGCTGGGCACGCTCAACGTCTTCACCGGGCTGCTCTTCCCCACCGAGGTCAGGGCGCTCGGCCTCGGCGTGGTCAACGCGACCACGATCGCCGCGTTCGGCGGGACGTTCCCGCTGCTCGCCGAGTGGCTGCGCGACCACCACCACCTGGGTCTGATCCCCGGCTACGTGACCCTCTGCACGGCCGGCCCGGCGCTCGGTCTGGTCACCGCGCTGCGGGTGCCGTCCTTCGCTGCCGCCGTGGGGGAACCGGGTGTTCAGTCACTCGACGGTCAAGTGCCGTCCGAAAGCGGCTGACGTTCGATCATGTTCTGTGGTTGAGTGGGCAGCGGACGAAGTACTGGGAGGGCAGGGCATGGAGAGCAACGGACCGGACGACTGGCTGAGCGGGACCCGGTTCGAGGAGGCGCCGCCGCAGGTCGACCTGCACACCGACCGCGCCCACCCGGCCCGGGTCTACGACTACCTGCTGGGCGGGAAGACCAACTTCCCGGTGGACCGCGCGGTCGGCGACGGCATCCTCTCCGAGTGGCCGGGCTCGCGCGCCGCCACCGCCGCGGCCCGCGCCGTGATGCACCGGATGGTCCGCCGGCTGGCCGAGGTGCACGGCGTCCGCCAGTTCCTGGACGTCGGCACCGGCATCCCCATCGCGCCCAACCTGCACGAGGTCGTCCAGGCCGTCGACCCGTCCTGCCGGGTGGTCTACGTCGACAACGACCCGATCGTGCTGGCCCACTCGCGCGCGCTGCTCACCAGCAGCCCCGAGGGCCGTACCGCCTACGTCGAGGGGGACCTGCGCGAGCCCGGCAGGTTCCTCGGCGACCCGGCGGTGGCCGCCACCCTGGACTTCGACCAGCCGATCGCGCTGACGCTGATCAACATCGTGCACTTCCTCTCCGACGAGGCCGCGCACCCGCCCGTCCGCAAGCTGCTGGACGCGCTGCCCTCCGGCAGCTTCCTCGCGCTGACCGCCGGCACCGCCGACACGATGCCCGAGCGGGTGGGGGTGGGGTCGCGCCGCTACTCGGCGGCGGGGATAGAGAACCACCTGCGCCCGCGCGCCTCCGTGGAGCGCTTCTTCACCGGTCTGGAGCTGGACGAGCCCGGCGTCGCGCTGGTCAACCGCTGGCACCCGGAGCTCGGCGACGGCCCGGCGCTCGCCGACGACGAGGTCGCCTGCTACGCGGGGCTCGGCCGCAAGCCGTAGGACCGTCCTGGCCGGCCCGGCCGCGGAGCGGGTGCCGCCCGGGCGGGTCGCTCACTGAGCCATGGTGAGCCCCGCCGCGCCCGCTCCGCGGCTGAGCACCACCGAGCGGATGTGGTCCAGGGCCCGGGCCCAGTCGGCGCGTTCGGGGTGGCTGCGGACGGCCTCGCGGAGGTCGCGCACCCGGTAGGGCGGCCCGAGGTCGGTGATCTGCGGGACGAACTCGGCGCGGCCGACCGTCCAGCGCAGCCCCGGCCCGGCGGGCGGGGTGACGGTGAAGCGGGCCATGGAGCTCCAGTTGCCGCGCGGGTCCTCGGCGCCGTCGTAGGTGAACATGTGTCCGGCGAGCTGGTCGCCCATCCCGTAGACGGTCCAGGTGTCGCCGATCTTCTCGTAGGCCTGCGGGATGTGGGCGTGGGTGCCGAGGATCAGGTCGACGTCGGGCCGTCCGGGGCCCTGCCCGGCGGCCAGCTCCTTGGCGAGGGTGAGCTGTTGCTCGTTCGGGGCGTCCTGCCACTCGGTGCCCCAGTGGACGCTGACCACCACCAGGTCGGCGCCGGCGGCCCGGGCGGCCCGCGCGTCGGCGAGGATGCGGTCCCGGTCGATCAGGTTGACCGCCCAGGGCTCGCCCGCGGGCAGCGGGATGCCGTTGGTGCCGTAGGTGTAGGCGAGGTGGGCGACGGTGGCGCCGCCGGCGTGTAGCAGTGCGGGCCGGCCGGCCTCCTCGGCCGTCCGGGCGGAGCCGGTGTGGGCCAGGCCGACGGCGTCCATGGCGTCGAGGGTGCGCCGGATGCCGTTCGGCCCGTCGTCGAGCGTGTGGTTGGACGCGGTATCGCAGGCGGCGTAGCCGGCGTCCCGGAGCGCCCGGGCGATCTGCGGAGGGGTCTTGAAGGCGGGGTAACCGGTGAACGGCCCGCCGTCGGCGCCGTAGACCGTCTCCATGTGGCAGATCGCGAGGTCGGCGGCGCGGACGAGCGGTTCGACGCCCGCGAGCATGGCGGTGAAGTCGTAGCCGTTGCCGCCGGCGTCCTCCTTGGCCTGCTGGATGATCTCGGTGTGCGCCAGGACGTCGCCGGTGGCGAGCAGGGTGAACGGCCGTGGTCCGGCGGGAGTGGGGGAGGGCGCCGCCGCGGTGCCGGTGGCCGGGGCGGGTGGCGGGGCGGTGTCCGGTGCGCCGCACCCCGGGAGGGCGAGGAGCAGGGCGAGGGCCGCGGTGGCGGTCCGGCGGTGGGGCAGCGACATCCTCGGCTCATCTCACGATCGGACGATAGGACTGACGCTTCGACTATGCGAGCGATCGTGGACGCACCGCCGGACCCACGCCCGCAGGTCACCCGGGGGGAGCGCAGTCCCACGCCGCCGACGCCTTCCGCTACGCTGGGTCACCCCCTGTACACGGGCGGGCAGGTGTGCTGACATATGCATGTCAAATCCGGGGTCGCGCCCGGACCGGCACCGCGCCGGCCCCGGCCCCGTGGACGACCGAAGGGGAAGCCCATGCTGCTCCGTGCCCTGGCAACCACCGGAATCGTCGCAACACTCCTCACCTCACCGGCCTTCGGGGTCGACTCGCTGCCCACTCCTCCGGACCGCATCGTCATCGACGTCGCCACCGTCAACGGCTCCGGCTGCCCGGTCGGCACGACCGCCATCGCCGTATCGCCCGACAACACCGCCTTCACCGTGACCTACAGCAGCTACCTGGCCCAGGTCGGCGTCGGGTCCAAGCCCACCGACTTCCGGAAGAACTGTCAGCTCAACCTGCGCGTGCACGTGCCGCAGGGCTTCACCTACGCGATCGCCTCCGCCGACTACCGCGGCTTCGCCCACCTGGAGCCGGGCGCCACCGGCACCCAGCGCGCCAACTACTACTTCCAGGGGCAGGCCCAGACCACCTCCCAGAACCACTCCTTCCGGGGCCCGACGGACGACAGCTGGCAGGCCACCGACACCGTCGACGTCGCCGCCCTCGTCTACGCCCCCTGCGGCGAGCAGCGCAACTTCAACATCAACACCGAACTGCGGGTCGCCGCCGGCAGCTCGGACCCGACCCGCACCACCAGCTTCATGACCATGGACTCGACCGACGGCGACATCAACACCATCTACCACCTGGCCTGGAAGCACTGCCCCTGAGTCGCCTCCCCACCCGGCCCGTGACGGGCCGACCCCCCTGCGCCCGGCCCCGGCGGACCTCGCGTCCGCCGGGGCCGACGCACGCCCGGCGCGGTGCCGCCCGGCCGTCGCCGCCCCCCGGCCGGAGCCGCGGTTCAGGGGGCGGCCGGGAGGCGGAGGGCGGCGGCGTCGAGGAGGAGCTCGAGGGCGAACGGGTAGCCGCTGCGGTGCATGTCGGCGGTCAGCAGATCGGCGGTGGCGGCGATGTGCGGGTGGGTGGCGGCGTCGAGCCGGGCGTAGGAGGCCTGCCAGACCCGCAGGTCGGCGCTCTGGGCGGCGGGCGGCAGGGCCAGCGCGGCCGCGTCGAGGGCCGCGAAGCCCAGGCTCTGGTCGACGAAGGCGTGGTAGATCCGCACGGCCTCCGGGTCGGGGAAGCCGGCCCGGCGCAGCGTGCCGATGATGGCCTCGACGGCGGCGATCTCGTGGGCGCGGCCGGTGGTCCGGTGGGCGGCGAGCAGGGCGGCCTGCGGGTGCGCCTGGTAGGCGGCGTGGATGCGCAGACCGATGGCGCGCAGGTCGGCGCGCCAGTCGCCGGTGGCCTTCCAGCCCTGCTGGGCGCGGCCGATGAGTTCGTCGGCGAGTGCCAGCAGCAGGTCGTCGGTGCTGCGGAAGTAGCGGTAGACGGCGCTCGGGTCGGCGCCGAGGGCGGCCCCGAGCCGGCGGACGGTGAGCGCCTCGGCGCCGTGCTGGCCGACGAGCCGCAGTGCCGTCTCGACGATGAGCTCCCGGGAGAGGACCACGCCCTGCTTGGTGGGGCGGCGGCGCCGTCGCTGGGGCTCGGGGACTACGCGTTCGGTCATGGCGTGGAGCCTATGTCACCACCGTTGACACAGCCAGGGGTACGGACCGAGCCCCGGGCCGCACCCGCGACGAACGCGGGTGCGGCCCGGGACCACCCGAGGGCCGGGACCACCGCCGAGCCGGGGCTCAGCGCCGGAACACCCCGGTCAGCACGCTCCACCAGCTGCGCCGCTGCCGGGGAACCGACACCGCGGCAGGAGGAGCGGCCGCGGCGGGGGCCGCCCCCGGCCCGGAGGGCCCCGCCGCGGGAGACTCCGGCGAGGTGACCGCGGCGCCGGCCGCCGCCTTCGCGGCCCTCGCCGCCTGCGCCTCCACCCGGGCTGCCTGCGCCTCGGCCCGGGCCGCCTCCTCGGCGGCCGCCACCGACTCCGGGTCCGGCTCGATCTCGCGCGGGGTGAACTCCACCGGCAGCGCGGTCAGGTGGCGGGAGATCCAGGCCGAGCTCCAGGACAGCTCCGCCTCGTCGACGGCCAGCCGCAGGTCGGGCAGGAGGGTGAGCAGGATGTCGATCCCGACCTCGGCGACGTTGCGCCCGATGTCCTGACCGGGGCACTCGTGCGGCCCGGCACCGAAGGACAGGTGGGAGCGGTTGCCGTAGAGCGGGGTGGTCGGGTCGGGCCGGACCACCGGGTCGACGTTGCCGGCCGCCAGGCCGAGCAGCAGCATGTCCCCGGCCCGGATCCGCTGCCCGCCGAGCTCGGTGTCGGCCGTCGCCCAGCGCCCCGCCACCAGGGACATCGGAGGGGAGTCCCAGAGCACCTGGTCGAGCGCCTCGCCGAGGGTCATCTGGCCGCCGGAGAGGTGGGCGCGGAAGCGCGGGTCGGTGAGCACCATCTTCAGCGAGTCGGCGATCAGGTTGACGGTGGTCTCGTTGGCGGCGAGCAGCACCACCCGCAGGTGCTCCATCACCTCCTGCTCGGTCAGCCCGGCCGGGTGCTCCAGCAGGTAGCTGGTCAGGTCGGCGCCGGGCTCCGCGCGCTTGGCCTCGATCGTCCGCTGCAGGCTCGCCACCACGTAGTCGTTGCTGGCGATGGCCGTCTCGGTGCCCTTCATGAGGTCCCGGGCGGCGTCCACCAGCTGCGGACCGTACTCGTCGGGCATGCCGAGCAGCTTGGTCATCACGAGCATCGGCAGGTGCTCGGCGAACTGGGTGATCAGCTCGGCCCGGCCGGTCGGTCCGACGACCTGGACCAGGTCGGTGGTGAACCGCCGGACGTGCCGGCGCACCCCGCGCCGGTCGAAGCGGTTCAGGCCGTCCAGGACGGCACCGCGCAGCCGCCGGTGTTCCTCGCCGTCCGCGAAGACGCACAGGGGCTGCCAGGCGATCACCGGCATCAGCGGGGACGTCGGCGGGACCTCGCCGTCGCGGAAGCACGACCAGAGGCGGGAGTCCCGGGAGAACAGGGACGGCGAGCGCATCACGGTGATGTTCGCGCCGTGGCCCAGGATCAGCCAGGCCGGGAAGTCGCCGTGCAGCAGCACGGGGGCGACCTCGCCGTGCTCGGCGCGCAGCTTCTCGTACAGCCCCGCCGGGTCGGCCTCGGCCTCCGGCCCGTACAGGCGCCGCACGCCGCCGGGGCCGAGCGGTTCGACGGCGTGCGCGTGGGCGGGGCAGCCGGGCGGCGGGGTCGGGGCGGCGTCGTCGGGGAGCGGGGTGGTCACGGGGTCTCCGGGGTGGTTCGGGTCGGGAAGGGTGGTCACGGGCTCACCGGGCGCGCGGGGCGGCGAGTTCGTACAGGTGGCGCATCAGGGTCATCAGGGTGTCCCGGCCGGACTCCCGGCTGCGCGCGTCGCAGGCGATGATCGGCACCTCGGGCGGCAGGTCGAGGGCCCCCCGCAGTTCGTCGAGGGGGTACGAGGGGGCCTCCGGGAAGCCGTTGACGGCCACCACGAAGGGCACGCCGCGGTCCTCCAGGCGCCCGATCACCTCGAAGCTGACCTCGAGCCGGCGGGTGTCCACCAGCACCACGGCGCCCAGGGCGCCCTCGAACAGGCCGTTCCAGAGGAACCAGAACCGTTCCTGCCCGGGGGTGCCGAAGACGTAGAGGACGAGCTTGTCGCTGATGCTGATCCGGCCGAAGTCCATCGCCACGGTGGTGGAGTTCTTGCGCTCGACCCCGGTCGGGTCGTCCACGCCGACCCCGGCCTGGGTCATCGTCTCCTCGGTGGTCAGCGGGCGGATCTCGCTGACCGAGCCGACCAGCGTCGTCTTGCCGACGCCGAAGCCGCCCACGATCACCACCTTGACCGCCATCGTGACGGAGTCCGGCAGCAGGTCGGCCGTCGCCGGTCCGGCCACCGTCTCAGAGCCTCTGAAGTCCATGGATCACCGCCTCCAACAGGGCACGGTCGGGGAGTTCGGCCGCGGGCACGGCGGCGCGGGCCTCGATCCGCCCGTCGTCGAGCAGGTCGGCCAGCAGCACGGTGACCACGCTGGTGGGCAGCTCCAGGTAGGCGGAGACCTCCGCCACCGACAGCGGCGAGCGGCACAGCCGCAGGATGGCCGCGTGCTCCGGCTGCATGGTGGGCGTCGGCTCCGCGCGGGAGACGATCAGGGTGACCAGGTCGAAGACGCCCGGTCCGGACGGGCCGCTGCGCCCGCGGGTGATCACGTACAGGCGTTCGGGGTCGGGGCCGTCCCAGTCGCCCTGGTCGGCCGCCGTCATGTGCCCGCCTCACTGTGCTCGTTCATGTGCGCGTCCCGGGGTCGTCGTTCATGGGCCCGTCCGGGGGTGGTCGGGGGCCGGGCGGCGGCGGCCCGCCGGGCGCGGGCCGCGGTCCGGCCGCCTCACGCGACCGCCTCGGGGTTGCGCGGGGGAGCGGCCAGGTGCTCGCCGATCCGGGCCACCAGGTCGCGCATCTGCTGGCCGACCAGCCCGGCGTCGACGCCCTCGTCGGCGAGCACGGCGAGGTAGGCGCGGGAGGCGGCGGCCATCAGGTAGAAGAACCCGCCGTCCACCTCGATCACCACCAGCCGCATCGAGCCGTCGCCGTGCGGGAACTCCTGCCCCACCGCGCCGGCGAGGCTCTGCAGTCCGGCGCAGGCGGCGGCGAGGCGGTCGGCGGTGTCCGGGTCGGTGCCGTGCTGGGCGATCCGGAGGCCGTCGCCGGACAGCACGACGATGTGGCGGACGCACGGGACGCTGTGTGCCAGATCCCGGAGGATCCAGTCCATGTTGCTGCGGTGCGGAATCACTGCTCGCCTTTCGCTGCCGTCTGTTCGGTGGTCTGACCGGCCGGACCGGCGGACGGTCCGTTGCCGTTGATCCCCTCGGTGAACGCCTCCAGCCAGAGGCCGGGCTGCACCGGCTCCTTGACGGGGCGCGCTGCCGGGTGGGCGGGGCCCGCGGCCGGCCCCGCGGTCGGGCCGACGGGCTGCCCGGTGGTGCGGGCCGGGCCGGGGAAGGCCGCCCGGGTGGTGGGCGGCCGGCGCCGGCGCTGCGGCAGCCCGTTGGCGGTGCGCTCGGTCACCACGACCTCGTCGTCCCCGTGGCCGGACCCCGCGCCCGGTCCGGATCCGGGCCCGGCCGAGCCGCTCGGAGCCCACGGGTCGGCGGTGCCGAAGGACGGCCCGGGGGCGCCGGCCACCGTCGTCCGCGCTCCCCAGGGCCGTTCCGGGGCGGCCGGCCTGGGCGGGTTGGCGGGCAGCGGCCGGGGGCCGGAGAACGCGCCGATGCCGTGTGCGCGCCCGGTCGGCGGCGCGGTGGTGACCAGCTCCTGCGGCACCACCAAGACGATCCGCACGCCGCCGTAGGCCGAGCGGCGGAGCGAGATCTGGAAGCCGTACGCCTGGCAGAGCCGGCCGACCACCGCGAAGCCGAGCCGCGGGGACTCCGTCAGGTCGTCGAGGTCCTTGGAGACCTGGGCCTCGCGCAGGCTGCGTTCGGCGCGGAGCCTGGCCTCGTCGGTGAGGCCGAGGCCGCCGTCCTCGATCTCGATCGCTATGCCGCTCTGCACCTCGGCGGCGCTCAGGTGCACGTGGGTGTGCGGCGGGGAGTACCGGGTGGCGTTGTCGAGCAGTTCGGCGACGGCGTGGATCAGGGGCTCGACGGCCGGGCCGATCACCGACACCTGGGCCACCGGGTGCAGGTCGACCCGCTGGTACTCCAGGATGCGCGACATGCCGCCGCGCAGCACGCTGTACAGGGCGACGGGCCTGGTCCACTGGCGGCCGGGCCGGGCGCCGGAGAGCACGGCGATGCTGTCGGCGAGGCGGCCGGTGAGGGCGTTGCCGTGGTCCAGTCGCAGCAGGTCGTCGAAGACCGCCGGGTCGTTGCCGTGCCGGTCCTCCATCTCGCGCAGGTCCTTGGCCTGGCGGTGGATGATCGCCTGCACCCGGCGGGCGATGTTGACGAAGGCGCGCTCGGCGGAGTCGCGCCGGCTCACCTCGTCGTCGACGGCGGTGATGACGCCGCGGGCCACGGACTCCAGTGCGCCGCGGAACGTCGGGCCGATCGGGGAGTCCGGCTTCCGGTACGGCCGGAGCAGGGTGTCGCTGTCCGTGCCGTACCGCGCGCCGGCCACCAGCCGGGCCAGCCCCTCCCGCGCGAGCAGCACCGCCTCGGCCTCCTGGCCGGCCAGCCGCTGCTGCAACTCGCCGACCTGACGGGCGTGCTGCTCCCGGGCCGCGGCCAGTGCCCGCCCCCGACGGGCCGACTCGGCGGCCACCACCGCCACCAGCACGGTGCCGGTCGCCCCGCACCAGAGCACCGCGGCCCGGGCCCCGGCGGTCACCACCGCCTCGGCGATCCCCACGGCGGCCGCCATCACGGCGGTGGGGAGCAGCCAGCCGAGCAACGGCGCGGCGGGCCGTCTGGCGGGTGATGATCCAGCTCGAAGCATTCGGCATCCTCCAACGATCGGAACGGTGCGGGATACGGGGACGGGGCGGCGTCCGGCGCCGGTGACGTGGTGCTGCAGCATAGCCAAGTTCAGGACATTCCTGATCGAAACTCAGAAATACTGCTGTAGAGCTGACTTGTACCGCCGTGCCGGACATGCCGGATATCTCGCACACCAGTGGCAACAATCGTCGGCGCCGTCCCGGCACCAGGCTTCTCGCCTCGCCCCGTCGATACCGGGAACCCGCCCGGGATTCGCTCATGTGAAGGGATTCTCGGCCAAGTCCCGCCCCGGAAAGTCGAGTTCGTGCTAAGGCGGCCCCGCCTCGTCAACGCCGGCCGCAGCGATCACCCTCGCGGGGGGCGGTGCGGCGGCCGGCGTGTCAGAGCAACGTCTGTTGCCTGCATGGGCAATGAGTGTTGACGTGTCCGGCTCCCGGTGCGTACGGTGCCGGGCATGGCTACGGATGATCTCGGTCGTCACATCGCGGACGACGTGGTGGGGGACGGCGGACTGGACGGGTTGCGGCGGCTGTCGGAGGTGGTGGCGGCCCTGGAGGAACGGCGTACGGCGGTGGTGGCGGAGCTGCGCCGGGGGAGGTCCGCGACCTGGGAGGAGATCGGGCGGGCCTGCGGGATGACCCGGCAGGGGGCGACCCGGCGGTGGTCCGGCCGGCTGCGGGCGCGGTCCTTCGGCGCCGCCGCGGACGCCTACCAGCAGGGCAGGCCCGGCTACCCGCAGGCGCTGATCGGCTCGGCGGTGCCGCGCGAGGCCCGGCGGGTGCTCGATCTGGGCGCCGGGACGGGCAAGTTGACGCGGCTGCTGGTCGAGGCGGGGCTCGACGTGGTGGCGGTCGAGCCGGACGCGGCGATGCGCGAGCAGCTGGCCGCGGCCGTGCCGAGGGCGGCGGTGCGGGCCGGCTCCGCGGAGCACATCCCGCTGGCGGACGGCAGCGTGGACGCCGTGGTGGTGGCGCAGGCCTGGCACTGGTTCGACCCGGCGGTCGCGGTGCCGGAGATCGCCCGGGTGCTGGCGCCGGGCGGGACGCTGGCCCTGGTGTGGAACGTCCGGGACGAGTCCGAGCCGTGGGCGGCCGAACTCGGTGCGCTGATGCACCGTTCGGCGCGGCAGGAGATCGACACCCGGCCGCTGCTGCCCGCCCCGTTCGGCGCGCCCGAGCGGCTGGAGATCCGCTGGGAGCACGTCACCACGCGGGAGGGGATCGTCGCCATGGTGGCCTCGCGCAGCTACGTCATCGCCCTGCCGGAGGACGAGCGGGCGCGTCTGCTGGCCGACGTCGACCGGCTCCTCGCCACGCACCCCGACCTGGCGGGCCGGGAGGAGATCGCCCTGCCGTACGTGACCCGCTGCACCCGGGTGCGGCGGGACTGATCCGGTCGCGGGCGCCGAGCGCCGGCCCGGCGTGCGCCGCGCCGGGCCGGCGCTCGGTCAGGCCGCGTTGGTGGGGACGGGCCGGGCGACCTTGAGGTGGTAGTCGACCGAGGTGGTGAAGGCGCCGGACCGGCCGCGCAGGGTCAGTTCGTGGCTGCCGGGGTCGAGGGGATCCAGCCGGACCCAGAGTCCGCAGGAGTGGGTGTTGACACTGCCCTCCACGCTGGTGAACGGGTTGCCCTCCTGCGGGTACATCCGGATCGGCGTGGAGCCGAGCGCCTCGGCGGTCAGCTCGCGCCCGTCCAGGGTGGCGCTGCCCTGTGCGGAGTCCATGAACTCCAGGCAGTCGGACGACTCGCCGAACAGGTTCACCAGCGGGAACGCGATCGGGAGCCCGACCGGGACGTTGCAGCTGCGGGTCACGGCGCCGCCGGTGGTGCCGGCCAGGAACCAGACGTCGTCCCGCTGGCCCTGACCGCACAGGTGGCCGTCCTGGTCGGTGACCGGGTTGCGCTCCTCCGCCACCGAGGTGGCCCAGTCCCACCAGCGGGACTGCAGCTCGGCCGAGGTGAGGGCGTGTACGGCGAGCGGGGTGTGCGGCTCGGGCGACGGCTCGTCGGCGACGGGCGGGGTGCCGGAGGGCGCGGCCCGGTCGGGTGCCGGGGCGGCGGTGCAGGCCGCGGTGAGGGCGAGGGCGCCGACGAGCAGCCCGGCCAGTCGTCTTGCAAGCATGATCGTAAAGCTTAGGGGGTGCCGGGCGACCCCCGGAACGGATTTTCGAGGGTGCCCCGCGGACCGCACCGCAGTCCGTCCGGCGAGCCGCCCTCCCGCCGCCCGGCAGCTGCTCCGCGCCCGCCCCGGCCCCGGAGCGGCCCCGCATCCGGCCCGCTTCCGAGCCGCGTCGCGGCGGTCGATGAATGAAAGTGCGTTCATATGTACATGTATGGTTGATCGGTCGAGAGTCCCGCCCTGCCCGAAGGGTCCTGCTGCCATGCCCGCCACCCTGACCGAGCGCCCCGCACCCCCGCTCGCGCCCACGGCCCCCGCCGCACGGCGCCGCACCCGGGTGCTCTCGCTGCCCGAGGCCCGCTGGGCCGCCGCTGCGGCGGCGCTCTTCCTGGTCGCCCTGCCGCTCCACCTCGCCGGTGCCCCCGCCTGGTCCTGGGGCCCGCTGTACGCGCTCGCCTACGCCGCCGGCGGCTGGGAACCGGCCCGGGCCGGCCTCCTGGCGCTGCGCGAGCGGACCCTCGACGTCGACCTGCTGATGATCGTCGCCGCCCTCGGCGCCGCCGCCGTCGGCGAGGTCACGGACGGCGCCCTGCTGGTCGTCATCTTCGCCACCTCCGGCGCACTGGAGGCCCTGGCCACCGCCCGCACCGCCGACTCGGTGCGCGGACTGCTCGACCTCGCCCCGGCCACCGCCACCCGGCTGCTCCCCGACGGCCGGGAGGAGCTCGTCCCCACCGGGGTGCTCGCCGTCGGCGACACCGTGCTGGTCCGGCCCGGGGAGCGGATCGGCGCCGACGGCCGGGTCCTGGACGGCGCGAGCGAGGTCGACCAGGCCACCATCACCGGCGAGCCGCTGCCGGTGGCCAAGGAACCCGGCGACGACGTGTTCGCGGGCACCCTCAACGGCACCGGCGCCCTGCGGATCCGGGTCGGGCGCGACGCCGCCGACTCGGTGATCGCCCGGATCGTCGCCTTGGTCGAGGAGGCCTCCGCGACCAAGGCGCCCACCCAGCTGTTCATCGAGAAGGTCGAACAGCGCTACTCCCTCGGCATGGTGGCCGCCACCCTCGCCGTCTTCGCCGTCCCGCTGGCCGCCGGAACGGCGCTGACCGACGCGCTGCTGCGCGCGATGACCTTCATGATCGTCGCCTCGCCGTGCGCGGTGGTGCTGGCCACCATGCCCCCGCTGCTCTCCGCCATCGCCAACGCCGGCCGCCACGGTGTCCTGGTGAAGTCCGCCGTGGTGATGGAGCGCCTCGGCCAGGTGGACGCCGTCGCACTCGACAAGACCGGCACCCTGACCGAGGGCACCCCCAGGGTCACCGAGCTGCGCCCGCTGGCCGGCTCGGGCCTCGACGAGGACGCCCTGCTGGCGCTGGCCGCGGCCGTCGAGCACCCCAGCGAGCACCCGCTGGCCCGCGCGGTCGTGGCCGCCGCCCGCACCCGGGGTCTGGCGCTCGCGGACGCGGCGGACTTCAGCTCCGTCCCCGGCGTCGGCGTGAGCGCCACCGTCGACGGCCGGGTGGTCGGCGTCGGTGCCCCGGTCCGGCTGCTCGGCGGCCGCGCGGACGGCGCCGCCGGCGAGGCGGCCGCACTGGCCGCCGCCCTGGAGGAGGCCGGCCGCACGGCCGTCCTGGTGGAGGTCGCCGGCGTGCCGGTCGGCGTCCTCGGCACCGCCGACCGGCTGCGCCCGGACGCTGCCGCCACCGTCGCCGCCCTGGCGGGGCTGACCGACGGCACGCCGCTGCTGGTCACCGGGGACAACCCGCGGGCCGCGGCCCGGCTGGCCGCCGAGGCGGGCATCACCGAGGTCCGCGCCGGACTGCTGCCACAGGGGAAGGTCGCGGCCGTCCGGGAGCTGGAGGCCGCCGGCCGGCGGGTGCTGGTGATCGGCGACGGCGTCAACGACGCCCCGGCACTGGCGGCGGCGCACACCGGCGTCGCGATGGGCCGGGCCGGCTCCGACCTTGCCCTGGAGACGGCCGACGCGGTCGTGGTCCGGGACGAGCTCGCCACCGTCCCCGCGGTGATCGAGCTGTCCCGCCGGGCGCGCCGGCTGGTCGTCCAGAACCTCGTGCTCGCCGGCGGGTTCATCACCGCCCTGGTGCTCTGGGACCTGGTCGCGACCCTCCCGCTGCCGCTCGGCGTCCTCGGCCACGAGGGCTCCACCGTGCTGGTCGGGCTCAACGGACTGCGCCTGCTGCGCGAGGCGGCCTGGCGCGGCGACGCCTGAGCCCGGCCCGGCGACGCCCGCGGGAGTCGGCCCCGGGCCTGTCGGTGGGCCGTCCTATCGTGGGCCCCGGCAGCGGAACAGGGTGTACGAACCACCACGGGAGGACGGGCCGTGATCGTCGGGGACCACGGCGTCCGGACGACCCGCTGGCAGGACCTCGAGATCGTCGACCACTGGCGCCGATACCCGGAGCGCCCCGAGGCCTACCTGCGCCACCTCACCGGGCCCTGACCGGGCTCCGGGCGGCCCGCGGCCCCGGCCGGAGCGGCCCGCACCGGGACCGCCCGCGCCGCGCGGCCGTCAGCCGTTGCCCAGCTGCGCGGCGCGGGCGACGGACTCGGCCAGGCCCGGCACGTCCGCGCCGCTGTCGTAGTTGGTCCCGCTGTTGTTCCAGTTGTAGCGGTTCTGCGAGCGCGAGTCGGCGTAGTCGTAGATGCAGGGGACGACCCGGAAGTCCGCGTCGAGCAGGAAGACGATCGCCGCGCCGTGGGAGCCGCCGGCGACGTGGAAGTGGTAGCGGCGGTTGAGGACCGGCTCGACGTGCCCGGTGGAGGTGTTGACCCGGATCTGGTTGAGCCTGACCTGGTCCTCCAGGTTGCGGTCGGCGTTGCCGAGGCCCACGCCGTTGGCGTAGCGGACGGTGCCGACCATCTGCCAGGTGTCCCGGCGGTCGGCGGCGGTCGAGGCCCGGCGCTGTTCGACGACGGCCGCCGCGTCCTGCTGGGCCTGGGCCTGCGCGGCCCGGGCGGCCTCCCACTCGCCGCGCACGGAGGCCTTGAAGTCCTCCTCGTGCACCTGGGGCTTCGTGCTGATGTTCTTCGCGTCGAGGAAGGTGTAGTAGTCGACCTCGAAGACCTCGGTGCCGTGCTCGGCGAACCACTCCCGGCTCATGGCGAGGAACTTCGGCCCGGCGGCGGCCATCCGCTGGACGGTCTCCCCGGCCCGGGGCCGCCCGTCCTGACGCATCATCCGGGCCACGGCGGTGTTGCCGACGCTGCGCTGGAGGGCGAGCGCGGGCGGGGCGGCGGCCGTGCGGCGGGCCGGCGTACGGGCGGCCGCGGACTCGTCCGTCCTGGTGTCGGCGGTCCTGGCGGTGTCTCGGGCCTGCACGGTGGGCTCCTTCGCGGTGGCGGCTCCCCCCACTCATACCCGAAGGACGGGCGGGCCCGGCAGGTCCGCGCGGGCAGCACCCACTGCCCGAACAGGCACGGCGGCCCGCCGCACCGCGGCCCCGGCGGCCCCGCACGGTCGGGCGGGGCCGGAACGACGGCGGTGCCGGCCCCCGTGGCGGGAGCCGGCACCGCGTCGGCGGACGGGACGTCAGGGCAGCGGGATCCGCACGACCTGCGGGTCGTGGTCGCTCAGCTGGCCGCTGAACTCGCTGTTGATGTGCACGATGTCGTAGCTGTAGGCCTTCGCCGCGAGCGCGCCGGAGATGAGGATGTGGTCGAGCACCTGGGAGTTGCCCTCGTACACGTAGGTGTAGCGCTCCGGCAGCGGGAGGGTGCGCGGCAGGTCGGTGAGCGAGCCGCCGGCGGTGAGGATGTCGGCGGTCTGCGAGAACTCGAAGTCGTTGAGGTCGCCGAGCACGATGACCGAGGCGTTCGGGTCCACCGCGAGGATCTGGTCGGTGAAGCCCTTCACCACCGTCGCCTGGTTGTGGCGCTGGGCCTCGGACGGGTGCGCGGGCGGCTGGTAGCGGCCGAAGAGAGGCTGGTCCCCGCCCTTGGAGTTGAAGTGGTTGGCGATCACGAAGACCGGCTTGCCGTTCCACCGGAACTCCCCGGCGAGCGGCTTGCGGCTGGCGTTGAAGGCGGAGTTGGTCGGGTCGATCCGGCCGGGGGAGTAGGCCAGCTGCGGGGTGCCGCCGGCGTTGACCACCGAGTCGGCGGTAGTGGAGCCGGCGCCGGCGCGGTCGGTGAAGCTCAGGCCGCGGTCGGTGCGGAAGAGGAAGACCTGGCGGATGTTGCCGCCGGGCTGGCCGCCGTCCTGGCCGTCCACCGGGTTGATCTGGCGGTAGGAGTAGGCCGGGCCGCCGGCGGCCGTGATCGCGGCGGTGAGCTTGGCGACCGTCTGGTCGGCCGCGGTGACGCCGTCGTCGGTGGCGCCGCTGTTGTCCTGGATCTCCTCGAGGGCGACGAGGTCGGGCGAGCGCAGGTTGGTGACGATGCCCGCCGCCAGGCCGTCGAACTTGCTCTGCGGGTCGGAGGGGGCGAGGTTCTCCACGTTGAAGGTGGCGGCGGCGAGTTGGCCGGCCGTCGGTGCCGCGGTGACCTCGGGGGCGATGCCGCCGGAGGCGACCGTCGGGGTCGCGGTGACCTGCAGCTTGAAGTTGCCGAAGGAGTAGTCGAGGACGCCGACGGTGGCGCCGGTGAGGGTGTCGCCGACGTTGGCGGTGGGGGTGGGCGCCAGCGCGTTGCCGAGGGTGACCCGCTCCGGGTTGCCGTCGGCGGCCTGCAGCAGGATGCCGCCCCGGTTGGTGCGGGTGGTGCTGCCCTGCGGGACGACGGGCAGGTCGCCGTACGTGTTGCTGGGGCCGACGACGGCGGCGTTGTCGATCTCGACCCGCATGCCCTCCAGCGACGCCCAGAAGTCCAGGCCGTCGGTGGTGGGCCGGTAGCCGCCGGCGGTCTCGACGTCCCCGCTGGTGACGCCGGATATCACCGCGGACGGCGGTACCCGCCCACCGGCGCCGACCAGGGTGGCGGCGGGCAGCGGCGCGTTGTGGGCGACCACGCCGACGGTGGGCGCGGTCAGTTCGGTGATCGACAGGTTGGTGGTGCCACCGGTGCCGCCGGGGCGGTACTGGCTGACGGTGCCGCTCACCGTGACCGAGTCGCCGACGGCGACGGCGGGCGCGCCGGCCGTGTAGACGTAGATCCCCTCGCTGGTGCCCGGGTCGCCGTCGGGCTGCGGGTCCTGGTACCAGAAGCCGTTGGGGCCGACGGCGGTGACCACGCCGGGCACCGAGCTGACGGCGCTGCCGGTGAGCGGGGAGGTGCGGGCGGCGCCCTGGATGTCGTGGATGCGGGTGCCGCCGGTGCCGCCCCCGCCGGTGGAGGCCGCGTTGCGCGGCGCGGGCGAGCCGACGGCGAAGTCGGCCGCGTTGTTGTCGGTGTCGGTGGCGCCGCCGCCGGCGCGCAGGGCGGCCGTGCCGTTGGACAGGGTTCCGGTCGGCGAGCCCTCGGCGGAGCTGGCGCCGGACCCGTAGCCGACGAAGTCCCGCACGCCGGCCTGCGTCGCGCAGCCCGAGGAGCAGGTCAGCGCGGTGCCGTTGGTGACCAGCGCGATCTTGCCGGAGGTGGCGGACATCGCGATCGTCCCGGTGGCGTCGGGAGTCGGCAGCGCCGCGCCCGCGCCGGCCCCGGCGCCCTCCTGGACCAGGAAGTAGTGCCCGGGCGCGATCGTCCCGGAGAGCGTGGTCCTGGTCCACGAGGAGCCGCTCGCAGAGGCGTACTGGACCGTCCAGCCGGTGACGGAGACCGGCGCGGTGCCGCGGTTGTAGAGCTCGACGAAGTCGTTGGTGTACGGGGCGCCCGAGTTGCCGCCCCCGCCGAACACCTGGCTGATCACCACGTCCGGCGAGGCCGCCTGCGCGACGCCCCCCGGCAGTGCCAGCAGCGCCCCCACCACGGCCGCGGCGGCCGCCCCCGCCATCGCTCGGCGCCGAACTCGCTGGGTTCTCCGCATCGGGCTTCCTCCTGACGGCCGCACGGGCTCGTGACCCGGCGGCATGACCACGGACAAGAAAGGTCGGGCGCTGAGGTTCTAGCAACGCCACCCGATCCCTACCGTGCGCGGAGGGCGACGGCCAGATGTACGGAGGAAGAACGGTTCGCCGGGCGGCAAGTGGGAGGCGGCCCTCCGGTGGGCACCCGGCGTACGCGTTGTCAGTGCCGGGGCCTAGGTTGGGGGTCGTGGGTGAGCGGCGGGTGCAGGCCCGGGTCGCGTTCCCGGTGCCGTCCGGCTCCGGTGCGCCGTCTCCGCAGCCCCGCCCGTGTCCGTCATCTCCGTTGCCCGAAAGGGGAATTCGTCGTGTCCGTTGCCGTGGAAGAGCAGGTCACCTACCTCGAACTGTCCGAGGACGAGGGGGGTGCGCACAAGTTCTACGAGGTGCGGCTCGCCGGCACCGCGGTGACCGTCCGCTACGGGCGGATCGGCGACGCCGGGCAGAGCAAGACCACCGGCTACCCGAGCGCCGAGAAGGCGGCCGCCGCGGCGGCCAAGAAGATCGGCGAGAAGGTGCGCAAGGGGTACGCGCCCGCCGTCCAGGGCGTGCGCGAGCGGCGTGGGGTGACCCGCCGGCAGATCGTCAGCAGCCGCTCCACCGCGACCCAGGCGCCGCTGCTGTGGCGCTTCCGCTCCGGCTCGCCCGCCTTCGGCATCTTCGTGGGCGAGGAGCACGCCTGGGTGGGCAACGAGCGCGGCGACGTCTACACCCTTACCCACGACGGCGAGGTCACCGCCCGCTTCGGCCTGCCGGACGGCGTCAAGTGCATCGTCGCCGACGACTGGTGGATCTACGCGGGCTGCGACAACGGCAAGGTCTACGACCTGGGTGGCAAGGTGCCGCGGGTGGCGTACGAGATCGCCGAGGACGTGGACATCTTCTGGCTCGACATCCACGACGGCGTGCTCGGCGTCGCCGACGAGCGCGGCGGCCTCACCACGGTGGACCACGAGGACGAGTTCCAGTGGCGCCGAAACGCCGACGGGAACTCCGGCTGGATGGTGCGCTGCGACGCCGACGGCGTCTACCACGGGCACTCGCGCGGTGTCGCCCGTTACGCCTCCCGCGGCGGGGAGCAGCTCTGGCACACCGCCACCAAGGGCGAGGTGCTGTTCGGCTGGCAGGAGGCCGACTCGGTGTTCGCCGGGACGTCGCGCGGCTGGGTGCACCGGCTGCGCAAGTCCGACGGCGCCGAGACGGCGGCCTACCGCTGCGACGCGGCGGTGTTCTCCTGCGCGGCCTCCCCGGACGGCGAGTACGTCTTCGCCGGGGACAACCACTCCTCCGTCTACTGCTTCGCGGCCGACGGCACCCGGCTCTGGAAGCTCGCCACCGGCTGCGGCTCGGCGTACAGCATGCAGTACCGCGACGGCCGGCTGTACGTCGTCACCACCGACGGCTCGCTGGCCTGCCTGGACGCGAGCGAGCACGCCGTGCGGGCGGCCGAGGGCGGCACCCTGCCGGCCACGGCCGAGGTGCGGGACACGGGCTGGGAGCCGGTGCTGGCGGGCGCCGCCCTGGAGACGGTCACCGTCACGGCCGACGGGCCGGCCGGTGCCGGGGTCGAGGTGGAGTGCGTGCAGGACGGCAACCGGCTGCGGGTGCGGGTGGTGTCGGCGGGTTACGACCGGGCGCGCCGGGTGCAGTTCCCGAAGGACATCCGGGTCCCCGGGGCGCGGTACCTGGTCGCCGAGGTGCGGGAGTCCGCCTCGGGCGGCTTCTACCGGGCGCGCGGGGAGATCAAGCGCCTGCTCTGAGCGCACCCGGCACACGGGCGGCCGCCGGTCCTCCGGCGGCCGCCCGCGGTGCGCGCGCACCGCTGCCCGCGGCGGCGGATCAGGCCAGGCGCAGCACCAGCTTGCCGGTGTTCTCGCCGCGGAACAGCATCCCGAGGGCCGCCGGGAAGTCGTCCACGCCGCCGTCCAGCACGTGCTCCTTGACCTTGATCCGGCCCGCGCCGATCCAGCCGGCCAGCTCCTTCGCGGCCTCCGGGTACCGGCGGGCGTAGTCGAAGACCACGAAGCCCTCCATCCGGGCCCGGCGCACCAGCAGCGACAGGTAGTTGGACGGGCCCTGCACGGCGGTCTCGTTGTTGTACTGGCTGATCGCGCCGCAGACCACCACCCGGGCGTGCATCGCCAGGCGGGTCAGCGCGGCGTCCAGGATCTCGCCGCCGACGTTGTCGAAGTACACGTCGATGCCGTCCGGTGCGTGGGTGCGCAGCGCCTTGCGGACGTCCTCGGCGCGGTAGTCGATCGCCGCGTCGAAGCCCAGTTCCCCGGTGAGCAGCGCGCACTTGTCCGGGCCGCCCGCGATGCCGACGACGCGGCAGCCCTTCACCTTGGCGATCTGCCCGACCATGGTGCCGACGGCCCCGGCGGCACCGGAGACCACCACCGTCTCGCCCTCCTTGAGCGCCCCGACGTCGAGCAGGCCGAAGTAGGCGGTCATGCCGGGCATGCCGAGCGCGCCCAGGTAGGTGGACAGCGGCGCGAGCGCGGGGTCGACCTTCAGGGTGCCGCGGCCGTCCGAGAGCGCGTACTCCTGGACGCCGAAGGTGCCGACCACGTGGTCGCCGACCCGGTACTTCGGGTGCCGCGACTCGACGACCTCGACCACCGACCCGGCGCGCATCACCTCGCCGATCCCGACCGGCGGCAGGTAGGACGGCCGGTCGTCGAGCCAGCCGCGCATGGCCGGGTCGAGCGAGAGGTAGCGCGTGCGGCCGACGAACTCGCCCTCCCCGGCCGTCGGCACGGCCTCGGACCCGTGGGTCCAGTCCTCCGCCCGCACCTCCCCGACCGGCCGGCGGGCAAGGCGGATCTGGCGGTTGACTGCGGTCATGGCATCTCCTGGGCGCGCTCGCTGCTGCACTGGCCGCCCGATTCTAAGCAAGCGCTTATTCATCTGACCAGACCCGTCGTCCGCGCTGCCGCCCGTGCCGCTGCTCGGCCGCCGCTCCCGGCCGGTGCGGCCGGGCGCCGGTAGTCTGGCCCGCGGGCGGCCCCCGGTCAGCCGTTCGTGCCGGTGCCGGTGCCGGTGCCGGTCCCCGAGTCCGAGTCCGTACCGGCGTCCGCGGGCCGCCAGCCGAGGGCCGGGCCGAGGCGGGTGGCGATGTCGGTGAGGATCTGCCCGTAGTCGGCCCGGTCGAAGGTGAAGGGCAGCGCGAAGGCCACCTCGTCGACCTCCCGGTACCCGGCGTGCTCCTGCAGCCGCTCGGCGATCTCCGCCGACGTCCCGACCAGGTCCGGCGCGAACAGCATCCGGGCCGGCCCCTGCGGGGCGAGCGTGCGTGGGGTGCGGGCCTCGGCGTACGCCCGGTACTTGGCGCGCTGCTCGGGGGTGGCGCCGTCGGTGGGGATGACGACGAGGCCCTGGGAGACCCGGGCGCGATCGCCGTCGGGGTGCGCGGCGCGGAAGGCGCGGATCTGCGCGCGCTGGTTCTCGGCGAAGTCCTCGGACTCCTCGGCCTTCACGACGCTGCTGGTGAGCAGGTTGAGCCCGTGGTCGCCGGCCCAGCGGGCGGAGCGCAGGCTGCCGGCCCCGTACCAGATGCGGGCGGCCAGGCCCGGGGAGTGCGGCTGGACCCGGCGGGAGTAGACCTCGATGCCGTCGGTGCCGACGAAGTCCGAGGCGGGCTCGCCGCGGACCAGCTCCAGCAGCCGCTCGGCGCGGCGGTGCCCGAAGTCCTCGTGTTCGGCGGTGTCGGGGTAGAGCGCGGCCCGCACGTTCTCGAAGTGGGTGGGCGGGCCGATGCTGATCCCGGCGTTGAGGCGACCGCCGGAGAGGACGTCGACGGTGGCGAGGTCCTCGGCGAGGCGCAGCGGGTTCTCCCAGCCGAGCGGTGTGACGGCGGTGCCGAGTTCGATCCGGCGGGTGCGCTGGGAGGCCGCGGCGAGGACGGCCACGGGCGAGGAGATGCCGTACTGGAGGTGGCGGTGGCGGAGCCAGGCGTTGTCGAAGCCGAGCTGCTCGCCGAGGGTGATCAGGTCGAGGGTGTCCTCGTGGCCCCGGCGCGGGTCGGCCTCGTCGAACAGTCCGATGGTGAGGAAGCCGAGTTTCCGCAGCATGGTGGGTGCTCCGTGTGGTGTGGGGCGGCCCCGCAGGGCCGGGACGGCCGGTACGGGTCGAACGTACGCAGCCGATCGCGCCCCGACAAGATCGCCGGGCACGGTGTCACCCGCCCGCAACACGGTGCAACCCCGGTTCACCCTGACCGCCGTCACGGGCCGCGCGAGGGCTCGGCCCCCGCGCGGGGGCGCGGGGGCCGGCCGGCGGGCTGCCCGGCGTCAGCAGCTGCGCAGCTCGGGGCTCTGGTTGCGGATCTGGTTGTGCAGGGAGGTGAACTCGCGGTAGGCGTCGCCGTCCTCGGTGCCGGGGCGGAAGGCGCCGACGCGGTGGCAGTTGACGAACGCGAGCTTGACGGCGAAGTGCTCCTCCAGGCTGCCCCGGATGGCGTTGCTGGCCAGCGCGCGCAGCAGCTGGGCGCGCTCGTGGTCGCTGGGCGTGGTGTTGTCGGTGGTGAACTCGGCGTCGGTGGCGCTGAGTTCGGCGCTGAGCCCGGAGACGACCCGGTAGGCGTACGGGAGCGAGGTGCGGACGGTGTCGATGAAGTCGGACTGGTCGACGCTGCCCTGCGCGGCCTGGGCGAGCAGGGTGGGGGAGACGTCGAGGGACATGGGTGATACTCCTCTATCGGAGATGAAAACCATTTCTAACTCGACTGTCCCGGATCCCCTGAGGCCCTGTCAAGCACCCTCCCCCGAAGGACTGACGGGCGCCGGTGCCGGGCGGACCTTGATGACGAACACCGCGATCAGCACCGCGAGCGCCGCGAACACCAGCCCCATCTGGAAGGCGCTGGAGATGCCGTGCACGAGCACCTGCGAGGAGTACGGCGCCGGCAGCCGTCCGGTCGCCCGGAACTCGACGAGCTGCTGCGGGGTGGCCTGGTGGAGGAACGCGCCGAGCTGCTGCCGGGCCTCGTTGCGGCTGGCGGTGCCGTAGACCGTCACCAGGATCGACAGGCCCAGCGAGCCGCCCACCTGCTGGGTGGTGTTGAGCATGCCGGTGGCTGCGCCCGTCTCGTGCGGGGCGACGTGCGAGACGGCGGTCAGCATCACGGGGACGAAGATCGAGCCCATGCCGAGGCCGAACAGCAGGGTCGGGCCGAGGACGCCGCCGACGTACGTGGTGGTGATGCCGGTCTGGGCGGCCCAGACCACCCCGCCCAGCACCAGGAGCGAACCCGTGACGAGGAATGGTTTGGGGCCGTACCGCACCTGGTTGCGGGCCGCGAACTGGGCGGCGGCGATGATCGCCACGCTGATCGGCAGGAAGGCGAAGCCGGCCCGGAGCGGACTGAACCCGAGGATGTCCTGCACGAAGAGGGTCACGAAGAAGAAGATGCTGAACATCGCCGCGGCCACGCAGAGCATCAGCCCGTACGCGCCGGAGCGGTTGCGGTCGCGCAACAGGTGCAGCGGGGTGATCGGCTGCGGGGCCCGCCGCTCGTTGAGCACGAACGCGGCCAGCAGCACCACGGCGAGGCTGAACGACAGGAGCGTCACCGAGTCCGTCCAGCCGTGCTCGGCGGCCCGGATGAACCCGAACACCAGCGAGACCATGCCCACCGTGGCGGTGAAGGCGCCGACCAGGTCGAAGCGGCCGGGGTGCCGTTCGGACTCGTTGATGTAGAGCGGCGCCAGCAGGGCGATCGCGATGCCGATCGGCACGTTGACGAAGAACACCCAGCGCCAGGACAGCCAGGAGGTCAGCATGCCGCCGAGCAGCAGCCCGATGGCGCCGCCAGCGCCCGCGACGGCGGAGAAGACGCCGAAGGCGCGGTTGCGCTCCGGGCCCTCCCGGAAGTTGGTGGCGATCAGGGCCAGCGCGGTCGGCGAGGCGATCGCGCCGCCCAGCCCCTGCAGGGAGCGGGCGGCCAGCAGCCACGCGGAGGACTGTGCGACGCCGGCGAGCAGCGAGGCCAGGGCGAAGACCAGCACGCCGGCGATGAAGACCCGCCGGCGCCCGAGGATGTCTCCGGTCCGCCCGCCGAGCAGCAGCAGTCCGCCGAAGGTCAGGGTGTAGGCGTTGATGACCCAGGACAGGTCGGTGGTGTTGAAGTTCAGTGCCTGCTGGATGTGCGGCAGGGCGATGTTCACGATCGTGATGTCGAGCACGACCATGAGCTGGGTGGCCGCGATGACGGTGAGGGCTATCCCTGGGTGCTGGCCGCGGCGCGCGGGCGCGGGCGGAGCTTGGGCCAGGGCACGCGAGGTGGCCATGGCAGGTCTCCCGGTGGCTGGGGAGCGAACGGTGGCGGGAGGGTGGCGGAAGCGTCCACTACCACGACACTAGCTCCGGGATATAGGGAACACAACCGTTCATTACGGACAAGCGGCGGTTTCCGGACAGCCCGCCGGAGAGGGCGCCGGCGGGCCGGTCCGTCGCGCCGCGGGGCGGCCGTCCTCCCGTTCCCGGGCTGGGATACCGTGCACCGGCATCGGAGATCGACACAGGAGCCTGCCATGAACCGACCGGCCGGGAGTGCCCAGCCGCAACTGCGCCGTCAGCTGGGGTTGTTCGACGCCGTGGTGATCGGGCTGGGCTCGATGATCGGGGCCGGGATCTTCGCCGCACTGGCACCGGCGGCCGGCGCGGCCGGCTCCGGACTCCTGCCGGGGCTGGCCCTCGCGGCCGTGGTCGCCTACGCCAACGCGACCTCCTCGGCGCGACTGGCCGCCCGCTACCCGCAGTCCGGCGGGACCTACGTCTACGGACGGGAGCGGCTCGGCGAGTTCTGGGGCTACCTGGCCGGCTGGGCGTTCGTCGTCGGCAAGACCGCGTCCTGCGCCGCGATGGCGCTGACGGTGGGCGGCTACGTCTGGCCGGGGCAGGCGCACGCGGTGGCGGTGGCCGCGGTGGTCGCCCTGACGGCGGTGAACTACGTCGGCGTGCAGAAGTCCGCCTGGTTGACCAGGGGGATCGTCGTGGTCGTGCTGGCAGTGCTCGCCGCCGTCGTGGTGGCGGCGCTGGGCTCGGAGGGCGCGGACGCCGCCCGGCTGGAGATCGGCACCGACGCCTCCGCGCACGGCGTGCTGCAGGCGGCGGGCCTGCTGTTCTTCGCCTTCGCGGGCTACGCGCGGATCGCCACCCTGGGGGAGGAGGTCCGCGATCCGGCGCGCACCATTCCGAGGGCCGTCCCGCTGGCCCTGGGCCTCACCCTCGTCGTCTACGCCCTGGTCGCCGTGGCCGTCCTGGCGGTGCTCGGGCCCGAGCGGCTGGCCGCGGCCGCGGCGCCGCTGTCCGAGGCGGTGCGCGCGGCCGGTGCGGACGGGCTGGTCCCGGTGGTCCGGGCGGGGGCGGCGGTGGCCGCGCTCGGTTCGCTGCTGGCGCTGATCCTCGGAGTCTCCCGGACGGCCTTCGCGATGGCCCGCGACCGGCACCTGCCGCACGTGCTGGCCGCGGTCCACCCGCGCTACCGCGTGCCGCACCGGGCGGAGCTGGCGGTCGGCGCCGTGGTGGCGGTCGCGGCGGCGAGCGCCGACCTGCGCGGGGCGATCGGCTTCTCCTCCTTCGGGGTGCTGGCCTACTACGCCGTCGCGAACGCCTCGGCCTGGACGCTCACCCGGGCCGAGGGCCGCCCGCCGCGGGTCGTCCCCGCGCTCGGCCTGGCGGGCTGCCTGGCGCTGGCCGCCGCCCTGCCGCTCGCCTCGGTGCTCTCCGGCGCGGCCGTGCTGGCCGTCGGCGCGGCCGCCTACGGGTTGCGCCGGGCCGCCACGTCCTGAAGGCCGCCGCGCCGCCCGGGGTGCTCAGCTGTGGTTGACGATCACCGCGATGCCCCAGCCGATCGCGGCGAGCACCACGGCGAAGCAGAGTCCGGCGACGGCGTACCCGAGCACGCCGGCGGTCGGCCGGTCGGTGCCGGGCGCGTCCGGGCGGGACTGCGGGGCGAGCGCGAGCAGGCCGACCGCGAACAGCGCGGGGAGGCCGGCGCCGGCGAGCAGCCCGACCACGATGATCCGCCAGAGCGCGTCGAGGTTGATCCAGCTGTTCACGAGGCCACCTCGTCCTGCTCGGGTGCCGGGACGACCGATCCGGTCCAGGCGGCGTTGACGTTCTCCGGGGTCACGGCCGGGTGGCGGGAGGCCGCGAAGAAGGCGACCGAGGCCAGGATCAGCACGACGAAGATGGTCACCACGCCCGCCGTGCCGCCGATCCCGTTGGCGACCCAGTAGGCGAGGGCGCCCATCAGCCCCGCGGCGGGCAGGGTGAACAGCCAGGCCGTCACCATCCGGCGGGCGATGTGCCAGCGCACCTCCGCGTCCTTCTTGCCGACCCCGGAGCCCAGGATCGACCCGGTGGCCACGTGGGTGGTGGAGAGCGAGTAGCCGAAGTCCGTGGAGGAGAGGATGACGGCCGCCGAGGCCGACTCGCTGGCCATCCCCTGCGGCGCCTCGATCTCCACGAGCCCCTTGCCGAGCGCCCTGATGACCCGCCACCCGCCGATGTAGGTGCCGAGCGAGATCGCCACCGCGCAGGAGGTGATGACCCAGGGCGGGGAGGTCGCACCGGCGTGCAGGGTGCCGTTGGCGATCAGCGCCAGGGTGATGACGCCCATGGTCTTCTGCGCGTCGTTGGTGCCGTGGGCGAGCGAGACCATGCAGGCCGAGCCGACCTGGCCGATCCGGAACCCGTGGGAGCGCGGGCCCTCGGCCACCCGGCGGGTGATCCGGTAGACCAGGAAGGTCCCGAGGGCGGCGATGGCGCCCGCGATGAACGGGGACAGCGCCGCGGGCACGATCACCTTGGCGACCAGCCCCTGCCACTTGACGGCCGAGCCGCCCGCCGCCGCCATGGTCGCGCCCACCACGCCGCCGATCAGCGCGTGCGAGGAACTGGACGGGATCCCGAGGTACCAGGTGGCCAGGTTCCACAGGATGCTGCCGGTCAGGCCCGCCATGACCACGGTGAGGGTGACGTCGCCGCTGTCGACCAGGCCGCTGGCGATGGTCGCCGCCACCGCGGTCGAGAGGAACGCACCGACCAGGTTGAGCACCGCGGAGACGGCGACCGCCACCCGTGGGCGCAGCGCCCCGGTGACGATCGAGGTGGCCATGGCGTTCCCCGTGTCGTGGAACCCGTTGGTGAAGTCGAATCCCAGCGCGGTGGCAACCACCAGGGCCAGGACCAGGTCGTTGCCGGTCACGGGGTCGAACCCTAGCCGCCGGTGGCCGCCCGTCCGGGTCCGTACTACCCGGGCGCGCCGGGTGTCGCGGCGCGCCATCCGATCGGATGAGCCCCGCGGTGCGGGACGAGGGGTCGGTGCTCCGGCGTGCCGGGCCCGGTCCGGACCGGAAGGACCGGGCAGGGGGCGTGGTCGAGGACGTAGCGGGTGGCGCGGTCGGGGCCGTGCGGGCGGTCGCCGCCGCGGGCGAGGACGAGCAGGTCGGCGCCGACGGCGGCGGCGACGACCTCGCGCTCGACGCGGCCGACGCGCACCCGGGCCGTGCAGGGGCGGCCGAGGCGTCGTGCGGCGGCCCTGAGCAGGCCCTCGCCGGAGGCCGCCGCGAGTTCGTCGAGGCGGGCGTCGGGGTCGTACGGGGCCCGGCCGGTCCGGTCCGGGTGGGCCGGCGCTGCGTGCGAGGCGGGTTCGACGGCGTGGAGCAGGACGATCTCGGCCCCGGGCGGGGCGTGGCAGCGCGCCGCGTCGACGCAGGCGGGCCAGGTGCTCGGGGAGATCCAGACGACGACGCTCACGATGTCACGCTCCGGGGATCGAGGGGGGATCCGGAAAGGAGCCTCACTATGTCACCGCGGCGGGGTGGGGCGGGCCCGGATCGGACGGCGATGGCATCAAGGAATCGTTAGGGGTTGTCACGCGGGCATTGACCCTTCATCTGATCGTCCGTTATACCTTCTAGCGAACGCGTGAGTATCTATCTCCGAGTCGAACGAAGGGGACCACCGTGTCCGGCATCCGCAGCAACCGCATCCGCGCCGCCCTGATCACCGCCCCGCTCGTGGCCGCTCTGCTCGGCGCCGCCGCGCCGGCCGGGGCCGCCACCGCCCACCGCGCCGCGTCCCTGACCTGCCGCGGCGAGGGCGTCGACCCCGGCGCGCAGGTCCGCTACCGGACCGAGGCCGTGATCCACGCGCCGCTGCGCACCGTCTGGGAGGTGCAGACCGACGTGGCCGACTGGCCGTCCTGGCAGCCCCCGGTGGAGACCGCGCGGCGCCTCGACGACGGCCCGCTGCGAGCCGGCTCGGCGTTCCGCTGGACGACGCCGGTACCGCCGAACCCCGCGACCCCGGCCACCGAGCTGGTGATCACCTCGACCGTCGAGCAGCTCAGGCCCGGGTCCTGCATCCGCTGGACCGGCCCCGCGGTCGGGGAGGGGCTGCACATCGACGGCGTGCACGTCTGGACCTTCACCCGGGTCGAGGACGGTGTCCTGGTGCGCACCGAGGAGACCCACACCGGTCCTCAGGTCGACGCCGACGTCCCCGTCGCGACCGCGCTCCTGGGCCAGGGGCTGGAGGCCTGGCTGGCGAACCTGAAGGCCGCCGCAGAGGCCCGCGCCCAGCACGGGCCCTGCTGAACGCTGCAGTCGAACACCGGTGGACGGACGGTTGGGGCGGAACGGGTTCGTTCACTAACATCGACAGTGTTCCCGGGAGGCGGGAAACGGCTCCGCTCATGACGGGCCGCCCATCGGCGGCCGTGATGAGGGACGTGTCGAGAGGCGGGACCGAAGAAGGTGCGCAGCCATGCCCGCTGAAACCGACGTCGCGCGCCGGTCGGTGGCCGCCGCCCCGACCAGGTCGCCGGCCGCCCCGCTGCGGCGGCGCGGCGAGGCGCTGGAGAGCGCCATCTTCGAGGCCACGCTCCGGCTGCTCACCGCCGACGGCTACGCCCGGCTCACCATGGAGGGCGTGGCCGCCGCCGCGCAGACCGGCAAGGCCGCCCTCTACCGGCGCTGGCCATCCAAGGAGGAGCTGGTGAAGGACGCGCTGCGGGCCAGCCTGCCCCCGGCCGGCCCGGCGCCGGACACCGGGGGCCTGCGCGGGGACCTGATGGAGGTCGTGACCAGGCTGCGCGCGGCGATGTTCAGCGAACCGGGCGCGGCCGTGCGCGCGATCATGGGCGAGCTGGACCAGCAGCGGGCCCACGTCTTCCTGGCGATCGTGCTGGAGCGGGTGGTGCAGCCGACCACCGCACTGATCGGCGAGGTGCTGGCCCGGGGTGCGGCCCGGGGCGAGGTCCGCCCCGGGGCCGTCACCCCGCTGGTCACCGACGTGGTGCCGGCGCTGATGCTGTACCGGATCAAGACGTGCGGCGGAACGGCCGTTCGGCTCGATCCGGCGGCGATCGTGGACGAGGTGCTGCTGCCGATCGTCCGCCCCTGACCCGGGCCCCGACCCGCTGCCGGGCCGTCGGGTCCGGGTCCGTCGAGCCCGCGGGGTCCCGCCGGGGGCCGCTCAGGCCCCGCTGTTCCGGAGCATCTCCTCGCGCTCGACCACCTTGACCCGCTCGCGCCCCTCGGCCGCGCCCAGCGCGCGCTCCTGCGCGTCCAGCAGCTGCCAGCCCTCCCAGGTGGTGAACCGGACGCCCTGCCCGCGCAGGTGGGCGACCACGGCCTCGGGGTCCGGCTCGACGGCGCCGGGCAGGCGGCCGGCCGCGTGGTCGGCCAGCAGGCAGGCCACGGTCTCGTTGGCGTCGCCCTTGGTGTGGCCGATCAGGCCGACCGGGCCGCGCTTGATCCAGCCGGTGACGTAGGTGGCCGCGCGGTGCGAGCCGTCGCCGTCCAGGACCCGCCCCGCCTCGTGCGGGACGGTGCCGGACACCGGGTCGAAGGGCAGCTTGGGCAGCTCGTCGGAGTAGTAGCCGACAGCCCGGTAGACGGCCTGGACGTCCCAGTCCCGGAACCGGCCGGTGCCGCGGACGTTGCCGGTGCCGTCCAGTTCGGTGCGCTCGGTGCGCAGGCCGACGACCCGGCCGTCCTCGCCCAGGACCTCCACCGGCGACTCGAAGAAGTGCAGGTGGACGCGGTGCGGGCGGTCGCCGGCGTCGCGGATCGCCCAGTTCTCCAGCGTCGCCGCGACCAGGTCGACGTGCTTGACGGCCCGGCGTTCGGCGATCGAGCCGGCGTCGTACTCGATGTCCTCGGGGTCGACGATCACCTCGATCGTCGGCGAGTGGTCCAGTTCGCGCAGCTCCATCGGGCTGAACTTGGCCTGGGCCGGGCCGCGGCGGCCGAAGACGTGCACCTCGACGGCCCGGTTGCGGCGCAGCCCGGCGTGGACGTTCGGGGGTATCTCGGTCGGCAGCAGCTCGTCGGCGGTCTTGGCGAGGATCCGGGCGACGTCCAGGGCCACGTTGCCGACGCCGAGCACGGCGACCTTCTCGGCCTCCAGCGGCCAACTCCTCGGCACATCCGGGTGGCCGTCGTACCAGGAGACGAAGTCGGCGGCGCCGTACGAGCCCTCCAGCCCGATCCCGGGGAGGCCGAGCGCCCGGTCGGCCGTGGCGCCGGTGGCGAACACCACCGCGTCGTAGAACCGGTGCAGGTCGTCGAGGGCGAGGTCGTCCGGGTAGTCGACGTTGCCGAACAGGCGGACCTGCGGCTTGTCGAGCACCTGGTGCAGGGCGGTCACAATGCCCTTGATCCGGGGGTGGTCGGGGGCGACGCCGTAGCGGATCAGCCCGAACGGGGCGGGCATCCGCTCGAACAGGTCGATCGAGACCCCGGGGGCGTGGGCGGCGTCGGACTTCAGCAGGGCGTCGGCGGCGTAGACGCCGGCAGGGCCGGCGCCGACGATCGCGACCCTGATCGGGCGGGTCATGGTGGGTGGTACCTCCGGTCGGGCGCAGCGGGGAGGCGGACGGGGACGTCCCTGCAGCCAACCCGGCGGGCCCGCGGAGGTGTAGGCGGTGCTGGTCTATGGGGTCATAGAGACGACCTATGGCCGGCGGCCGGCCCGGAGTGCTCCGGGCCGGCCGCCGTCACCGTGCCGGTGCCCCGCCGGCCGGGGGAGCGTCGGTCAGTCGTCCTCGGAGCGGGCCTGGGCCGGGACGGCTGCGCCCTCCGCGACCCGGGCGGCCGAGGCCTCGAAGAAGCGCAGCAGTTCCACCGGGAACGGCAGGACCAGCGTCGAGTTCTTCTCCGCCGCGACCTCGACCACGGTCTGCAGGAGCCGCAGCTGCATCGCCGCCGGGGTCTCGGCCATCTTGGCGGCGGCCTCGGCGAGCTTGGCCGCGGCCTGGAACTCGCCGTCGGCGGTGATGATGCGGGCCCGGCGCTCGCGGTCCGCCTCCGCCTGGCGGGCCATCGAGCGCTTCATCGAGTCCGGCAGGCTGACGTCCTTGATCTCCACCCGGTCGATGTGCACGCCCCAGCCGGTGGCCGGGCTCTCCAGCATGACCTCCAGCCCCTGGTGGAGGTTCTCCCGGCCGGAGAGCAGGTCGTCCAGCTCGCTCTTGCCGATGATCGAGCGCAGCGAGGTCTGGGCGACCTGGAGCATCGCGAAGGCGTAGTTCTGCACGTCGACGGTGGCCTTGATGGGCTCGACGACGCGGAAGTACAGCACCGCGTCGACGCTGACCGAGACGTTGTCCTTGGTGATGCCCTCCTGGGCGGGCACCGGCATGGTGACGACCTGGACGTTGACCTTGCGCATCCGGTCGACGACCGGCACCAGCAGGGTGACGCCCGGTTCGCGGACCTTCCCGAGCACCCGGCCGAGCCGGAACACCACGCCCCGCTCGTACTGCTGGACCACCCGCACACCGGTGAGCAGCCACAGCAGCGCCAACACGGCGACGACCACGAGTATTGCCACGTTCGTCCGACCTTCCCCGTCGCGGCGCAGCCGGGCCGGGCCCGGAGTGGGCCCCGTCGCGCGGTGCGAGCCGCGTGGCACAGTATGCGCCCGCCCCGCGCGGCTCCGACAGGCGCGTGCGTCACCCTCCTGACGGGCCGTCTCCGCCGGCCCGGCGGGCCGTCAGCGACCGCCGACCCGGACCGGTTCGTTCGTGTCCGCCCCCGCCCCTGCCCGCGGGGCCTGGCCGCCGCGACCGGGGCCTGCGCCCACCAAGGCGTTGAGCACCGCGACGGCCAGGCCGAGACCGAGCGCGATCAGCCAGGCCCGCCGCTGGTCGAGCACCGGCCCCGCGGCCGTGGCGGCGAGCACCGCGACGCCCAGCGTGTTCCCCAGCTGCCGGGAGGTGGTGGCCAGGGCGGCGGCCACGCCGGACTGCTGCGGCGGGAGGCCGGTCACGGCGGTGTTGGTGATCGGCGGGTTGACCAGGCCGAAGCCCAGCCCGAGCGCCAGGTACCCCGCCGCGTACGGCAGGTAGCCGTCGCCGCCGGAGGCCAGCGCGAGCAGCCCCGCGCCCAGCGCCAGCAGCAGACCCGAGCCGACCAGCAGCCGGCGCGCCCCGACGACCGGGATCAGCCGCCCGCTCAGCGGCGACACCACGGCGATCGCCAGCGTCGCCGGGAGCAGCGCGAGCCCCGTCCCGAGCGCCGAGAGGTGCCGCTCCTGCTGCCAGTACACGCTGGAGACGAAGAGGAAGCCGGCCAGGATCGCGAACACGAGCACCGCCGTGACGGTGGCCGCCGTGAAGGTGCCGTGCCGGACCAGCGCGAGCGGGAACACCGGGTGGCGGCGCCGCCGTTCGACGGCGACGAACGCAGCGCCGCCGCCGAGCGCCATCGCCGCGCAGACCGGCGGGACGACGCCGCCGTACCCGTGGTGGGCACCGTGGACGAGCAGTTCGGTGAGGCCGAGCACGGCCACCGCGCCCAGCGCCAGCCCGGCCGGGTCGAGCGGGCGGCCCGTCCCGCCCCTGGTCTCCGGCACCCGCACCGAGGCGACCAGCGCGACGGCGACCACCGGCAGGTTCACCAGGAAGATCCACCGCCAGCCCACGGCGTCGACCAGCGACCCGCCGGCCAGCGGGCCCACCGCGGCGGCGAGCCCGAAGACCCCGGCCCAGACGCCGATCACCCGCGCCCGGCGCACCGGGTCGGTGATCGCGGACGTCAGCGTGGACAGGGCGTTCGGCCCCAGCAGCGCCGCGCCGCACCCCTGCAGGACGCGCACCGCGACGAGCCCACCGGGCCCGGTGGCGAGGGCGCAGCCGAGCGAGCCGAGGCCGAACACCAGCAGTCCGGCCCGGAACATGGCCCGCCGGCCGAGCCGGTCCCCGAGGGCTCCGGACAGCAGGAGCAGCACCGCGAGGGTGAGCGTGTAGGCGTCCACCACCCACGCCAACTGGTCGGGGGAGGCGTGCAGTTCACGCCGCAGTGCGGGCAGGGCGACGTTCACCGCCGTCGCGTCCAGGCTGGTGATGAACATCGACGCGCCGCAGACGGCGGTGAGGAGTGCGGGGCCGAGGGGGCGGACCCCGGGCCCGGGATCGTTCGTCGAGTCCAGGGCAGGCGGCATGGGGACCCCTTCCGGGTCGTGGTGGGAGAGGCGACGGACGGGCGCGTCATCGGCGGTGTGGTCCGGCCGGGGCCCGGGGCCCGGCCGGCGGATCCTGCCGGACACGCCCTCGCGCGGTCGCTCTGCCTTCGAACCTAGGCGTCGTCGTCGTTTGCGGCAATCGGCAAAACAGCAACTGATAGTTTCACCTGGTGCAACTGTCCTCGCTCGACCTCAACCTGCTGGTGGTCCTGGACGCGCTCCTGGAGGAGGGGTCGGTGACCCGGGCCGCGCAGCGGCTCAACCTCTCCGTGCCCGCGACCAGCCGCGCCCTCGGCCGGCTGCGCCGGGCGCTCCAGGACCCGCTGCTGGTCCGCTCCGGGCGCGGGCTGCGGCCCACCGCCGCCGCCGTCGACCTCCGGCCCCGGCTGCGCCTCTGGCTCGAACAGGCCGAGGAACTGCTCGACCGTCAGGCCCGGCCGCTGGAGCGCGGGCTGACCGTCCTCGCGCCGCAGGACCTGATCGTCACCAGGAGCGCGGACCTGCTGACCCGCCTCGCCGCCACCGCCCCCGCCGCCGAACTGCGGTTGCTGGCCACCGACGGCGGCCGCGACGGCGCGGAGGCCGTGCGGGACGGGACGGCCGACCTCGCGGTCGTCGTCAACGCGGCCAAGTACCCCGACCTGCGCTCGCTCGGGCTCGTGCGGGCCGGACTCACCGCCGCCGTCCGGGCCGGCCACCCCCTCACCCGGGGCGAGCTCACCCCGGAGCGCTTCGCCGCCGCCGGGCACGTGCTGGTCTCCCGCAGCGGCCGGCCCGACGACGCGGCCGACCGGGAACTGCGCGAGGCCGGCCACCCCCGCACCGTGCGCTGCGTGGTTCCCGGCTTCCTCGCCGCACTGCACCTGGTCGGCCGCACGGACCTGGTCACCGTCGCGCCGGACGCGCTGGTGCGGGAGCTCGCGGACACGGCCGGGGTGGTGCCCGTGCCCGCCCCGCTGCGGCTGCGCCCGCTGCGGGTCACCCTGCTCTGGCACCCGCGCCGCGACCAGGACCCGCTGCTGCGGCTGCTGCGCGACACCCTGACGGAGCTCGCCGCCACCCTGACCGGGCCCGGGGACGAGCCGCCGCACTGACCTGCGCCGGGTGTCCCTCTGCGCCGCGGCCCCGCGCCCGGGGCCGCGGGGCCGCGGGGCCGGGCGGGTGGCTCAGGGGCGGACGGCGAGGCCGTCCAGGGTGAGGCCGAGCAGCCGCTCGGCCTGCGGGCGGTGCCCGGCACCCGCGGAGGTGAGGGCGATGCCCTCGAGGGCGGCGGCGAGGTCGCCCGGCGTGATGTCGGTGCGGATCGCGCCGGCCGCCGTGCAGGCGGCCATCAGCTCGGTGACCGCGGCCAGGATCAGCTCCCGGCTCTCCCCGTAGGGGTTGCCCCCTGTCGCGGCGATCGCGCGCAGGGCGTCGATCATGCCGTACTTGGCGGTCACGTAGTCGAGGAACAGGAGGGTCCAGGCGCGCAGGGCCTCGGTCGGCGGGTGCTCGGCGAGCAGACCGGGGACGGCCTCGCAGAGCTGGGCCAGCTCGTTGCGGTAGACCGCCTCGACCAGGGCCTCCCGGGTGGGGAAGTTGCGGTACAGCGTCGCGCTGCCGACGCCCGCCTCCTGGGCGATCCGCTCCATCGGGGTGTCCAGCCCCTGCGTCGTGAACAGGTGCACGGCGGCGGCCAGGACCTTCTCCCGGTTGCGCCGCGCGTCGGCCCGCAGCGGTCGGTGCGTCGCGTCGTCCATGAATGCCCGTCACTTCCTCGAAGGTGCCCTGCGGTTTGCTAAGTGGGGGGTTCCCCACTTAATCTGCGGCAAGTGGGGGATTCCCCGCTTTCACTCTAGGGCCTGCCTTCGGACCCGCAGCCGCGGGTTCGAGGACAGGCCTCCACGTCAACGCGCTGACCGGTGCGTACCCACGAAAGGGAGCTGATCATGGCGGGCATCGAGGGCAAGGTCATCGCGATCACGGGCGCCAGCAGCGGCATCGGCGAAGCGACCGCGACGTACCTCGCCGAGCGCGGCGCCAGGCTCGTGCTCGGCGCGCGCCGGGAGGACCGGCTGAACGCCGTCGTCGACGCCATCACGGCCGGCGGCGGCACCGCCGTCGGCGTCGTCGTCGACGTCACGCGTCGCCAGGACCTCCAGCGGTTGACCGACACCGCCGTCGACCGGTTCGGCCGCCTCGACGTCCTCGTCTCCAACGCGGGCACGATGGCCGTCTCCCCCTTCGACGACCTGCGCCAGGACGACTGGGACGCGATGGTCGCCACCCACGTCACCGGGCTGCTCAACGGCATCGGGGCGGCTCTGCCCGTCTTCCGCCGCCAGCGCTCCGGACAGTTCGTCAACGTCGGCTCCACCGCGGCCTACGTCGTCAAGTCCCCCCAGGCCGTTTACGCGGCCACCAAGACGGCGGTCAAGGTGCTCACCGAGGGGCTGCGCCAGGAGTCCGGCCCCGACCTACGGGTCACCCTCGTCTCGCCCGGCTTCACCCACACCGAGGGCGTGGGCAAGGGCGCCAGCCCGGAGGCCGCGGCCGCGATGACCCGGCAGCGCGACGAGATCGCCATGCCCCCCTCCGCCGTCGCCTCCGCCATCGGCTACGCGATCGAGCAGCCCGACGGCGTCGACGTCAGCGAGATCGTCGTCCGGCCCACCGCGCAGGCCTGACGCCACCCCGGGGCCGCGCACCTCGCCGGCGTCCGTCCTCGTTCCCGGCGGGGCCGGCCGGGCGGGGGGCGCGGGCTCCCGGCCGGGCGCCGCCCGTCGACACGCACGGCCCCGCCGTTCCTCGACTTGTCGGGGGCCGGGCGCTTGGATGGGTCCGGCCTGGTCGCCGACCGGACGCGGCCCCGGACGCGATCCTCCCGAGGGACGGCCCCGGCCGCCGAGCCAGGACGACCCGCCGGCACGCCGAGGAGCCACCACCGTGAACGACACCCCCGACGCCGCCCACTCCGACGCCGTCCACCCCGAGGCGTTGCAGCGGGCCGACCCCGCCGCCGTGGCCCGCCGGGTCGCCGAACGGCGCGAACGGCTCGGGCTCAGCGAGGACGACCTCGCCCGGCAGGCGGCCATGGCCCCCCGCTACCTGCACCACCTGCTCGAAGCCGGGCCGGCCTTCGACCCCGGCGGCTTCCTGCGCATCGCCGCCGCCCTCGGCCTCAGCCGGAGCACCCTGCTGGAAGGCCGCGCCGACGCCCCGCCCGGGCAGGGCGGTCCCGGCCCTCGCCCCCGGCTGCTGGACCTCACCGAGCGGGAGTGCTGGGACCTGGTCGGTGCCCACGGCGTCGGCCGGGTCGCGCTGCCCGTCCAGCCCGGCCCGGTCGTCTACCCCGTCAACTACGTGGTCGACGACGGCACCTTCGCCTACCGGACCGGCGGACACTCCGCCGCCGGGCTGCCCGAGGGCGCCGCGCTGTCCTTCCAGATCGACCACATCGACGAGTACCTGGGCCGGGGCTGGAGCGTTCTCGCCCTCGGCACCGCCCACCACGTCGAGGACCCGGACGAGGTCCGCCGCCTCGCCGACCTCCCGGGCGCCAGCCCCTGGGCGGGCGGCGACCGGCCGCACTGGATCCGCATCCGGCCGGACAAGATCACCGGCCGCCGTCTGGTCAGCGGTTGAACGGTCGCGACGCGGCCGCCCGCACACCGCTAGCATCGCCGCGGGCGGGCGTCCGGCGGCACGTGCGGCGGTGGTCGCGGACGTGCGCCGTGACGCGGTCGGGGCCGGATCGTCGGACCGCCGTCGGCCCCAGGAGCGTCCACCGAGCCCGCAGGGAGGGAGCAGCCATGACCGCAGCGGTGCCCGGGATCCGCGCCGCCCGCCGGCTCGACCTCGACGCCGACCCCGACGTCTCCGAGGTCTCCGAGCCCGCCGGCGGGACCGGCGAGCCCGCCGCCCGCCCCGGCGACCGGTGGGCCACCGGCGACCGGACCCGCCCGGAGTCCACCGCGCACTGCTGATCCGGCCGCCGACCGGCGGACCCGGGGGAGGGACGGACCGTGAGCACACCAGCAGGCGGCACGATCAACCGCACCGCCGCCGACGGGCGGCCCGACACCGGCGCCCGCGCGCCCCGCGACCTGCGGCGGGACGTCCTCGCCGCCGGACCCTACCGGCTCGGCCCCCAGCCGGACGGGCGGGCCTGGTGGCCGCTGGCGTGCCGGCTGCTGAGCGCCCTGGACGCGGCGCACGGGCGCGGTGAGGTGCTGCTCGGGCTCGAACCCGGACAGGTGCGCCTCGCCGCGGACGGAGCCCTGGCCGGCATCGGCCCGGTCGACGGTGCCACCGCCGCGGAGGGTGCCACCGCCGCGGAGGGTGCCACCGCCGCGGACGGTGCCCGCGTGCGCGGCAGCTCGGGCGCCCGCGGGGAGGACCGCCCGCCGGGCTACGCGTTGCCCGGCGCCACCGGCGCGGACCCCACCGAGGACTACTACGCGCTCGGCACCACCCTCCACTTCGCGCTCACCGCCCTCGACCCGGTGGTCGTCGACCCGGACCCGGTGACCAACCGCGACCGCACCCTGGCCTGCCTGCACGCCGCCCTCCCCGCCGCCGGCCCCGAGGACCCGGCGCTGGCCCTGCTCACGGACCTGCTCAGCTTCGCCCCGGAGCGGCGCTCGGCGGCCGCCGCCCGGCTGCGCGGCGCCGCCCCCGACCGCTCCCCGGCGCCGTGGCACGCCTGTACGCCACCGCACCGGGCGCGGCTGGCCAGGATCCTCGACCACACCGTCGCCACCTGCGCGCGGATGGCGCACGACCTGATCGCCGCCGACGACCGCACCGCCGTACCCCGCGACCTGCTCTCGTTCTTCGACGGCGGCGCCGGCCTCGGGCTCGAACTGCTGCAGCACGCCGACCGCCCGGACGCCCGGGCCGCCGCCACCGCCCTGGCCCGCTGGACGGCCGGCCACCCGGGCCTCGACCGCCTCGACGGCTCGCTCTACCGGGGCCGGACGGGCGTCGACCTCTTCCTCGCGCAGGCCGCCGCCGTCCTGGGCCCGGACACGCTGGGAACGGACCCGCCCCCGTACCGCCACCAGGAGTCCGCCGGGACGGAGCAGCTGACCGGCGCCGCCGGGATCGGCACCGGCCACCTGCTGCTCGCCGCGCTCGGCACCGACACCGACCGGCACCTCGCGGCGGCGTCCGCCTTCGCCGAGCGGCTCACCACCAGCCCGCCCGAGAGCCCGCAGGACGTCCCGGGCCAGGCGCCCCGCCCCGGCTCGGTCGGCGAGCCGCCCCGCCCCGGCGCGGCCGCCCGCGCCGAGGGTTTCGCGCACGGCCGCGCGGGCGTCGCCCACTTCCTCCTCGCCATGCCCGACGAGGCCTCCCAACGCGCCGCCCGCCGCATCGTCGAGGACCTCGCCGCCCGGCTCCCCCGGACGGTGGCGGACGCGCTGCGCCCGGGCGCCGACCCGCACCGCCACCTCTCCTGGTGCCGCGGGCTGGCGGGCCTCGGCACCGTCCTGCTCCAGGCCGGCCGCCGGTACGGCGACGACGCCCTGATCGCCCTCGCCGCCGACGCGGCCGGGGCCTGCCGGGCCCTCGCCCCGCGCACCGCCCTGGTGTCCCGCTGCTGCGGGCTGGCCGGAGCCGGCGAGCTCCTGGTCGACCTCGCCGCCGTCACCGGCGACCCGCAGGACCGCTACCGGGCAGAGGAGCTCGCCACGCTGCTGCTCACCCGGGCCGGCGGACCGCCCGGCCGGCCGCTCTTCCCGGGCCGCAGCCTGACCGCGGAGTCCTCCGCCTGGGGCTACGGCACCCCCGGCATCCTGACCTTCCTCCGCCGCCTCTCCCGGCGCGGCGGCCCGGTGCCGGCCAGGCTGTCCCTGGGCTGACGGTCCTGGCCGACGGAACGTCAGCGCCCAGGCAGGGGAGGGGATCCGCACCTCCCACGCCCGGACGGCCGCGACCGCGGACGTCGCCGCGGTGGGCCCGGCGGCCCGGGCCGTGGACGCGGGGGCCCGATGACTGGTATTCAGACCAGTGGCGGCCGGTCGGGCGCCCCGTCCGCACCAGCGGGCCCACGGGCCCTGGGTGGCAGGGGTGTTGGGGCCGGCCGGGACGTACAACCAGGAAAGCGGAGACGATGCGCAGAATTCTGATCGTCGGTGCCGGGCAGGCCGGCCTCCAACTGGCGCTGGGGCTGCAGTCCCACGGCTACGACGTGACGGTGATGACCGACCGCGACGCGGACGCCGTCCGCGGTGGCCGGGTGCTGTCCACCCAGTGCATGTTCGACTCCGCGCTGCGGACCGAACGCGCGCTCGGCCTGGACCGGTGGTCCGGCGACACCCCGCAGATCGAGGGGATCGGGATGTCGGTCGCCGGGCCGGAGTCCGCGCGGGTGCTCGACTGGGTCGGGCGGCTGGACGCCCCCGCGCAGTCCGTGGACCAGCGGCTGAAGATGTCCGACTGGCTGGAGGCCTTCGCCGGGCGCGGTGGCCGGGTCGTGCTGAAGCAGGCCACCGTCGCCGACCTGGAACACCTCTCGCGCTCGTACGACCTGGTGCTGGTCGCCGCCGGGAAGGGCGAGCTGGCCGGGATGTTCGAGCGCGACCACGAGCACTCCCCGTTCGACCGGCCGCAGCGGGCACTGGCCGTCAGCTACGTGCACGGGCTCGGCCCGCGCCCCGAACACGCCTTCCCCGCGGTGCGGTGCAACGTCGTGCCCGGGGTGGGGGAGCTGTTCGTCATCCCGGCGCTGACCGGCGGCGGCCCGTGCGACATCCTGTTCTGGGAGGCCGTACCGGGCGGCCCCGCCGACGCGTTCGACGGTCTCCGGGACCAGGACGAACACCTCCGGGTGACCGTGGAGTTGATGAAGACCTTCACTCCCTGGGAGTACGACCGGACCAGGGGCGGCCTCGAACTCACCGACGCCGGGGCCACCCTCGCCGGGCGCTTCACCCCGGGCGTCCGCCACCCGGTCGGCGAACTGCCCGGCGGCGGCGCGGTGCTGGGCGTCGCGGACGTGGTCGTGGCCAACGACCCGATCACCGGGCAGGGCTCCAACAACGCCGCGAAGTGCGCCGCCGGGTACCTGGAGCGGATCCTCGCCCACGGGGACAAGCCCTTCGACCGCGACTTCATGCAGGACACCTTCGACCGCTACTGGCGCACCGCGCGCCCCACCACGGCCTGGACCAACGCGATGCTCGCGCCGCCGCCCGAGCACGTCCCCCAGCTGTTCGGCGCCGCGGGGCGACTCCCCGCGGTGGCCGACCGGTTCGCCAACGCCTTCGACGACCCGGCCGACCTGGAGCAGTGGTTCTTCGACCCGGCGAAGGCGGCGGCCTACCTGGCCTCGGTCACGCCGGGAGCCTGAGCCGCCCCTCGCGATCCGACCACCGCGATCCACCACCGCGATCGGGCGTCCGCAGCAGCAGCGGGCGCCCGATCCCCCTGCCCGGCACCGAGGGAACGGAACGACGATGAACACGGAGGACGGCAGAGCGGCCCGGTACGTCGGGGTCGCCTGGAGCGCGGACGGCTACCGGACGGCCCAGCTGGACCGGCACGGACGGGAGTGCGCCGCCCCCGCCCACTACGGCGCGGCCCGCACCGCCGACCTGGTCCGCGACCTGCTCGCCGACCACCACGGCGGCCCGCCGCTCAGCGTCGTCATCGACAGCACCAACGGCCTGCTGGACGCCACCCTCACCGCGGTCGGCCTCACCGTCCTGCGCGCCGACCCCTGGCACCTGCCGCCCCGGCCGCTGCTCGGCTCCGCCCCCGCCCACAGCCTCGCCCTCGCCGCCGTGCGCACCCCCGGCGGCCTCGACCGGCTCACCGTCGCCAGCGGCTCGCTGGCCGGGCGCGGGGAGGAGTACCAGCGCGGGCTGGCCCGCAGTGAACCGGCCGAGCGCGAGCTGCGCGCCGGCGGGCGGCTCGTCCCGCACGGCCCCCGGGGCGTCGACGCCGTCGCGCTCACCTTCGACGACGGCCCGGACCCGCGGCACACCCCGCGGATCCTCGCCCTGCTGGCCCGCTACGGCGCGCACGCCACCTTCTTCACCGTCGGCATGCACGCCCGCGCCCACCCCGACCTGGTCCGACGGCTGGTGGGCGAGGGCCACGGCGTCGGCGGCCACACCTGGTCGCACCCCTTCCTGCCCGACCTCACCGGGCCGCAGCTGACCGAGCAGCTCGACCGCACGGACGAGGCGCTGGGCCGCGCCGGCAGCCCCGCGGCCCGCTGGTTCCGGCCGCCCTACGGCTCCCGCACCCCGGCGGTGCTGCACCGGATAGGGGTCAGCGGCCGCACCACCGTGCTGTGGGACGTCGACTCCCGGGACTGGTCCCAGCCCGGCCCGGACCGGATAGCCGAGACGGTGCTGGCCGCCGCCCGTCCGGGCTCGGTGGTCCTGCTCCACGACGGGGCGGGGGACCGCTCCCAGACGGTGGCGGCGCTGCCCGCCATCCTGGAGGGGCTGCTGGCGCGGGGCCTGGCCCTGGTCGGGCTGGACACGCTGCTGCCCGCGTAGCCGGCCGTCCGGACGGAAGGCCGGCGGCCGTCCATCGGTGCCGGGCCGTTGCGGTCGATGCCAGTGCCCGTGCCGCTACCGGGGTGCCGCGGCCGGTGCCGGGATGCGGGGCGCGGTGCCTCGCCGAGCGCCCTCGGGGGCGTGGACCAGAGGGACCCGTCGCGGCTCGCTCAAGTGCGGCTGGGGCGGGCTACGGTCTTGCGCCCCGGGAGCGGGACAACCGGCCAATGCGCCCGGCGCCCGTCCCGAGAGCGGCTCCAGCGAACCTAGACTCGCCTGAGAGCGGCGCTGCACCGGTGTCGGGACGATCCGGGTGCGCCGCATTCATGGGGGACAGGCACCTCCGCCGTCCCCGTCCGGCAGGCGCGCCCGCGCCTCGCCCACCCCCATCCCAGGGAGTCCGCCATGTCCGAATCTGTCATGCCCACATCTGCTTCTGCCGCCCAGGGCCTCGAGCTGCAGGACCTGGACCTCGACGAGCTGACCGTCACCGCCCTGCGCGACACCGTCGCCCTGCCGGAGAACGGCGGGTCGTGGGGGTCCTGCTCCTGCCAGGGCTCGTCCTCCTGCGCGCAGCCCAACCTGCCCGGCATGGAATCCGCCTGACGCGCCGCCGGGTCGGTCCGTGACGCGGACCGACCCGCAGTGGCCCGCCCCGAAGCGGCCCGTCCCGCACCAGACCGAACCGTATCGAGCACCCGGGAGTCCCCATGTCCGACCACCCCGAGGACGTCCTCGCCCTCGACGACCTCGACCTCGGTGAGCTGACCGTCACCGCCCTGCGCGACACCGTCGCCCTGCCGGAGACGGGGGCCTCGGGCGGGCCCAGCTCCACCTCCTGCGGATCGTCCTCCTGCGCCGTTCCGCACCCGCCGGTCCATCCGTACTGAGCCCGGCACGGTCGCGCGGCCGGCCCGCCCGGGCCGACCGCGCACCACGGCCGGATGCGGCCGGGCAGGGCCGACCGTCCGTCCCGGCCCTGCCGCCCGCACAGCCGCACGCACGGCACCCGGACATCGTCCGCACCACCGGCCCGTCGGAGGGAGCCCCGCCATGCCGAACCACGCACCGTCGAACGGCGTCGCCCCGGGCCGCGCCCGGACCCACGCCATCCCGCCGCAGTACGCGCCGACGGCCCTACCAGCCCAGCCGGCCCAGCGGGCCGGGGCAGCCGGGGCACCGCCCGCCCGCACGGCTCCGTACACCCTGGTACGGGCCACCGTGCTCGCCCGTCCGGCCCAGTCCGCCCCGGCCGCCGCCGTCCGGGACCTGCTTGGCCGGCTCACCGCCCTCGAGGCCGCCGAGGCCGTCCTCCGGCCCGCGCTCTGCGACGACCTGCACGCCGAACGCGCCCGCCACGGCGAGGAGTTCCACCGCCGGGTCGCCCTCCCGCTCCGCCGTGACCTGCACAACGGCCGCCCGCCCCGCCCGGCACTCCTCGACCGGCTCGGCGACCTCCCCGACCGCCTGCCGCGGCTCGCCGCCTGGCTGGAGCTGCGCGCCCGCCGCGCCCGGTTGCTGGACGAGCTCGCCGCCGCCCTCCCGCCCGCGCTCGCCGCCGAACGCGCGGCCCTGGCCGGGTTGTGCGCCGAACCCGCCCTCGCCCGCGCCGTCGCCCTCACCAGCGCAGACCTGCTGCGCGCGGTCTCCACCGCCGCGCGCCGCGGCCTCCAGCCGGGGGAGCACGGCGGGCGGGCCCGCAAGGAGGAGGCGGCCGTCCTGCGCCACGCGCTGCGGGCCACCACCAAGACCAGTCCGCTCTCCTGGTTCACCGCCGTCGGCTGGGCGGACGCGGGTGCGGACGCGGGCGCGGGCGCGGGTGTGGGCGTGGGTGCGGGCGCGGGAGCGCCGAGCGCGGACGCGGGCGACGGCGCGCCCCCGCGGGCCGTCGTCAAGGAGAACCGCACCCTGGTCGGCGCCCTCGTCGAAGCCCTGCTCGACGACCCCCGCCGCAGCCGCACCCTGCCCCACCGGATGGCCGGCTCCACCCGGACCGGCGACGGCCTCGCGCGCTACGCCCGCAGCCAGGTGGTCTTCGCCGGAGGGCGGTACCTCGTCACCCGGGAGGAGCAGGTCCAGCTGGCCGACCGCCCCGAACTGGCCGTCCTCGCCCGGCTCGCCGACACCCCCGACACCCCGGGCCGGCTCGCCGCCCGCCTCGCCGCCGCCCTCGGCCGGCCCGACGGCGACCCCGCCGTCCACCGCTTCGTCGGCCAGCTCCTGGGCGCCCGGCTGCTCGCCCCGACCGACCCGGTCGACCCCCAGGCCGAGGCACCGTTGCGCCGCCTCGCGGACTGGCTCCGACAGTGGCCGGAGGACGCCGGTCTGGTCCGGATGATCGCCGAACTCGCCGACCGGACGGAGGACTTCGGTTCGGCTCCGGCCGACCGGCGCCCCGCGCTGCTGGCCGGACTCGCCGCCGACTGGCGCCGCGCGCTCGCCGAGGCCGGCCGGCCCGTTCCGGCCGAGGCCGCCCCACTGACGGTCCTCACCGAGGACGTCCACGCACCCGCTCCCGCCCGCCCCCGGCTGGACGACGCGGACCGCAGGGCGCTCGGCGAAGCCGCCGCGCTCGCCGAGCTGTTCGACCACGGCCACCTGATGCGCCGGGCGGCCCGGGACCGCTTCGTCGCCCGCTACGGCGTCGGCGGGGTCTGTACCGCCCCCTGGGAGTTCGGCGCCGACGCCGCCGAAGCCTGGGCCGACGCCGGAAGCTCCGCCGTCCCGGCCGAACTCGCCCACCTCCGGGCGGAGTTCGCCGCCACGCCCGAGCGGGGCGGGGAACAGCTGCTGTCCGTCGAGCAGCTGCGCGCCCTGGCCGAGCGCCTGCCCGACTGGACCGCCGCCCGGCCGCTCAGCTACTCCTGGTTCGTCCAGCGCGACCCCGCCGACGGACTGCTCTGCATCAACCACGTCTACGGCGGGTGGGGGCGGTTCACCAGCCGCTTCCTCGACGAGGCGGGGCCACGGGCGGCCGCGGCCGTCGCCGCGCAGATCCGCCGCGGCCTGGGACCCGGCGCCCGCGCCGCCCAGATCCGGCCCGTCGGCGGCTTCAACGCCAACCTCCACCCCCGGCTGCTGGCCGACGAGATCGGCCCCGACCGGCGCTGGACCGGTCTCGCCGAGGCGGACCTCGACCTCGTCCACGACCCCGCGAGCGACCAGCTGCGCTTCCGGCTGCGCACCACCGGTGAGCACCTCGACGTGCTCTACCTGGGCTTCCTCGCGCCGATCATGCTGCCCCAGCGGCTCGCCCCGCTGCTCGCCGACCACCCCAACGGCGTCGTCGACTTCCGCCCCCTGCTGCCGCGCACCGCACTGCCCGCCCCCGGCGGCACCGTCACCCGCACCCCGCGGCTGCGGTACCGCCACCTCGTGCTGGCCCGCCGCCGCTGGCACCTCCCGGCGGACGTCCTGGACGCCCTGCGCGCCGACCTCGCCGCCGACCCCGGCCCGGACGGCGTGCCCGCCACGACCGCCGCCCGCTGGCGCGCCCGGCTCGACCTCCCCGAACAGCTCTTCCTCCACCCCGTCCCGGACCAGGCCGCGGGGCCCGCCGCGGACGCCTTCGTCGCCCACCTGCGGGCGCCGAAGCCCCAGCCTGTCGACCTCGGCGACCCGCTCCACCTGCACCACCTCGGCAAGTGGCTCACCCGCCACCCCCGGGGCGTCGTCCTGGAGGAGGCCCTCCCGGCCGTCGGAGGTGCGGCGGAGCCGACCAGGGCCGTCGAACTGGTCGCGGAGACGTACCGCCCGGGGCGGACGGGACGGGCCCGCCGCCCCGCGGGTGAGCGGCCGTGACCGGCGCCCCGCCCGGCGGCGCCCGCAGACCGCCGCCGGGCGGCCGCCCCGATCGTCACGAAGGCCCATCCGAACAGCGTCGAGGAGGCGTACGATGACCGACCCTGAGGCCGCGACAGCCCGGGACGTGGTCCTCTACCACTACCAGCCCGGCAAGACCCGGGCGCTGCGCGAAGCCGTGCTGCCGCTGGCCCGGCAGGCCGAGGCCGACGGGTTGCGCGCGCACGTCGAGCGCCACTGGCGGTTCGGCCCGCACCTGCGCCTGCGGCTGGCCGGGCCCCCCGGGCAGGTGACCGACGCGGCCGAACACGCGGCCGGGCGGCTGCGGGCCTGGGCGGCGGCGCACCCCTCCACGGCGGACCGGACCGACGCACAGCTGCTGGCCGAGGCCGCGGTGGCCGGACGCGTCGAGCTGATCGCCCCGCCGTACGGCCCGCTGGTCCCGGACAACACCGTCCGGATCGAGCCCGTCGAGGCCGCCGCCACGACCGCGCTGAACGCCCTGCTCGGCGCCGACGCGGCCGCCCTGCGGGACGAGCTGCTCCGGCTCGGGCTGCCCGCCCTCGGCTCGGCCTGCGACTTCCTCGCGGCACACGGCGACCGGGCCGAGGCCCGGGTCCAGCTCGTGGTGGCGGCGCTCGCCGCGCACGCCACCGCCCACCCGGACGGCCTGGTCGGCGGCCACTACTCCTTCCTCTCCCACGTGGAGGACTTCCTCCTCCACGAGGACCCGGACGGCCGGCTGCGCGCCGCGTTCGAACGCCGCTGGGCGCAGGACGGCCGCGCCGTGACGGCGCTGGTCGGCCGGATCGTCGACGGCGGCGCGCGCGGCTGGGAACGCGACTGGGCGCACTGGTCGGCGACGGCCTGGCGCCGGGCCGAGGAGCGCCTGGCGGCCGGAGCCGACCTGGCCGGCGACCGGACGGAGTACCGGGACCGAGCGGCAGCCGTCGGCGACCGCGCCACCGCCGAACGCTGGAACCACGAACTGCGCACCCGCTACAGCGAGTTCCACCAGCTGCTGCACCGCTCTGACCCGACCGGCACGATGTGGAGCCGCCCGGACTACCTGATCTACCGCGCCTGCACCAACGGCCTCTACCGGCTGCTCGCGATCTGCGACGTCCGGCCGGTGGAGCGCTACCTCGCCGCCCACCTGGTGGTGCGCAGCGTCCCGGAGCTGACCGGGCACCGCTGGCGGGCCCGGATCGACGAGGTGATCACCGCGGTCGAGGGGGCGGCATGACCGCGCCGGAGCCCCGCCCCCGGCTGCGCCCGGGCGTGGCGGTCACCCCGCTGCGGGCGGGCCTGCACCTGCGCGGGCGGGGCACCAGCCTGACCCTGGAGGGCAGCCGGGCCCTCCCGGCCCTGTGGCGACTGCTGGCGGCCGGGCCGGCCACCGGACCGGGCGAGGGCCAGGAGCCGGCACCGGGCCCCGCCGACCCGCAGACCCCGCCGGCGGTCGCGGCGGCACTGGCCACCCTGACCGCCCGCCTGCGCGAGCACGACCTGCTGGTCGACGCCCCGGCCGGTGCCGGAGTCCCGCCCTGGCCCGGCTCGGCGGCCGCCCGGCCCCAGGAGGCGGCAGCGGCCCTCGCGGCCGCCCGCCCACTGGTCACGGCGGCCGACCCGGACGGGCCGCTGGCCCGCGCGGTGGTCCGCGCGCTCGCCCGGGGCGGGGCCGCGCCGACCGCCGTCCCCGACACGGCGCTGCCCGCCGGCCGGGTGCTGGTGGTCGCGGGTCAACCGGCGGTGGCCCTCGCCGTGCAGTGCGACGCCGACGGCGGGTTCGTCACCGCGCCGGCCGATCCGGCCCGCACCCGCGCCGACGCCGAGGCCCTCGCCGCCCGGCTGCGCGAGGGTGCCGACCCGGCGGCCTCCAGCGCGTCACCACCGCCGACGCTGCCCGCGCTCCTCGCCGCGGCCGCGGCCCACCGCCTGCTCTGCGCCGTCGCCGGCCTGACCGACCCGGGGGACCCGGCCGAGGACCCGCGGCTGCTCGCCACCCGGCCCGCCGTGCTGGTCGCCGACGCCCGCCCGCCGCGGGCCGAGCACCACCCGTGGGCGGCCGCCCCGGGCCCCCGGGCCGCGCCCCCGGCGGACCTGGCGGAGGCCCTGCGCCGGATCGCCGCCCTCGGCGACCCTCGGCTCGGTCTGCTGGAGCGGCCGACCCCCGGCGACCTGCCGCAACTGCCCGTCGCCCTGGTCTCCTGCCGCACCCCGGCCGGCCTGCTCGTGGCGGGCGCCGTCCGCACCGACCTGGCCCGGCTGGCCGCCGCCTGCCGGGCCGTCGAACTCCACCTGGCCGCCGTCGACCCGGCCGCCCCCGTCGTGGGCGCCGACCGGGGCGACGCGCTCGGCCGGGCCCTGCGCCGGGCCTGCCTGGCCGACCCCGTCGGCGGGCCCGCCGTCCCGGACGCCGCCTGGCGTCACCACCCCCAGGCAGCACACTGGTGCGCGGCGCTGACCAGGGCCCTCGGCCGCCCACTGGAGCTGACAGTCCGTCAACTCAAATACTCCGGAGCGTTCCTGGCCGAGATCGACGACCCGGCGGCAGCCGTCCCGGACCGGGCCGTCGAGGCCACCCCGGCCGACGCCGTCACGGTCGCCGCGCTCGCCGCCCTCACCCGCCGCTCCGCCGCCGGCCTGCGGCTCCCCGCCGCCCGGCACACCACCCTCACCGGCTCCGCGGCCGCCCTGGCCACCGCCGGTCCGGCACCGGCCCCCTGGACGGACGAGGGCTGGACGGACCGCTGGCTCACCGGACTCGCCACCCGCGAGGAACGGTTGCAGACGGACCTGCGGCAGCTGACCGACCTGCGCGCCGTCGAGTGGCGCCCCGCCACCCCCGCCGCGCAGCCCTGGGCCGACGCCCTGCACGGCTGCGGCCTCACCGCCCTCGTGACCACCGGAGGCCGCACATGACCGGGACGAGCCCGCCGGCCCCGACGGCCGCTCCCACCGCCGCAAGCGCCGAGCCCGCCCTCCTCGACCCCGACCAGGCCCTCGCGACCACCAGCGGCACCGCCCTGGTCCACCTCACCACCTGGACCCTCGGCCTGGCCGAACGCCTCAGCCGCCACGCCCTCGCCCACCCCGTCCGGCTGGTGCCGATCCGGGAGGACGGCGCCCACACGGTGATCGGACCGGTCCTTCGGCCGGGGGCGGCGGCCTGCCTGCACTGCACCGAGTACCAGCGACTGGCCACCGCGGGCGGCCGCGTCCCCTGGCAGAGCCCCACCCTCGCCCTCGCCGGCACCGGCACCCCGGCGTTCACCGAGGCGGCGGCCGCCCTCGCCGCCGACCTGCTCGCCGAACCCGCCGACGGCACCGCGCAGCACGCCACCGTGTACGTCCTCCACGGCGACCGCGCCACCTGGTCCACCCACCGCGTCCGCCCCGTCGGCGGCTGCCCGGTCTGCCACCCGCTGCCCGCCGACGGACCGGCCGCCGCCCGGCTGCCCTCAACCCCCCGCCCGCTGCCGGACCCGGCCGTACTGCGCGGCGCCAACGACCGCACCGGCGCCGACCGGCTGCGCGCCGAACTGCACGACGAGCGCTTCGGCCCCGTCCGGCGCCTCTTCCGCACCGAGGACTCGGCCTTCGCCCTCACCACCGCCTGGGTCACCGACGGCCGGCTGCTCGACGACGGCGGGTACGGCCGGGCCGCGGACTACCGCTCCAGCGAGCGGGTGGCCCTCTTCGAGGCCGTCGAGCGCCACGCCGGCATGCGCCCGCTCGGCCGCCGGACCGCCCTGCGGGCCTCCCACGCCGCCCTGGCGCGCGAGCTCGGCCCCGGCGCCGTCCTCGACCCCGTCCGCCTCGGCCTGCCGGACCCGGCGCACCACGGGCACCCGGCCGCCGCCACCGTCCCGCACACGCCCGACCTGGTGCTGGACTGGGTGCACGGCTGGTCCCTCACCCACCGCCGCCCGATCGCCGTCCCCGAACACGTCGCCTACTGGGACCTCCCCGACCGGGGCCGCCCCCGGGTGGTCTACGAGTCCTCCAACGGCTGCGGGCTCGGCAACAGCCCCCAGGAGGCCGCGCTCTACGGCCTGTTCGAGGTCGCCGAACGCGACGCCTTCCTGATGGCCTGGTACGCGCGGACCCCGCTGCCCGGCGTCGCCGTCCCCGTCGAGGACCGGGCCGTCGCCGACCTCGCCGACCGATCCCACCTGCTCGGCTACCGGCTCACCCTGCTCGACGCCACCAACGACCTCGGCATCCCCGCCGTGATCGCCCTCTGCCGCCACCGCGGCGGCCACCCGGACGCCCCGCGCACCTTCCTGGCCGCCGGCGCCCACCACGACCCGGCGGTCGCGATCCGCTCGGCCGTCGCCGAGGTGGTCACCAACGTGCAGGAGGCCGCGCACCGCTCCGCCGCCCCCGGCGGACCGCGCGACCCGGACCGGCTCCGGCCGATGCTGGAACGGCCCGAGCTGGTGGTCGGCCTCGACGACCACGTCGGCCTCAACACCCTGCCGGAGGCCCAGGCTCGCCTCGACTTCCTGTTCGCCGGTCCGCCCCCGGTGCCCTGGCGCCGGCGATGGCCCGGCGCCCCGGAACCGGTCACCGACCTGACCCGGCTGCTGGACCGGACGGTGGAACGCCTCGCCGCCGAGGGACTGGAGGTGGTCGTGGTCACCCAGGACGAACCGGGGGTGCGCGACCGGCTGGGCCTGCACTGCGTCAAGGTCGTCGTCCCCGGCACCCTCCCGATGACCTTCGGCCACGTCAACCGCCGCACCCGCGGCCTGCCCCGGCTGCTGAACGTCCCGCACCGCCTCGGCCGCACCCCCCGCCCGCTGCGGTACGAGGACCTGCCCCTCCACCCGCACCCGTTCCCCTAGCCACCCCGCCGCCGACAGTCGCAGAGCCGGGGCACCGAGCAGCCCGGGAAGGACCCGAGGACCCATGACCACCCACCCGCCGACCACCCACCCGCCGACCACCACCGACTGGCAGAGCCTCCACCTGGCCCTGCCCCTCCCCGCCCCGGACACCGACGCCTTCGTCACCGAGGACCTCGCCCCGCTCCTGGACGGCCTCACCACGGCGCACCCCGGCACCGACTGGTTCTTCATCCGCTACAACGAGGGCGGCCCCCACCTGCGGATCCGCCTCCGCGGCCCCGGCGCCCCCGGACAGGCCGACGGGCTCGCCGCCGCCCTCACCGGCCTCGCCACCCGCCGCACCCCGCCCGACGGCACCCGCGCCGCCCGCCACGGCGAGGTCACCGCCGTCCCCTACGCACCGGAGACCGAACGCTACGGCGGCCCCGCCCTGCTGCCGATCGCCGAGGAGGTCTTCGTCCACTCCTCCCGCACGGCCGTCCGCGCCCTGACCGCCGCCCCGGCGGCCGCCACCCGGTTGCCGGTGGCCCTCGACCTCGCGCACACCACCGCCCACGCGCTCGGGCTCGACGAGCTCGCCGCCGCCCGCTGGCTGCGCCGCCACGCCGCCTCCTGGCGGTGGGTCACCGAGTTCCGTCCGCTGCCCGGCGCCGCCGTCCACACCAGGGTCAACACGGTCTTCGCCCGGCAACGCCAGGCACTCGCCCGCCGCGCCCGGGCCCTGCGCGAGGCCCTCGACGCCGGCACCGCCGCGCCCTGGCTCACCGACTGGGCCGGGGAGGTCACGGCCGCCGCCGCACGCATGCGCGCCGCCGCCCCGCCCGAGGCCGCCGAACGCCTTTCCTGGGTCTGGGCCTCCCAGCTTCACATGCTGTTCAACCGGCTCGGAGTCGGCCCCGACGAGGAGCGCGCGGTCTGTCGGCTCGCCGCCCGCACCCTGCTGGAGACCGACGGCACGGCGGCCGCGTTCCCCTTCTTCCCCGCCGACCACCACGCCCCCGACTACCAGTACCTGGAGCGCAGCAAGTTCCAGATCGGCCGCGCCGAGGACACCGCCCTGCGCGACCTGGCGCCCCGCCAGGCACCGCAGGAGGCGACCGGTGACGTCCCGCTGCCCGCCGAGCCGCTCCCCGCCGTCCCGCTGGCCGAGGCCCTGCGCAGCCGCCGCTCCACCCGCGGCGCGCTCACCGGACCGCTCACCGCCGCCACCCTCGGCGCGGTCCTCTGGTCCGCGCTCGCACCGAGCCACACCACCCGCCAGCCCCTCGCGGACGGCACCGCCCGCACCCTCCGGCACCGGCCGCACCCCAGCGCGGGCGCCCTCCACTCCGTCCGGGTCCGGCTGCTCGCCCTCGCCGTCGACGGCCTGCCCGCCGGCACCTACCAGTGCCTCCCGGAACGCCGCGCCCTGCGCCCGATCGGTCCGGCACCCGCTCTCGACGACCTCAAGGCCCTCTCCTCCTACCTCTCCCGCCCGGCCGAGGACCCGGACGCCGTCGGCATCGACCACGCCCCCGCCGTCCTGGCCGTCCACCTCGACCTCGCCCTGCTGCGCCGCCGCTACGGGCTGCGAGCGCTGCGCCTCGGCCTGCTGGAGGCCGGCCACCTCACCCAGAACCTGCTGCTCACCGCCGCCGCCTGCGGCCTCGGCACGATCCCGCTCGGCGGCCTCCACGACGACCTCGCCCACGAACTCCTCGGTCTGGACGACCTCGACGAACCCGTCCAGTACCTCCTCCCGCTGGGGCGCGCCTGACCCCGGGCGACCTCTCCGGGCCGTCGGGCCGGCGGGGGCGGCGGGGTCGGCGGGGCCGGCCGACGTCCGGTCAGTCGGCCAGGCCGAGCGGGTCGGGGGCGGGGCCGAGGAGCTGTGGCCCGTTGTTGCGGACGCTGTTGACGGTGGTGGGGACGGCGCGGACGGTCAGGGCGCCGTCGGCGGGGCGGCGGAGCAGCTGGTGGAGCTCGTCGGAGTCGGTGTGGTCGGGAGCGAGCCAGGAGGCGAGGTCGTCGGGGGCGACGGTGAGCGGCATCCGGTCGTGGACGCGCCCGGCGCTGTCGCTCGCGTCGGTGGTGATGACGGCGGCGGTGGCCAGCCAGGCCGCAGGGTCGTCCTCGGGCCGGGTCGGGTCGCGCCAGAACTCGTACAGGCCGGCCATCAGCATCACCGAGCCGGTGCTCAGGAAGTAGGGCTGCTTGTACTTCTTCCGCCCGGCCTCGGCGGGGACCTCGCGCCACTCGAAGTAGCCGTCGGCGGGGACGACGCAGCGGCGGGTGGCGAAGGCCTTGCGGAAGGCGGGTTTGACGTGGACGGTCTCCGAGCGGGCGTTGATCATGCGGGCGCCGCCGGACGGGTCCTTGGACCAGGACGGTACCAGGCCCCAGCGCAACGGGCGCAGCTGGCGGAGCAGTTCACCGGTCTCCCGGTCGACGCGTTCCAGCACGGCCGGCACCGGGTCGGTGGGGGCGACGTTCCAGCTGGGGGCGAGGGCCTCGGCCGGATCCCAGCGCAGCTCTCCGAGCAGGCTGACGAGGTCCTGGGGCGTGGTGGTGGAGACGAATCGGCCGCACATGGCCCCCACCCTGCCACTCGGTGGCCCGTCGTGCCGGGCATTCCCCGGTCCGGCGCCGCGGTTCCGTCCCGTCCCGTCTTGTCCCGTCACGGAGCGGCCGGGCCGCCGCCCGCACCGCGGCGCGGTGGGCTCGGTGCTGGGCGGCGCGCCGGCGGAGCACCGGGGCCGGGTGGTGGCGGCCCGCCGGTCGTACCCGGTCGCGGCGGTCGCCGTCGCGGGCGTGCTGCTGGTGCCGGGCCCGGGCCTCTGCGCGTGCGTGGCGCTCGCCCCGGCCGCGTCCGCCCGCCGAGGCCCGGCGGACGCGGCGACGTCGGGGTCAGGACAGCAGGTTCCACCCCTGGCCGGCGGCGGCGCCGTCCGCCGCGTCCGTGGTCACGGTGGCGCCCGGCGCCCCGTGGCCGGTGAGCACCAGGCCGGTGGCGACGTTGGTGATGGTGAGGGCGCCGGTGGCGGAGTCCTGGACGACCCGCCACTCCTGCCAGGGGTTGCCCGGTGAAGGGTTCAGCAGGTAGGCGCTGTTCCCGGGCGCCGTCCCGGCCGAGAGCACGGTGTGCGCGTGGGTGGCGGTGCCGCAGTTGTCGCTGATCCGCACGGTGCCGTCCGGGTTGCCGGTGAAGGTCCACTGCTCGGAGGTTTGGGTGGGCCACCAGGTGTTGACGTCCGCGACGGAGCCGAGCGGGGAGCTGCAGGTGCCCGAGACCTCCAGGACCAGGCCGCCGCCCGCGGCGACGGCGTGGTACCGGCCGTCGTCGACCACAGCGGCCGGGGTGGTGGCCGCCCGCGCGGAGAGCCGGTAGAGCGCCGCGCCGTGCGGTGCCACGGTGGCGGTCAGGGTGTCGGTGACGGTCGATCCGGCGCCGCTCCAGAGCTCCTTGGCGGCGTAGCCGGGGCCGCTCAGGCCGAGGTCGCGCAGGCTGGTGCCGACGGTCCGGCTCGCGGCCGGGTCCTGGTTGACGAGCAGCACGGCGGTGTCCCCCTTCGCCAGTCGCCGCTTGAGGACGACCGGGGCGGTGGGGCTCGCGGGCCGGGCGCCGACCAGTGTCGCGGGCTGGGCCAGGGCGTCCTGGTCGATCGCGATGACGTCCCGGTTCTTCAGCGTGGCCAGGCTCGCCGCGTCGATCCCGGTGGACCAGCTGTGCCCGTCCTGGGTGTGCCGGGACTGCGCGGCGGTGCGCAGGTCGGCGCCGGAGATCAGCGGGGCGGCGAGCATCGCGAGGACCGAGGTCTCGGTGCGGGACTCGTCGCCGGTGAACGGCTTGTGGCAGGTGCAGGTGTCGGTGGTGCCCCAGAGGCCGTAGACGTCCTGCCAGCCGGTGAACATCATGTCGAGGTCGTTCCAGCTGCCCGGTCGGACGTTGCCGGGGTACTGGAGGGCGGTCTGCAACTGCCCGTTCCAGAGCACGCCGTCGAGTTCGCTGTCGCGGTCGCCGCCGATCCGGCAGAGGTTGGCGACCTGGCCGCACCAGACGCCGGTCGGCGCGTAGCCGGGCGCCTGGAAGGGCACCGGGTCGGCGGCCCGGACGACCGGGTCGGTGCGCGCCGGGTCGTCGGCGGCCTGCAGGTACGGGACGCCGGTGTGGACGGGCTGCGCGGAGACGCTGAGGGTGACCTTCGGCCGGCCGTGGGCGGCGGAGGCGGCGTCGAGCGCCCGCTGGAAGTCCTGGACGCGGGCGTAGACGGAGCGGGTGAGTTCCCGGCCCTCGCCCTGGGTGCCGTAGTCGTGGCCGTCCGGGCCGGTGATCCGCGGGCCGTACGGGCAGTCGTCGTACTTGACGAAGTCGACGCCCCAGGAGACGAAGTCGTCCGCGTCGGTGGCCTCGTGGCCGAGGCTGCCGGGGTGCATCTGGCAGGTGAGGTAGGTGTCGGTGGCGTAGAGGCCGAACTTCATGCCCTTGGCGTGCGCGTAGCGGGCGAGGTACTCGATGCCGTTGACGGTGCGTCCGTCGACGGTCTGCGCGGGGAAGTGGTCGGGGCGCGGGAGCAGGTGGCCGCTGGTGGGGTCGTGGCCGGTGCCGTCGGTGCCGCTGACGGGGTTCCCGGCGGCGTCGTAGAGCTGCAGCGAGCCGTCGGCGGTGCGCGCCGGGTCGGTGGTCTGGCCGTCGCGGTGCCAGAGCGACCAGCCGTCGTCGATGGTGACGGTGTCGTAGCCGGCGGCCACCAGGCCGTTGGCGGCCATGAAGTCGATGGTCTGGACGACCTGGTCCTGGGTGACCTCGGTGCCGAGGGAGTTCCAGGAGTTCCAGCCCATCGGCGGGGTGAGGGCGGTGCCGTTGCCCAGGGCGGCGGCCGGCGCGGCCGTGCCCAGGGCGAGGGTGCCGAGGCCGGTGGCGGCGAGGGCCAGCGCGAGCACGGGGGCCGCGAGGCGGTGGGGGACGAGGCGCATGGGGCGCTCCTGTGGGGGGGTGGGGGATCGGCGGTGCGCCGGGGGGGCGGACGGGGCGTCCGGGGGTGCGCGGCCGACCGGGGCGAGGGCCCGGCCGGCCGCGGTACCGGGGGGTGGGGGCGTGCGGGTGTGGGGTGTGCAGGCGGGGGCGGGCGATGGGCCCGCGGCGGGGTCAGCCGGTGACGGCGGCGGTCGCGGCCCGGCCGGGGGCGACGGTGACGGTGGCGTAGGTGTAGGTCACGCCGTCGACCGTCCTGGTGCGGACGGGCAGGCTCCGCCCGTCGACGGTCAGGCCGGTGTGCGCCCCGGTGAAGCGGGCCTCCCAGACGAGCGGGGAGCGGCCGGTGTTGGTCAGGGTGGTGCTGCGGTGGCCGTCCTGCCGGACGGTGGCGGACCCGGCGCCGACCGGGATGTCGGCGACCTGCAACCAGCCCATCGTGGAGGGCAGTTGGGAGGCCGTGGTGAGGGTGCCGGCGGCCGCGTCGGGCTGCACGCCGAGCAGGCCCTGGACGGTCTGGCTGAGCAGGGTGAACGGGACCTCGGGGTAGTCGCCGTTGAGCATGCGTCCGCTCGCGTGGAGCTGGTCGACGCCCTGGTGGATCTGCCGCATCCACTTCCACGCCGTGTCGCCGTCGTGGTTGGCGAAGAAGGCGTCCGGCAGGTAGGTGAGGGCCTCCAGGTTGGACGAGCGGTCCGGGCCGGAGTCGGCCGCGTCGACGGCGGCGAGGAAGGCGTCGCGGCGCGGGCCCGGGTCGAGCAGCCCCTTGACCGGCATCAGCACGTTCGCCTCGTACCCCCAGCCGGTGACCGGCCGGCCGGTGGTGTCGTAGCCGTGCACGACCTCGCCGGGCTGCGCCGGGTCCACGCTCCAGGTGGAGTTGACGTAGGTGCGCAGCGCGGTGGCGGCCCGCTGGTAGCCCGCCGCGGTCGCGGTGTCGCCCTGGGCGGAGGCCAGCGCGGCGGCCGCGAGGTACGCCTGGTACTGGGAGCCCAGCGCGTCGCCGGCCTCGGCGTAGGTGCTGGTGGCGTTCTCGGCGTAGCTGGCGGTGCCGGCGAAGATGCTGCTGCTGGTGGCTTGGGGGATGGGCAGGCCACCGTTGTCGACGGGGCCGGGGTGGCCGGCGATGAAGGGGCCGAGGGTGTTGCGGACGTACCCGGTGAGGGTGGGGTCGTCGACGTAGTCGCGGTCCCCGGTCCACTGGTAGGCCTCGCCCGCCTTCTGCACCAGCTCGAACGGCGCGGGCAGCTCGCGGACGAAGCGGTCGGGTCCGCGGTAGTCGATGCTGCCGTACGTCCTGGCGTCGAAGTTGAGCGCCCAGACCGGGTAGAGCCGGTTGACCTCGGTGGCCGAGGCGGCGAAGCCGCGCAGCATGGTCTTGTTCTCGGCGTCCAGGCCGAGCAGGTGGGCGCCGACCAGTTGGTGGGCGAAGTCGCGGCTGTAGAAGTCGGAACGGAACGGGTAGCCGGCCCAGTAGGTGGTGTCGTAGGTGGTGCTGCCGGTGCCGCCGGTGTGGTTCTCGTCCATGTTGAGCACACCGCTCGTGCCGGCCTGCTGCACCCAGCTGTTGGCCTTGGTCTTGGCCCAGTCGAACAGGGCGACGACCTCCGGGTCGGAGGAGCTGATCCGCGGGTCCCGGGGCGCGGCCGGGGCGACGGCGACGTCGTCGACGTTGACCCAGCCGGTGGGGGAGGAGCCGATGCCGACGGTGACGGTGTCGCCGGCCGCGACGCGGATCCGGGGAAGCGAGTACTTGGCGTAGGTGGGCTGTTCGGGCAGGCTCAGCGAGCCCGCCACGGCACCGTTGACGCGGACCTCGAAGGTGCCCCCGGCGCCGCCGGTCGCGATCCAGGCCGACAGGTCGTAGGCGCCCGCGGTGACGGCCGTGACCTGGCGGCTCACCCGGTAGCCGGTGCCGGCGTCCAGGTAGGCGAGGCGGCTGCCGGTGTGCGGGTTGTTGGTGGCGGTGCCGGTGTGCTCGGTGAGGGTCCAGCCGTCCGCGCCCTGTTCGAAGCCCGGGTTGGGCAGGACCAGCGGCTCGGTGCGGGTGAGCGTCCACCGGTGGGCGGGCCGGGTGTCGCAGTCCCGGCGCCGGGCCGCGGCCTCCCGGTCGTCCGCGTCCGCGGCGGTGAGACAGCCACCGCCCGCGGCCAGCGTGTAACGGCCGCCCGGCGCACGGGAGATGGTGAAGGCGGCGGTGCCGGGGGCGGTGCCGCAGTCCGCCGCGGTGGGGCGCTGCCCGGCCCCGCCGAGGGCGAGGCAGCGGCCGCTCGCGGCGTTGACGAGCTGGTAACCCCCGGCGGTGGTCCGGTGCAGCTGCCAGCGCTGGCTGAGCAGGCCCTGGCAGGCGGCGCCGACCACCGGCGTGCCGGGGGCGGTCTGCGCGTACTGCGGTCCGAGGCAACTGCCGTTCAGCGCGGAGGAGATGACGTAGGTGCCGCCGTCCGCCAGCGGCGCCGCCGCGCCGGCGGCCAGGGCGGGCCCTGCCCCGGCGGCCTGGACGGCGAGGACGGTGAGGGCCGTGAGGCCCGGGGGCAGGGCTCGGGCCGGTCCGCGGCGCAGGGCACGAGTGAGGGGCATGGCGGCTCTCCTGTCGGGCGGGTGGGGGTGCGTCAGGGGGCGGATGCGTGGACGGGCGGTCCGGCGGAGCGTCGTGGGTCGGGGCGGGTCGGTCGGCGGCGTGGGTTTGAACGTTCAAATCCCCGAAACGGCCTTGACGCATGTGACGGGTGACATGTGTTATTTCACAGCGTCGTCCGAGTCCCGTCAACGGGCGGCGCACAAGCGGCCCTGATCGTCCCGTTTCGCCGTCGTGCCTCGGCGGCTCCGGACGCCGTCCTGGCCGCTGTCGACCGGCGAAGGTCCCCGCCCCACGGGGGTGGGCGGGGACCTTCGCCTCCGGCTGCCGGCTCAGCGTGCGAGCGTCGCGAGCGGTTGCGGCTCAGCGCTTCTGCGGCTCAGCGCCCGAATGCCGTGAGCGCTTGCGACTCAGCCCGAGTGCCGCAAGCGCCCGCGGCTCAGCGCCCGAGCGCCGCCAGCGTCTCGTCCAGGCCCGGGGCGTCGGAGCGGGGGCGGTTGAACGGGAGCCTGCCGAGCGCCCGGCCCATGGCGCAGGTGTCGGTCAGGGAGGAGAACACCAGCCCGCCGCCGACCGCGGCCGCGAGTCGGCGGGTGCCCGGCAGGGCGCGGTCGGCGACCAGGCCGAGCAGGACCAGCGTTCCCGCGGCGAACCGGACCTGGCGGTCCATCGCCCAGACGGTCCGCGCACCGGCCGGTCGCTCCAGCGGGTGGCCGGCCGCAGCCCAGGCGTCGGTGCCGCCGGTCAGGACGCGGGCCGGGACGCCGGCGTCGGCGAGCTGCCGGCAGGCGGTGGCGGCCCGCCGGCCGGAGGCGCAGGCGATCGCCAGCTCGCCCCGTTCGGCGGTGGCGCGCAGCGCGGCGAGGGCCTGGTCGAGCCGGTCGAGCGGCACGTTCAGGGCGCCGGGGATGTGCCCGGAGGCGTACTCGCCGGGGGAGCGGACATCGATGAGGGCGAGCTCCCCGAGGCGGGGGTGGAGCTGCTCGACGGTCAGCGGCGTGGTCATGGGGGGTCCTTTCGGTGGGGGGTGGGGAGCCGGCGGCGGCCGCAGGGCCGGGCCGGAGCGAGGAGGCGGGGATTCGGTTGGTCGGGGCGGGGTTCCGGCAGCGCGTGGGCGTCGGCCTCAGGTCAGCGTGCTGACCAGCATCAATGCGGCGACGCCGAGCAGGGCGATGGCGAAGACCCGCTGCAGGGTGCGGCCGGCGAACCGGTCGGCGAGCCGCTTGCCGTCCCAGGCGCCGAGGATCGCGGCCCCGGTGAAGGGCGCTGCCACCGACCAGTCGACGGACCCGGCGGCGCCGATCCGGGGGAGCAGCGCGGCGAGGGAGTTGGCGGAGATGACCAGCAGGCTGGTGCCGACCGCCTCGGCCATCGTGAAGGCGAGTGCCGAGACCAGGGCCGGGACGGCGAGGAATCCGCCGCCGACGCCGAGCAGCCCGGTGACGGCGCCGAGCCCGGCGCCCGCCGCGGCCGCGCGGCCCGCTCCGGCGGTGGGCCGGGTCCGGGGCGCGACGGCGGGCGCCCCCGAGGCCGTTGCGGGTGTCGCCCGTGCCGCTGCGGCCACCGTCGGCGCCGCCGCCGGCCCGGGTGCGGTCCCCACCCGCGCCTCCGCGGTTGCCGTCGCCCTGGTCGATGCCAGCATCCGCCAGGCGGCGAGCCCGGCCAGGAGCGCGAAGGCGCCGGTCAGCAGCGCCCCGGGCAGGTACGCGGAGACCGCCCCGGCCGCCGCGGCGGCGGGCAGGCCGGCGGCGGCGAACAGGGCGCCGGTGCGCCAGCGCACCCGGCCCGCCCGGGCGTGGGCGAACAGGCCGGTCAGCGAGGTGGCGGCGACGATCGCCAGGCCCGCCGTGGTGGCGAGGGCCGGGCTGAATCCCAGCAGGTAGACGAGCGCCGGGACGGCCAGCATGCTGCCGCCCCCGCCCAGCCCGCCGAGGGCGAGGCCGACCACGGCTCCGGCCGCCAGGGCCAGCAGCAGTGCGGTCATATGGCGGCGCCGGTGTGGGTCGGATGGGGGTTCCGGGAGGGGGTGGACGGCAGCGGGGGCATGCGCTTCTCCGGTGGGTGGTGTGGCGTGGTGCGGGGCGCCCGGGACCGGGGGGGTGGGTCCGGGGCGTCGGTGGCGCACGCCGTCGGCGTGGGGGCGTCCGCCCGCGGCTCGGGGGCGCGGGGCGGTGCGACGGGCGCGCCCGGCTCGGTGGCCCGGCGTTGTGCGGGGGCCTCCGAGGGGCAGGTCCACGGCCGCGGCGCGTCGGTGGGACAGCGGCGGCCGGGTCCCGTCGTTCCTCACCATAGTACCCCCGGGGGTATTATCGAAAGCGTTCCGAGATACCCCCTCCCGTATCGGCAGTCCTGTCGTATGCTGGCACATATACCGAGGGGGGTATCGATCAGCGCGTTGCGACGCCCGGCGCCGCCCAGGAGGATTCCCCGTGTACTTCGCCCAGTTCTACCTCGACTGCCTCTCCCAGGCCTCGTACCTGATCGCGGACGAGCGCACCGGTCGCGCCGTCGTCGTCGACCCGCGGCGCGACGTCGACGAGTACGTCGCCGAGGCCGAGGCCCGCGGCCTCACCGTCGAGGCGGTGGTCAACACCCACTTCCACGCCGACTTCCTGGCCGGCCACCTCGAACTCGCAGCCCGCACGGGCGCCTGGATCGGGTACGGGCGGCGGGCGGAGACCGACTACCCCATCCGCAAGCTCGCCGACGGCGAGCGGATCGAGCTGGGCGACGTCACCCTCCAGATCCTCGAAACGCCCGGCCACACACCCGAGTCGATCAGCATCCTGGTCTTCGAGCAGCCCGACGACACCGTCCCCTACGGCGTGCTCACCGGCGACGCGCTGTTCATCGGCGATGTCGGCCGCCCCGACCTGCTCGCCTCCAGCGGTGTCACCGCCGAGGAACTCGGCGCCATGCTCTACGACAGCGTCCACCACAAGCTGATGGCCCTGCCCGACGAGACCCTGGTCTTCCCCGCCCACGGCGCCGGATCGGCCTGCGGCAAGAACCTCTCCACCGACCGCCGCTCCACCATCGGCCGCGAGCGCGCCACCAACTACGCCTGCGCGCCGATGGACCAGGACACCTTCGTCCGCATCGTCACCGCCGGCCAGTCCGCCGCCCCCGCCTACTTCGGCCACGACGCCGCCCTCAACCGGCAGGACCACCCGTTGCTCGACCGCGCCACCGCTGCCCGCCCCCTGTGCCCCGAAGGCTTCCGGGACGCCCGCGCCGCGGGCGCCGTCGTCCTCGACGCCCGCAACCCCCAGGACTTCGGCGCCGGACACCTGCGCGGCGCCGTCAACGTCCCCCTCGACGGCCGCTTCGCCGAACAGGCCGGCACCGTCCTCACCCCCGACAGCACCCTCGCGATCATCGCCCCGCAGGACCGCGAGGACGAGGTCATCACCCGCCTCGCCCGCATCGGCTTCGACCACATCGCCGGCTACCTGCGCAACCCCGCCAACGCCCTGCCCGCGCTCGCCGACGACCTCTCCCCCGCCACCCGCCTCACCGCCGACCAGCTCCGCACCGCCCTCGCCGGTGCGCAGCCGCCCACCGTCCTGGACGTCCGCACCTGCGGCGAACGCGAGGCCGGCTCCATCGACGGATCCCTCCACATCCCCCTGACCGAACTCCCGGGCCGCCTCACCGAACTCCCCACCGACCGCCCCCTGGTCGTCCACTGCGCCGGCGGCCACCGCTCCTCCATCGCCGCCAGCCTGCTGCGCCACCACGGCCACCCCGACACCGCCGACCTCCTCGGCGGCTACCACGCCTGGCACACCCTCACCCACCCCGCCGGTGCGTGAACCCAGCCCTGTGGCGCACCGCGCGCGTCGGCTCGGGTGGGGGCCGCTCGTCCGACTCGGTCGGTGGCGTCTTCTGCAAGAATCGACGCGCCGGCGGCAAGGGACGAGGAGGCTCGTATGGGCGGGGACGAGGTGCGGTCGCGGATCCCGCAGCTGCGGCTGGACGAGCTGTTGGAGGAGTTGCAGGCGCGGATCGACGCGGCCCGGGGCACTCGGGACCGGGTGCACAGTCTGCTGGAGGCGGTGCTGTCGGTAGGCCGCGAGCTGGAGCTGACGCAGGTGCTGCGGCGCATCGTGGAGGCGGCCGCTGTCCTGGTGGACGCCCGGTATGCGGCGCTCGGGGTGATCGGCCCCGACGGGGAGACGCTCTCCCAGTTCCTCACTGTGGGCATGTCGGACGAGCAGATCCAGCGGATCGGGCCGTATCCGACGGGTCGGGGCCTCCTGGGGGAGCTCATCCGCCACCCGGAGCCGCTGCGAATGATGGACCTCGCCGAGCACCCGTCGTCCGTGGGTTGCCCGGCGCAACACCCGGTGATGCGGGCGTTCCTCGGGGTGCCGGTACGGGTGCGCGAGGAGGTGTTCGGCAACCTGTACCTGACCGACAAGCGCTCCGGTGAGGAGTTCGACACCGACGACGAGTCGGTGATCTCGACCCTGGCGGTGGCGGCCGGGGTGGCGATCGACAACGCCCGGCTGTACGAGGAGGCGCAGCGCCAGCAGCGCTGGCTCGGCACGAGTGCGGAGATCACTCGTGGGCTGCTGTCGGGAGGTGACCGCTCCGAGGTGGTCGAGCTGATCGCGCGCCGGGCGCGGGAGATCACCTGCGCCGAACTGGCGGACGTCTCGGTGCCCGTTCCGGGTACCGGGACGGTGCGGGTCGAGCTGGCACTGGGCGGGGACACGGCCGGGAGGCAGGGCCTGGACGTGCCGCTGGAGGGCACGCTGGCGGGGGAGGCGTGCGCGCAGGGCTCGCCGGCGGCGACGGCGGACCTGGCGGGTGATCCGCGGTTCACGGAAGGGCCGCGACTCTACGACGGGCTGGGCCCGGCGGTGGCGGTTCCGCTGGGCCGCGCGGGTGGTCCGGTGGACGGCGTGCTGCTGCTGGCGCGGCGGACGGGGGAGGCGGCGTTCACGGACCGGGAGATCGGCCCGCTGCTGGGCTTCGCCGATCAGGCGGCGCTCGCCCTGGAACTCGCCGAACGCCGCCGGGACGCCGAGCAACTGGCGATGCTGGAGGACCGGGACCGGATCGCCCGGGACCTGCACGACCTGGCCATCCAGCGGTTGTTCGCGACCGGGATGACCCTGCAGAGCGCGGCCCGCTTCATCGAGCATCCCGGCGCCTCGGACCGGGTGCTGCGCGCGGTGGGGGACCTGGACGAGACCATCAAGATCATCAGGTCGACGATCTTCGGCCTGCGGGCGCGGGAGGAGAAGGGCGTCCAGGGCCTGCGGGCACGCGTGGTGCGGGTGGCCGAGGAGGCGCAGGCCGGGCTGGGCTTCCCGCCCAGGCTGAGCATGGAGGGCCTGCTCGACACGGACGTGCCCGCGGAGGTGGCCGACCACGTGGTGGCGGTTCTGGGGGAGGCGTTGAGCAACGCGGCCCGGCACGCGCGGGCCGGGCGGATCGAGGTGGTCCTGCAGGCGACCGGGTCCCGGGTGGTGCTCACGGTGCAGGACGACGGGGTGGGCATCCCGGAGCAGGGGCGGCGTAGCGGGCTGCGCAACCTCGCGGAGCGGGCCGAGACCCTGGGGGGTGTCTTCGAACTGGTCTCTCCGGAGGCCGGCGGCACCAGGTTGTCCTGGTCGGTGCCGCTGGAACACTGACCCGGCCTCACGGCGCCGTGTCCGTCGTGCCGGCCGCCGACCGAGAGGCCGGCGAGGGCGCCGGCCGGGCCTCGTCGGTGGGGGCTGGTGTCCCGAGGCGGTCGGTTCAGCGGCCGGGCCGATCGGTGGGCTGCCGGTTGGTTGCCAGGGTCTGGGTGGCGATCAGGGCGGCCTGGACGCGCCGTTCCACGCCGAGCTTGGCCAGCAGGCGGGAGATGTGGTTCTTGACGGTCTTCTCGGCGAGGTAGAGCCGTTGACCGATCTGGCGATTGGTCAGCCCCTCGCCGACCAGGGCGAGGACCTCCCGCTCCCGTTCGGTGAGCTGGGGCAGGTCGGAGCTCTGCTGGGTGGTGGCGTCGCCGCGCAGGCGGGCCATCAGACGGGTGGCAGCGCCGGGGTCGAGCATCGACTGGCCGGAGGCGACCGTGCGCACGGCGGAGACCAGGTCGGTTCCGCTGATCTGCTTGAGGACGTAGCCGGCGGCTCCGGCCATGATGGCGTCCAGGAGGGCATCCTCGTCGTCGAACGAGGTGAGGATCAGGCAGGCAAGTCCGGGCATGCTTGAGCGCAGTTCGCGGCAGACCGTCACGCCGTCGCCGTCCGGCAGCCGCATGTCGAGGATGGCGACGTCGGGGCGGAGGGCGGGGACCCGGGCGAGGGCCTGCTCGACCGTGGCGGCCTCGCCGATCACCTGGAGGCCCGGCTCGGCGTCCAGCAGGTCGTGCACGCCCCGACGGACCACCTCGTGGTCGTCCAGCAGGAACACCTTCACCGGGCCGCTCGTCCCAGCTGCCGGACTCTCCGTCATCACCGCTCCCACCCCCGTGTGCCCGCCCCGGTGGCAGGCTGCGTGAAACCTACGCGAAGTCTGGCGTGACCGGGGGTGGTTTCGGTAGGGCCGTCCGGCCCTACTCGGTCCGGGACACGGCTGTTGTGGAGCGTGGCGGCCAGGGGGTGCGACTCGATGACGGCCGGCGCCCGCGGTGAGGACCGCCTCACGGGGCTGCGCGCCGGGTCCGCTGTTCTGCAGTACGAGGCCGCACGGCGGCGGTGGTGCCGGACGCGCGATCCCCCGCGTGGCACCGGGACTTTGGGCCCGGACGCAGGGCTGCTCGTCCCCTGCCGCCGCCCTCGGCTACGGCGCGATGCTGTCCCGGACAGCGGGGACGCGGACGGCCGCGTCCCGTGGGACCGAGAGAGGACGCGACATGTCGCACTCCGTGGTGGTGGGGATCGACGGCTCGGAGCAGAGCACGGCGGCGGCCGCATGGGCGGCCGCCGAGGCCGACCGGAGCGGGCGGTCGCTCCGCATGATCCATGTCGGGGGGCCGGAGGACGGAAGGCCGCTGCGGCCGGAGGGGGTGGATGACGGTCTGCCGTCGGCGGTGCTCTCGGTCCGGGACCGAATCGCGGCCGTCCTGCCCGGCCTGGGGCTGTCGTGCGAGCGGATTCCGGGCAGCCCGGCCCACGCGCTCGCGGCGGCCGGCGCGCGGGAAGGACTGATCGTTCTCGGTTCGCGCGGGCTCGGAGGATTCACCGGCTTGCTGGTCGGTTCGGTGGGGCTCCGGGTGGCGGCCGACGCGCTCTGCCCGGTCGTGCTCGTCCGGGCGGACGCGGACGGCGAGGCCGCCGGGGCGGGTGACGTCGTCGTCGGCGTCCAGGGCGACCGGCCCTGCGCCGAGGTGCTCGCCTTCGCCTTCGAACAGGCGGCCCGCCGTGGCGTCAGCCTGCGCGTGCTGGAGTCCCGTTCGCTGCCGGCCGGCCCGTACGTGACGAAGGCCCCGGTCGACCAACCGGAGATCAGGGGCGCCCTGGCGGAGGCGGAACTGGTGCGCCTCCAGGACGCGCTGGCTCGTTGGCGGGACAAGTTCCCCCAGGTTCGGGTGGAGGCCGAGGTCACCTCCCGCCACGCGGGCGGCGCGCTCGTCGACGCCTCCCGAGGAGCCTCACTCGTCGTGCTGGGGCGGCGGACTCCCGGCCGTCAGGTGGGGGTGTCCCGGTTGGGGAGTGTGGCTCATGCCGTCCTGCACCATGCGCACAGCCCTGTCGCGGTCGTCCCACACGCCTGAACCGCCCGGTGGTGGCTGCGGCCCGGACCCGTCGAGGTCCGGGCCGCGGCCGTTCCGGGGTGCCGACCGGGTGCACTGGGCCGGTCGGTCCCGCGAGCGCCCCGCGCGGGGGGAGATCGGGCTGAAGGTCCCGGCACGGAGACCCCTTGGGCCCTTCGCCGGGACGCCCCGGAGGCGGATGGTTGAAGCACTCGGAATCGGCGAGAGGTACGAACCTCCCGGCACCCACGGAGAGTCGACTCGGCGGATCGGGCGCGACCGGTCAGGTCTGTCGGCCGACCGGAACGGTGCGCTGCACGCCCCGGTCGGCTCCGCTCACGGCCCCGAACGCCGAGCCGCCGTGCCGCACTCACCTGACCGGGCCCCACCGGCCCGACACACGTGCCCGAAAGGAAGTCCGACCATGCGACACCGGATCGTGGGAGAGCTGATGACCTCCGCCGTCGTGAACGTGCGGCCCGATACCGGCTTCAAGGAGATCGTCCGACTGCTCGCCGACCACGGCATCACCTCCGTGCCGGTCCTCGACGAACAGGACCGACCGCTCGGCCTGGTCTCCGAGGCCGACCTGCTGCTCAACGAGGTGTCCCAGGAGGACCCCGCCGGCCTGCTGCTCACCCCTCGGCTGTCGGCCCCCGACCGGGCCACGAGCCGCGCCACGACCGCCGAGGGCCTCATGACCAGCCCGGCCGTGTGCGCCCGCCCCGAGTGGACCGTGGTGGAGGCTGCCCGGGTGATGCAGCTCAAGGGTCTCAAGCGCCTCGTGGTGACCGACGAGGCCGGCCGCCTGGTCGGCATCGTCAGTCGCGCCGACCTGCTGCGCGTCTTCCTCCGCCACGACCGGGCGATCCGCGAGGAGATCCGCGGCGACATCCTCTCCCGCACCCTGGGCATCGCGCCGGACAGCCTCGACGTCCAGGTCCACGACGGACAGGTGACCCTGAGCGGCACCGTCGGGCACCGGAGCCTGCCGGCCGTCGTGGAGCGGCTGTGCCGGAGCGTGGACGGTGTGGTCTCGGTGACCAGCCGCCTCGACCACCGGGCAGGCGACACCGCCGCGCAACGCCCGGCAGGCTGATCCGGGCTCAGCGTAGAAGGTGCGGCCGGACCACAGGTCCGTCAGGACGCCGGCCCGGTCGCCCACGCCCTGCTCCACCACTCCGGCTGCCCCGTGGCGGTCGTGCCCGAGGGTTGAACGCCCGGCACCTGGCCCGGACCCTCGGGACCGGGCCGGGCCGACCGGCCCGCTGCGGTCGGAACCGGCCGACCGAGAACCTGCCGGACGTCAAGGGCCGCGCGCGAGGGCGTCGACCACAAGGAAGGAGGCAAGGGCGGTGGGGACCGCACGCCGGAGGCCGTGGGCGGACGCGCTGCCCACGGCCTCCAGCGTGCCCGTGCCCTTCGGCTCGTCAGGCGCCCGCGAAGGAGGGACCTTCGGCCCGACACGGTGCCCCTTTGGCCGCCTCCCTCGGCACCGCTGCCGGGAGAAGCTCTCGATGGAAGCGCGAGCAAGCCGCACGCGCCCGATTCCCGGACGATGAACCGAAAGGTGGTCCAGTCATGCCCCGCCACCCGCAGAACGAGGGCCCTTGTGACGAGGGCCCTCGTGACGAGGAGCCGACCGCCGTCGGCCGTCTGGTCGCCGACGCGCTGACGTCCCTCGAGGATTACGCCGACTTCACCCAGGAACAGGTCGACCGCATCGTCAAGAAGGCCTCGCTGGCGGCGCTGGCCGAGCACACCGGGCTCGCCGCGCTGGCCGTGGAGGAGACCGGCCGCGGGGTCTTCGAGGACAAGGCGGTGAAGAACGTCTTCGCCTGCGAGAACGTCACCCACGTGATGGCCCGGACCAGGACGGTCGGCGTGGTGCACCGTGACGAGATCGACGGCATCGTGGAGATCGCCGAGCCGGTGGGGGTGGTCGCCGGCATCACCCCGGTGACCAATCCGACCTCCACCACGATCTTCAAGTGCCTGCTGGCGCTCAAGACCCGCAACCCGATCGTGTTCGCCTTCCACCCGTCGGCCCAGCGCTGCTCGGCCGAGGCGGCCCGGATCGTCCGGGACGCGGCGGTGGCGGCCGGTGCCCCGGCGCACTGCATCCAGTGGATCGCGGAACCGTCGATGGAGGCCACCCGCGCCCTGATGAACCATCCGGACGTCGCCACCATCCTGGCCACCGGCGGCAACGCGATGGTGCGGGCCGCGTACTCCTGCGGCAAGCCGGCGCTGGGCGTCGGCGCGGGCAACGTCCCGGCGTACGTGGAGAGGAGCGCGGACGTGCGGCGGGCGGTGAACGACGTCGTGCTGTCGAAGTCCTTCGACAACGGCATGATCTGCGCCTCCGAGCAGGCCGTCGTCCTGGACGGGGAGATCCGGGAGGCGGCGCTCGCCGAGTTCCGGACGCTGAAGGCGCACCACGCGAGCGCGGAGGAGAAGGCGCTGCTGGAGCGGTACCTGTTCGGGGCGGGGGACGGTGCGACGTGCGCCGGCGGCCGGTTGAACGCCGAGGTGGTGGGCCGGTCGGCGGCGCAGGTCGCGCAGGCGGCGGGCTTCGAGGTGCCGACCGACACCTCGGTCATCCTCGCCGACTGCGAACGGGTCGGACCCTCGGAGCCGCTGACCCGGGAGAAGCTCTGCCCGGTACTCGCCGTCCTCACCGCCCGCTCCCGCGCCGAGGGCATCGAACTGGCTTCCGCGATGGTGGAGTTCGACGGTCTCGGGCACTCGGCGGCGGTGCACACCGAGGACGCGGCGTTCGTCGAGGAGTTCGGGCACGCGGTCAAGGCCTGCCGGATCATCTGGAACGCGCCCAGCTCGCAGGGCGGCATCGGCGACGTCTACAACGCGTTCACTCCTTCGTTGACCCTCGGATGCGGCAGCTACGGACACAACTCGGTCTCCGGGAACGTCTCGGCGCTGAACCTCGTCAACATCAAGCGGATCGGGCGGCGCAACACCAACATGCAGTGGTTCAAGGTCCCGCCGAAGATCTACTTCGAACGCAACTCGGTCAGGTACCTGGCGAGCATGCCGAACGCACACCGGATCGTCGTCGTCACGGACCGCACCATGGTGGAGATCGGCCACCTGGAGCGGATCCGGGGTGTGCTCGACCGCCGCCGCGACCCGGTCGAGGTGCGGGTCATCGACTCGGTCGAGCCCAACCCGAGCATCGACACCGTCCACAAGGGCGCAGCCCTGATGCGGGAGTTCGAGCCGGACACCATCGTCGCGCTGGGCGGCGGCTCGCCGATGGACGCCGCCAAGGTGATGTGGCTGATGTACGAGCACCCGGAGGTCGAGTTCGCGGACCTGAAGGAGAAGTTCTTCGACATCCGCAAGCGCGCGTTCACCTTCCCCGACCTCGGGGAGAAGGCGAAGCTGGTGTGCATCCCGACCACCTCGGGCACCGGGAGCGAGGTCACCCCCTTCGCGGTGATCACCGACACCGCCACCGGCCAGAAGTACCCGCTCGCGGACTACGCGCTCACCCCGAGCGTGGCCATCGTGGACCCGGCGCTGACCACCGGCCTGCCGAAGCACGTGACCGCGGACACCGGCTTCGACGCCCTCACCCACTGCTTCGAGACCTACGTCTCCGTCTACGCCAACGACTTCACGGACGGGCTCGCCCTCCAGGGCATCCGGCTGATCTTCGACAACCTGGAGCGCGCGGTGGTGAACGGACCGGACGACCCCTTCGCCCGGGAGAAGATGCACAACGCGGGCACGATCGCCGGCATGGCCTTCGGCTCGGCCTTCCTCGGCGCCGTGCACGCCATGGCCCACACCCTCGGCGCGACCTTCCACATCGCCCACGGCCGCACCAACGCCCTGCTGCTGCCGCACGTCATCCGCTGGAACGGCTCCGCCCCCGCGAAGGTCACCGGCTGGCCCAAGTACCGGAGCTACACCGCCCCCGAGCGCTACCAGGCGATCGCCCGGATGCTCGGTCTGCCGGCCGCCACCCCCGAACAGGGCGTCGAGTCCCTCGCCTCGGCGGTCGAGGAGCTGCGGGACAGGGTCGGCATCCCGCGGTCCTTCAAGGCGGCCGGCGTGGACGAGGCGGCGTTCCTGGCGGCCCTGCCGCAGCAGGCGATGAACGCCTACGAGGACCAGTGCGCCCCCGCCAACCCCCGGATGCCGATGCTCGCCGACATGCGGCGGCTGATGCGCCGGGCCTACTACGGCGACCAGGCCTGAGAGAGGACACCGTGATGACCACCTCGCAGCACGAGTCGACCACCACCGCCTGGAACGGCTTCCGGAACGGACCGTGGCGGGACACCATCGACGTCCGCGACTTCATCCAGCGCAACTACACCCCGTACGAGGGCGACGCCGCCTTCCTCACCGGCCCGACCGACCGCACCCTCGCCGTGTGGCGGCAGATCACCGACCGCTTCCCCGAGGAGCGGGCCAAGGGCGTGTACGACATCGCGTTCGACATCCCGTCGGGCATCACCGCCCACGCGCCCGGATACATCGACCGGGAGCGGGAGTTGATCGTCGGCCTGCAGACCGACGCCCCGCTGAAGCGCGCGATCATGCCCAACGGCGGCTGGCGGATGGTGGCGACCGCGCTGCGGACCTACGGCTACCCGGTCGACCCGGAGCTGGAGAAGGTCTTCACCCGGTACCGCAAGACCCACAACGACGGAGTGTTCGACGCCTACACGCCCGAGATCCTCGCGGCCCGCAAGGCCGGCGTCATCACCGGGCTCCCGGACGCCTACGGCCGCGGCCGGATCATCGGCGACTACCGCCGCGTCCCGCTCTACGGCGTGGACCGGCTGATCGCGGCCAAACGGGCCGAGAAGGCCGAGCTGGACGCGGGGCCCACCGATCCGGCGCGGCTGGAGGAGACCATCCGGCAGCGCGAGGAACTCGCCGAGCAGATCCGGGCGCTGGAGGAGCTCAAGGAGATGGCCTCGGCCTACGGGCAGGACATCTCGGGCCCGGCCGGCACCGCCCGCGAGGCCGTCCAGTGGCTCTACTTCGCCTACCTGGCCGCGGTCAAGGAGCAGAACGGCGCCGCGATGTCGCTCGGCCGCACCTCGACCTTCCTCGACGTCTACCTCCAACGTGACCTCGCGGCAGAGCTCCTGACCGAGCAGCAGGCCCAGGAGCTGGTGGACGACTTCGTCATCAAGCTGCGGATCGTCCGCTTCCTGCGCACCCCCGAGTACGACGAGCTGTTCTCCGGAGATCCGACCTGGGTCACCGAGTCGATCGGCGGCATCGGCACCGACGGCCGCCCCCTCGTCACCCGGACCTCCTTCCGCTACCTGCAGACCCTCTACAACCTGGGCCCGGCCCCCGAACCGAACATGACGGTCTTCTGGTCCCCGCGACTACCGCAGGGCTTCAAGGAGTTCTGCGCCCGCGTGTCCATCGACACCTCCTCGATCCAGTACGAGTCGGACGAGCTGATGCGCCCGCGCTTCGGCGACGACACCGCGATCGCCTGCTGCGTCTCCGCGATGGAGGTCGGCAAGCAGATGCAGTTCTTCGGCGCCCGGGTCAACCTCGCCAAGACCCTGCTCTACGCGATCAACGGCGGCCGGGACGAGAAGTCCGGCGTCCAGGTCGGCCCGGCCACAGCCCCTGCCGGCGGGGACGTGCTCGACTACGAGGAGGTGCTCGCCCGCTTCGACGAGCAGTTGGACTGGCTCGCCGGGACGTACGTCCACGCACTCGACGTCATCCACTACATGCACGACAAGTACGCCTACGAGCGCATCGAGATGGCCCTGCACGACCGGGACGTCCGGCGCACCATGGCCTGCGGCATCGCCGGCCTCGCGGTCGCCGCCGACTCGCTGTCGGCCATCAAGTACGCCGAGGTCACCCCGGTTCGGGACGAGACCGGCCTGGTCACCGACTACCTCGTCGAGGGCGACTACCCGGCGTACGGCAACAACGACGACCGGGCGGACGCCATCGCGGTCCGGCTCGTCGAGGAGTTCATGGCGAAGGTGCGCGAGCATCCCGCCTATCGGGGTGCCGAGCACACCCAGTCCGTGCTCACCATCACCTCCAACGTCGTCTACGGGAAGAAGACCGGCAACACCCCGGACGGACGGCGAGCGGGCGAGCCGTTCTCGCCCGGCGCCAACCCGATGAACGGGCGAGACGTCCACGGCTACGTGGCCGGGGCCCTGTCGGTCGCGAAGCTCCCGTACGAGCACGCCGAGGACGGCATCTCACTCACCGACACTGTCACCCCGGACGCGCTCGGCCGCACCCCCGAGGAGCGAGTGCGCAACCTCGTCGGTGTGCTGGACGGCTACACCACCTGCCGCGGCTTCCACATGAACGTCAACGTCCTCGACCGGGACACCCTCCTGGACGCGATGGACCACCCGGAGAGGTACCCGCAGCTGACCATCCGGGTCAGCGGCTACGCGGTCAACTTCGTCCGGCTCACCCGCGAACAGCAGCTCGACGTGATCGGCCGCACCTTCCACGACGCGCTGTAGCTCCCGCCACCCGCTCGCGGTGCCGGCGTCTCCCCGACCGAGGACGCCGGCACCGCGCCACACTCCGAGGACACCCGATGACCGCCACCGGCACGCTGCACTCCTGGGACCTGTCCACCGGAGTCGACGGCCCCGGCACCCGCTTCGTCACCTTCCTGGCCGGCTGCCCGCTGCGGTGCCTCTACTGCCACAACCCCGACACCTGGTCCATGCGCCACGGTCGGCCCCGCTCGGCCGAGGAGATCGTGCGCGAGGCCGCGAAGTACACCGACTTCATCCGCGCCTCCGGCGGCGGCGCCACCGTCAGCGGCGGCGAGCCGCTTCTCCAACCCGCCCTCACCGGCGAACTGCTGCACCGGTTCAAGCACGAGCTCGGCCTGCACACCGCCCTGGACACCTCCGGCTTCCTCGGCGCCCGCGCCTCCGACGCGCTGCTCGCCGACACCGACCTCGTGCTCCTCGACATCAAGTCCTGGGACCGGACCCTCTACCGGCATCTGACCGGCCGCGAGCTCGCCCCCACCCTGGCCTTCGCCCGCCGCCTGGCCGACCTCGGCACCGAGGTCTGGGTCCGCTTCGTCCTCGTCCCACACCTGACCGACCCCAGTGAGAACATCGAGGGCGTCGCCACCTTCGCCGCCTCGCTGGGCAACGTCACCCGCGTCGACGTCCTGCCCTTCCACAAGCTCGGCGCCGCCAAGTGGCGCACCCTGGAGCTGGACTTCCCCCTCGCCGACACGCCCGCCCCCACCCCGGACCGGACCGCCGAGGCCCGCGGCGTCTTCACCGCCCATGGCCTGTACGCCGTCTGATCCGCCAGGGTCGGACTGCGGACGCCCGACCGAGGACACCGCCAGGCAGGGCCCAGGAAACGCGTGCGCCGCGCCGATCACGTCGGCGCGGCGCACACGGTCCGGAGGTCACCGTCCGTCGCCGGGCTCCGCCTTCGCCCGCCCGGCCTCCCGGACGACGACGACCGGACAGGAGGCGTGCTGGACACAGTGCTGCGTGACTGAGCCGAGCACCGCCCCGGTGAAGCCCCCGTGCCCCCGGTTGCCGACGACGAGGAGCTCGGCGCCCTCGGCGACGGTCAGCAGGACCCGGGCCGCGTTGCCGGGGGCCACGCGCTCACGCACCTCCACCAGGCGGTCCAGGCCCCACTCCCGCGCGACCGTCTCGGCGAGGACCTTGCCGGCGAACGCCTCCGCGTCGCCGTCCACCGTCGCCGGGACCAGACCGTGGGAGGCCGGGTACTCCCAGGCGGTGACCGCCTCCACCGCGGCTCCGACCAGGGCGGCCTGCCGCAGAGCCCACCGGAGAGCGGCTCGGGAGGACTCCGAGCCGTCCACACCCACCACGATCCGCCGTCGTGCCGTCGTGCCGTTCATCCCGTACGCCGATCCCTTCCCTCGATGGTGGTCGCGTTTCCCCGATGACGGCCGCGCGGTTCAGCCGCGCAGGTCGAAGACCAGGCGGGCCGCGACCTTTCCTGCCAGGACCTCGTCGAAACAGGCGTTCACGTCGTCCAGGCGGCGCGTCTCGCGGATGACCCGGGTGCGGCCGAGGGCGTGCAGGCGGAACACCTCGGCGAGGTCCTCGCGGGTACCGACGATCGAACCGATCACCCTGGTGCCGTTCAACACGGTTTCGAAGACGGGGAGTTCGAGCTTGCCTCCGGCCGGAAGCGCGACCAGCACCAGCGTGCCGCCGCGCCGCAGCGCCCCGTAGGCGGCCTGGAAGGAGGCGTTGCTGACGGCGAGGGCGATGGCTGCGTGGGCGCCACCGAGGGCCTGGACCTCGGCGGCGACGTCCTGGGCACGGGCGTCCAGGACGTGGTCGGCGCCGAGGTCCCGGGCGAGTGCGAGCTTGTCGTCGGTGACGTCGACGGCGATGGTCTCGGCGCCGCAGATCCGGGCGTACTGCAGGGCCAGGTGGCCGAGTCCACCGATGCCGGACACCAGGACGCGCGTGCCCGGTCCGGCCCCGGAGACCTTGAGCGCCTTGTACGTGGTCACGCCCGCGCAGGACAGCGGTGCGGCGTCCAGCGGGTCGATGCCGTCGGGGACGGGCACGACGTAGTCGCCGTGCGCGAGCGCGTACTCGGCGTAGGCACCGTCCACCGAGTAGCCGCTGTTGTGCTGGCGGAGGCAGAGCGTCTCCCAGCCACTGACGCAGTGGTCGCAGCGCCCGCAGGCATCGGCCAGCCAGGGGATGGCGACCCGCTCGCCGACCCGCACGTGCCGCACCTGGGCGCCGGCCTCCTCGACGACGCCCACCCCTTCGTGTCCGGGCACGAACGGCGGGTTCGGTGTGACCGGCCAGTCGCCGTGGGCGGCGTGGATGTCGGTGTGGCAGAGGCCGGAGGCCTCGATCCTGACCCGCACCTGGTGCGGGGCCGGCCGGGGCACCGGGCGGTCCTCGATGACCAGCGGAGCGGTGAAGTCGTGGACGACGGCGGCCTTCATGGTGTTCCTGCCCTTCGCGCGGTGGGGGCGGCGCCATCCGCGGGTGGCGCGTCACATCCATCCCACACCCTCCGGCGGGGTCTCGCTCGGGCCGGAAGGTGCACCCTGCCCGGGCCCTTGGTCCCGCTGCTCCCGCCGCAGCCCCCGAGGCCGGTGTGCGGACCGGTCATCCGGCCGGTCCGCACACCGGCGGTGTCGCTCACCGAGGGGATCAGTCGTCGACCTCGTCGTAGCGGCCGTGGCCGAGGCGGCGCAGGTCGAAGGACCAGATGCCGCGGCCGAAGGTGGCGGCGTAGAGCTTGCCGTCGGGGCCGATCTTCAGCTGCTGCACCGAGGTGGTGGGCAGGCCCTTGCCGAGCACCCTGAAGTCGGTGGTGCCGGGCGCGCGGTAGAAGGCGGCGAGGTCGGTGCCGAGGGCCAGGCCGCCGTTGGGCAGCAGCTTGATCGAGGTGGCGGGGACGTCGGGCAGGTTGGCTGAGACGTCGGTCCAGGTGGTGCCGCCGTCGTGGGTCTCGAAGAGGTGTCCGATGCCGGCGCCGGGGCCCTCGGTCCAGCTGCGGGAGAAGCCGCTGAAGGAGACGAAGACGTGCTGGGCGTCCTTCTCGTCGACCGCGAAGGAGGAGACGTAGCGGTTGGGCAGGGTGCCGTCGACGGGCAGGTCGAGCTGGTGCCAGCCGGTGCCGTCGGTCTTGCCGACCGCGATTCCGCGGCTGAAGCCCTGGTTGTTGCAGGGGCCGCACCAGCCCGCGTACACGGTGCCGTTGACGGTGGCGACGGCGGTGGCGACGTGGCCCTCGCCGAGGTCGTAGGCGGAGGTCCACTCGCTGCCGCTGCGGATCGCGTAGCCCTTGTGCTGCACCCAGACGTGCCGGCCGCCGGCGATCCAGGTGTGGCCGTCCTTCGGGTCGCTGGTGATCGGGGCGATGAAGCGGGCGCCGGCGCCGCCGAGGTCCTTGTCGGGCGGGGCGACCTCGTAGGAGGTGGCCTTGCTCGGGTCCTTCGTCCAGCCGCCGTCGTTGACCGCGCAGTTCTGGGTGACCCACATGTCGAGGTAGACGTACTCCTCGGCGATGTTGCAGCCGTCGGCCGGGTCGACGAGGGTGTCGGCGCCGTCGCCGCCGAAGTTGGAGCCCATCACCTTGTCGTGGGCGCGCAGGATGGATTCGCCGTTGTCCTGGAGGCCGCCGCTGACGATCACGCCCTTGCCGGAGCGGTCCGCCGGGTCCTTGCCGACGCCGACGGAGTAGTACTGCAGGGTGTCGATCGTGCCGTCGTTGAGGGACTTCCAGTCCTTGGCGTGGCCGCCCGCATCCAGCTGACCGTTGACCGGACGGGTGTAGATGCCGCCGTCGTTGCCCACGTACACCGAGGCCCGGCCGTGGTCACCGCCGATGGCGACGGCGTGCTGGTCGGAGTGCGTGGTCGGCGAACAGTCGCCGGTCTGCTTGGCCGGGTCGATGCTCCAGCACGGGAACGGGTTGTTCCAGTACGGCGCGATGGTGGCCCACTTGGCGCCGCCGTCGGTGGTCTCGAAGACCTCCTCCAGACCCGCCCAGACGTGGTCCGGGTTGGCCGGGTCGACCTGGAGGAACTGGTTGTACCAGGACTGGATGCCGGGCTGGTACCCCTCGTCCTGGAGCGCGGAGCCGGAGCCCTTCAGCTTGTCCTTGTCCGCGACCAGCGTCCACGGGCCGGACGGGGAACCGGACTTGGAGGCGTAGACGCCCTTGAGGCCGGTGTCGGGGTTGTGCGCCATGACGTCCGGGGACTGGTCGATGGCGTAGTAGCGCGAGCCGTCCGCCGAGCGGGCGAAGGTCACGTTGCCGACGTTCGCGGCATCGGTCGGCAGATCGCCCAGCGAGGTGACGCGCTGCCAACTGCCGTCCGCGGCCTTGCCGTAGAAGCCGTTGTAGGTGTCGCCGCCGCGCCACCCCACCGCCAGGATCACCTTGGACGGGTCCTTGGGGTCGATCGCGACGTCGTTGGCGATGTTCTTGTACGGCGCGCTCGGGTCGCCCGCCTTCGAACCGCCCGGCAGGTAGTCGGGGTTGGGCGCGAACTCCAGCGTCCACGGGCCGGACAGCGTGGTGGTGGAGTGGCTCCACACGCCACGGTTGGTGGCCGCCCACACCGTGTCCCCGGCGAAGCGCAACTGGTGGATCGTGGTGGACTCGAGCTCGGCGCTGCCGATCCGGTTGCCGGGCTGGAACTCGCCGTGCTTGGGGTCGGAGAGCACGTACACGCCGGTGCCGACATAGGAGGTGGCCCCGGTGTTGGACTCGCCGGTGGCGTACCAGAGCCGGCCGCCGCCGTCGAGGTCCAGGGTGCCGGTGGACAGCGTGGGCAGCCTGTCGGCGATCGCCTCCCAGTGCCCGCCGCCGGTGCGGGAACGGAACACCCCGCCGTTGGCGCCGCCCGCGTAGACGTACCCGTCGTCGTCCGCGGCGAGGCCGGTGATCCGCCCGGTGACGAAGCCGGCACCGCCGCTGGAGTTGGAGTTGACGTCGCGGTAGCGCGGGTCGTCCCCGTTGTACGGCTTGTTCGTCACGTGGTCCCAGGAACCACCGGTGTGCGGCAGCGACTGCAGCTGCGCCCAGGCCGCGCCGTACGCGCCGGGGGCGACCACGCCGGGGGCGGTGCGGGCCTCGGTGTACTGCGCGGTGCCCTCGGCGGAGTTCTCCGCCTCGTCGCCCTCGTCCCCGCCGGACTCGGCCTTGGCGGAGAACGCCTTGGCGGAGGAGGCCTGGGCCGTGGTCGTGCCCCTGACCTTCTGGGCGTGCTTCTGGCCGATCTCGGTCAGGCGCTGGACCGGGACGGGCTGGGTCCCGGGCTGTGCGGCGGGTGCGGCGAGGGCCTGAGTGGTGGTCAGGCCGAGCGCGGTGAGCGTGACGGCGCTCATGAGCAGCCGTCGTCGTTGCCTGTTCGGCACGGGTGCTTCCTCCCCTGGGCGTCCGGGGTGCGCGGTCGCGCGCCCCGGCTGGAGCAGACCGAAGCCTGTCCGGTGCGGTGGCACGCCGGGAAGGGGAATCCGCGTAACGAATGATTAAAGCCAATTCTGTTAAATCAGTTCAGTAGAAAGAGAGTTCGGTTCGGCAGGAGGTGGTCAGGGCCTCGACGGCGAGGCAGAGTGGGGGCGCGCCGACGGAACCGAACGGGCGCGGCTGCCGTCTCATGACCGCACCTCCGCACGAACCGGGAGCTCCTACCGCATGGACCGACACAGAGCCGTGGGAACCGCCGTCCTCGTCCTCGCCGCGCTCGCAACCGCCTCGGCCTGCGGCGCGGACGAGCGCGGCGCCAACCGGCCTGCCGGCACGCCCGCGGCCCCCATCACCTCCGTCCCGGCAGCGCCTTCGGCAGCGTCACCACCGGCGCCGGGGACGCCACCGGCCACCACGACATCGACCTCACCGGCCTCGGGCACAGTGCGGCCCGCACCGCCCCGAACCGCCGCTCCACCCTCCGCGGACGCCTCCATGCCGCCCGCACCCGTTCCGTCCCTCGACATCGAAAACCCGACCGACCTGCTCCATGGCTCCGCCGCCACACCCACTCGCCCGGCGAGCTGACCCGGCGGTCGGCCGGTGGTCGAGGCGGGTACTGCTGTGCGACTGACGGGCGGGAGGACCACCCGCCGGACAGGTCCGTCGCGGCGCACCGCGGTCGCGACTGGGCATGACGGTGGACGCGCACGGTCTTACGGTGGATTCATGGGCACGATCCGGGCGCGGCCCGGGCAGAACCCGCCGGCCTCCATGTCATCAGGGCGGACAGGACGGATGAGACCCGGACATCGGAGAAGAGAGAACACGGAGGAGGCACCCGAGATGAGGACCCCAGGCTTCACCGCAGAGCAGTCCCTGGGAGATGCCGCGACCCCGTACCGGGCGTCGGCCCGCTGGGCGCACGGCCCGGGCAGCGTGTGGCCCGCCGGGCTGGACGTCCGCTGCCGGGTTCGGCGTCGTACCGGGTCCGTCCGCAGGGACTTCGCGGAAGCGACGACGGTGACCTGTGAACCGGGTTCGTCCTCGGTCTGCGAGGAGTACTGCGACCACGCGGGCGGCGGCATGTCCAGCAATCCTGACGGCTCCACCACCTGCACCGTCATGTAGCGGACACCCGGGCATTCAGCCCTCCGTCAACTCCTTCACGCGGCGCCCGGGATCACCTGCCGGCAACAGTGTTCCGCGGCCGGCCCCCGATCCGGCCGCGGCGTCGCCCGTCCCCGCAGGCGTGGTCAGCACCCGCCGCCGGTCTGGGAACAGGAGGATCCGGAGTCGGTGGCGCCGAGGGTGATCAGCTGCGGTGCGGCGGGCGCCGAGCAGCAGCTTGCCCACGTCCGAGCGGCGGGGCACCTGGGTCTACTACCGCGTCGCCCCCTCCGTGCTCGCGGGCATGGCCGGCCTGCTCGCCGCCGCCGGCCGCTGATCCGCCCGGCTCACCCGGCGACGGTGGAGGCCGCGAGGTTGCCGAGGGACTGGGCGGTGGCGAGCAGGCCGAAGGCGGAGCCGCACAGGTCCTTCGGGGCGAGTGCGGCGACGGCGGAGTGCTGGGCGGTTTCCACGGAGCCGATGCCCGCGCCCGCGAGGACGAACGGCACCGCCAGCATGGCGATCCCGGCGGTGTCGATGGTGAACGAACCGTAGGCGGCGGCGAGTGCGTCGACGCCCGCGGCCAGCACCAGGACCGGGCCACGCACACCGAGGCGGTCGGCGATCCGCCCTGCGGGAACGGAGGCCGGGGCCGGTCCGGCGCGCCGCAGGTGGTGACCGGCGGCGAGGCCTGCCCGGCCCGCGCCGACGACGAGGACCTGGACACGCCGGATCCCGCTCACTTCGACCCGGAGGTGCGGCGGTGGGTGAAGATCAGCGCCGCCAGGGCCAGGCCGACGGCGCCGCCGATCAGCTGCATGCCGATGAAGCCCGGCACCGAGCTCGGGGCGATGCCGGCGAAGGTGTCGGTGAACGCGCGGCCGACCGTCACGGCGGGATTGGCGAAGGAGGTGGAGGAGGTGAACCAGTAGGCGGCGCCGATGTAGGAGGCGACGGCGACCGGGGCGAAGCGCAGGTGCTCGGTCCTGGCCAGGCCGAAGATCAGCAGGACCAGTCCGGCGGTGGCGACGACCTCGCCGAGCAGCAGGTGCCCGGCCGAGCGGTCGTGCGTGGACCAGTTCACCAACTGCTCGCCGAACATCGCGTCCGCGAGGATCGCCCCGGCGATCGCACCCGCGATCTGTGCGGGAACGTACGCGGCGACCACCGGCCCGTCCCACTGCGGGCACCGCGCAACCGAAGGACACCCCCCACCATGACCACCCCGCCGACGGCCTCCGTGCTGTTCGTCTGCATCCACAACGCCGGCCGCTCCCAGATGGCCGCCGGCTTCCTCACCCACCTCGCCGGCGACCGCGTCGAGGTCCGCTCCGCCGGCTCCGCGCCCGGCGGCCAGGTCAACCCCTCCGCCGTCGCCGCGATGGCCGAGCTCGGCATCGACATCTCCGACCAGAAGCCGAAGATCCTCACCACCGAGGCCGTCCAGGCGTCCGACTACGTCATCACCATGGGCTGCGGCGACGCCTGCCCCTACTTCCCCGGCAAGAAGTACCTCGACTGGAAGCTGGACGACCCGGCCGGCCAGGGCGTCGAGGCCGTGCGCCCCATCCGCGACGAGATCAGGGGCCTCATCGAAGGCCTGATCGCCGAGATCGACGCCGAGGCAGCCGCCGGCCGGGAGAGCTGACCGCCACGGCCGGCACCGCTCGGACCGGGGCCCGGGTACGCGAGGGGATCATCGCGCCACTCCTGGCCCGCCCGGGGACTCATCACCCGGCTGCCCGGACGGGCGGTGGCCGCGCTGGTCACCACCGAGGTCGCGACGGCCTGTGGCACACCCGTCGTGGCGTTCCGCCGCCGGGTCGATCGTCGGCGCGCGTCCGGAGGGCGCAACCGCGGGGCTAGGTCACGCCGTGCCCCCGCCCGGTTCGTCGCCGCCCAGGTCGAGGCGGAAGGGCGGGTACTCGTCGGTCATCAGTGCCGCGTAGGCGGCGACCCGGAGCACCCAGCGGTCGAGGCCGATGACCAGGTCGAAGAGGTCGCGGGGGTAACTGCCGGTGAAGGCGAGGGCGACGGCGGAGATCAGCACAAGCAGTCCGACGAGCCCCGTCTCGGTCCAGCCGACGTGCCCGCCGCCGAGGAACACGCCGACCACCAGGTAGTGCGGGATCGCGAGCAGCCACCACTTCACCAGGACCAGGCCGCGGGACAGCCGTTCGGGGTAGGCCACGTCGAGGCGGGTCGGGTAGTCGGGTTCCTCGCGCAGGCTGAACGGTGGGTAGCGGTCGGTGCCCAGCGCGCCGTACGCGTAGTAGGAGACGCGCCAGCTCCAGCGCAGCACCCCGAGGTTGAAGTCGAACAGGGCGCGCGGGTAACGCTCGGTGAAGAGGATCGCGAAGAAGGCGACCACGCTCACCAGGACGAAGGCGATCCACAGGAAGAACAGCACGACGAAGTGCGGGATCACCAGGAGCCACTTCACCAGCCACAGCCAACGGGACAGCGGCAGGTCCGGAACCGCGGTGAGCCGGACCGGGCGGTAGGCGGCGGATGTGGACATGACGGCCACTCCTTCCTGGCCGGAACGCGGGGCCGAGCGCCGGGACCGAGGACCTCGGACGCGGTGGCGTCCGGGGCCGCGCCGGAAGTGTGAGGGCAGCAGCCCTCAGGTCCGGTCGTCAGACCAGGCTGGCGCCCCAGGCGCGGGCACGGTCGAGCTCGCCGGTGCGGACCGGCCCGTCGGCGCCCTCGACGATGAAGCCCTCGGGGTCGGCGACCACGTCGTAGTGGTGGCGGGAGAGCCGGTGGGCGATGCCCTCGGCGGCGCCCCCGCTGCCGGGTGTGGCGCCACGGGTGTCGAACGCGGCGGCGTGGGTACCGGGTTCGGTCTTGGGGAGGTCGTGGAACCAGTGGCGCAGGCCCGGGCCCTCCGCGGTCTCCCGGGCTTCGGCGGCGGCCTCCTCGCGGCCCTCCTTCTTCGACTCGGCGGCGACCGCCATCCGGCGGCTCAGCCCGGAGGACATGCCGCGCATGTGGGTCGGGCCGCCGACCACCAGCAGATCGGCGGAGCGGGCGAGGTCGCCGTCGGCCTCGGCCACCGGGAGACAGTCCACGGCAGCGGAGGGATCGGCCTCGTGGACGCCCTCGGCGATGGCCTCGGCGATCTCGCGGGTGTTGCCGTACATGCTCTCGTACACGATCACGGTGTGCATCGCTTCCACCTTTCCTCACCTCCAGGCTCGCACCGAGCGGACCGTCCGGACTCGGGCCGTTCGGCCCCAGCGCGCCGCCGGAGGGTCCGCTCCAGCGGCGCCGGAACACGGCGGCCGGGCAGCGGACCCGGTGGACCGCGGGGCGTGCCACCGGATCGGGGAGGGCGGGGCCGTGAGCCGGCGCGGACTCCCGCCCTGCCGCCGGTAGACCACCGCGTCGGGGCGGTCGCCGATGGCGAGCGTCAGCGCCACGGCCGCGAGCAGCACCGTGATCAGGGGGTCGCGCAGCTGGGCGGAGACCCGGGCCCACAAGCGGCACGCGGCGGTCGGCCGTGATCTCGTTCGGGCCGTGTTCGGCGAGTCGCCGTGCGGCCTCGGCAGTGGTCAGGCCGGAGACGGTGTCGGAGCCACGGGTGGAGAGGGGCACGGCGGAGGCGCCCGTCAGTCGGCGAAGAGGTGCAGGGCCGGCGGCGCGGGCGTGGAGGTGTCCTCGTGCTCGAAGTGGTGGATCCGGGCGTCCGGACCGGGGAAGTACTCGGTCACCCGGCCGTCGTCGGACCAGCGCACGTCGTACGGCGGGCTGCCGTCCGGGTGGTGCAGCCCGACGATCTCGCCGTCCCTGCGGGCCGCGCCCGGCCGGGTGCCCTGGACGATGATGCGGTCTCCCACGGCGGCTCTCATGCCGGCCTCCCTGGTTCGGTGCGGGGGCCGGGAGCGGCCCGGCCGTCCGTACCTCCAGGGGACCACCGCCTGCGGAGTGGGTCAGGGGCCGGATGGCCCCTGACCGGGACCGTTCGGCCCCGGCGGTCGGTCTGCGGAGGACTCCGACGTCGTCGCGGGGGAACTCGCCGGAGCGGCCGTAGCCGGGACGGGCTCGCGCCGCTCGCCCGGTCGTCCGTCCGGTTCCCCTGCTGCCCCGTGGTCGGCGGCGGTTCCCCGGCCGCCCGGCTGGGGACGGGTGAGCCCGCGGTGGGGGACCCTTCGGGCCCGGCACCAGGGCCGTCAGGCCCTCGGCCGACGAACGCGGGCCCGGAAGACTGATCCACGAGAGCCATGCCACCCCGGCCCGGAGGAGGCGGTCATGTCCGTCGCAGCCACCCCGCACAGGCAACCGGCCTCCCGCACGACCCTGCGGCAGCACGTCCGCCGGGCCGCCGGCCTGGACCGCAATCCGCTCTGCCGCCCGTTTGACCGGGCGTACAGCCGCCTGGTGACCGGGCTGGCCGTGACGGTCCTCGCCACGTTCGTCGTGGCGGCGGTCGCGGCGCTGGCGGTGTTCCGCGCGGAGGCGCACACCGCGGAGCAGACCGCCCGGCACCGGCACACCGTCACCGCCGTCACCACGGGGCCGGCGCTGTCGGACGGCCTGCGGGCGGGCAGCTCGCAGGCGCACGCCCCGGCCGGTTGGACGTACCCGGCCGGCCCCGGAACCGGGAGCATCGCGGTCCCGGTCGGTACCCCCGCCGGGGCGACGGTCCCGATCCGGCTCGACGACGCCGGAATGCCGGCCGGCGAGCCCAAGGGGACCGAGCGAATCCTGTCGGACAGCGTCGTGATCGGACTCGGCACGGTCGCCGTGCTCGGGTCGACGGTGGAGGGTGCCTTCGTGCTGCGGCGCCACCGGCTGGAGCGGCTGGCGGAGGCGGACTGGGAGTCGGCCTGGGAGCAGGTCGAACCGCGCTGGTCCGGGCGTCGGTGAAGGGGCGCGTTCACAGGTGGAAACGGCGGGTCTCGCCCGGCCGGATCACGGCCTGCGTGCCGCGCAGACGGATCGCCACCGGCTCCTGGCGGTCCTCGCGCAGGCTCACCGTGACCGACCGGCGGTCGACCGCGACCCCGAGACCCCAGTGGCCCCGGTAGCGCAGCTCCAGCTCCAGCCGGCCGAGCGCGGACGGCAGGTGCGGGTCGAGCCAGAGGGCGTCCTCGCGGACCTCCAGACCGGTGTAGCAGCGCTGCAGCAGGTCCACCGCGCCCGCCATGGCACCCAGGTGAACGCCCTCCGCCGTGGTGCCGCGTTGGCTGTCGCGCAGGTCGGCCACCAGGGAGTCGCGGAAGAACCGCCAGGAGGCCCGGCGGTCGGAGCGGGTGAGCACCCAGGCGTGCACCACCGAGCTGAGCGTCGAGCCGTGGACGGTGCGCCGCAGGTAGTAGTCGGTGGTGCGGCGGAGCAGCTCGTGCCCGGCGGGACGGCCGAGGCGGCGCAGCAGGTCGCGGACCTCACGGGCGGAGAACAGGAACCAGAGCATCAGCACGTCGGCCTGTTTGGACGCCTTGTACCGGTTGACCGTGTCGCCCTCGGCCTCCAGGATCCGGTCAAGGCGGCGCAGGTCGGGGTAGCGGCGCCCGTAGGCCGTCCAGTCGAGCTCGTCGAGCCGTTCGTAGCCGGCGAACTGGCTGAGGACGCCCTCGTGGACGGGGACGTACAGGTGCCGCCCGACCTCCCGCCAGCGGTCCAGCTCCAGGGCGTCGAGGGCGAGGCGCTCGCGCAGCTCGTCGCGGCGGTAGGCGGGCAGGACGTCCAGGGCGTCCTGGGCCCGCGCCAGCACCCAGGAGGCGAGCACGTTGGTGTACGCGTTGTCGTCCAGGCCCGGCCGGTCCTCCCAGGGGTAGGCGTCGTGGTACTCGTCGGGTCCGAGCACACCGCGGATCGACCAGCGTCCGAGGCTCCGGTCGTAGGTGGCGGCGGAGGACCAGAACCGGGCGATCTCCAGCAGCGTCTCGGCGCCGGCCGAAGCGAGGAAGTCCCGGTCGCCGGTGGCCTGGTAGTACTGCCAGACGTTGTAGGCGACCGCCGAGCCGACGTGGCGCTGGAGGTGGCTGTGGTCGGGCAGCCAACGGCCGGACAACGGGTTGAGGTGCAGCTGCTGGGACTCCTCCCGGCCGTCGCCGGCGCTCTGCCACGGGTACATCGCCCCGTGCAGCCCGACCTCGTGGGCCTCCCGGCGGGCGGCGTCCAGCCGGCGGTGGCGGTAGCGGAGCACGGCGCGGGCGAGTTCGGGGAAGCGGAGGTTGAGCAGCCGCAGGACGAACAACTCGTCCCAGAAGACGTGGCCGCGGTAGGCCTCCCCGTGCAGCCCGCGGGCCGGGATACCGACGTCGAGGTCGACGGAGTGCTCGGAGTACGTCTGGAGCAGGTGGAACAGGTTCAGGTGCAGCGGGGCGATGCCGTCGAAGTCGGCCTCGATCCGGCATCGGCTCCACAACTCCGACCAGCGCAGGGCGTGTTCGGACAGCAGCTCCTCGAAGGTCCCGGCCTCGGCGGCGAGCAGCCGGGCGGCGCGCAGCGGGGTCTCGATCGCCCGGTCGCGTGAGGTGTACAGCGCCACGGTCTTCTCGACCGTGATTGGCCGGCCGCACTCGGCGTCCACGGTGAGGAGGTGGGCCGTCCAGCCCTCGCGGCACTCGGTGGCCGCCTGCGCTCGGTCCGAACGCGTCCGGGCGGAAAGGGCGATCCGTAGCGGAGAGTTCGCCGCGCCGACCTCCATCCAGAGCAGCCCGTCCTCGTCCACCCCCTGCCCGACCGGGGTGAGGTGGTGCTCGGTGAGCCCTCGGTAACGGTGCACGCCGGTGTTGGCGACCCGGCCGTCCAGACCCGAGCGGACCTCCAGCCGGCCGGACCAGTTCTCCGGGGTGAACGTGCTTTCCAGGGCGAGGAGGTGCGGGCGGGACTGGCTGGCGAGGCGGCGCTGCACCAACCGGGTCCGCCGCCCCCGGCCGTCGACCACGAGCGCCGTTCGGGTCAGCACGCCCCGGCGCAGGTCCAGCTCCAGGGTCTGTTCGGCGGGCGGGCCGGCGAACCGGACGCCGTCGGACGGGCGGAAGGTCAGCGGCAGCCAGTTCGGGCAGTTGACCAGGTCCTCGTTGCTCACCACCCGCCCCGAGACCGTCGACTCCGCGCGGTCGTAGCAGCCGGCCAGGTACGTCCCCGGGTAGTGGACGCCGTCGGCGACCGACTCGGGTGCGGCGCCCCGGGTGACCACGTAGCCGTTGCCGACCGCGCACAGGGCCTCCCGCAGCCCCTCCTCGGCGGGGTCGAAGCCCCGGTAGCGGAGGGTCCACGGGTCCGGCATGACCGGATAGCCCTCTGTGGGGTGCGCTGCCACCTCACCACCTCCGTGCCGACCGGCCTGCCTCCCAGTCTGCGCACCGCGCCGCCGGGCCGCGCGTCGCCACGTCCGGCCCGCTGCCCGGTCGGTGTGTTTCCGGGGCCGTCGAGCGCGGCTGCCGCGGGACCGGAGCCCCCTGGCTGGGCCGGTCGGCCCTCCCGGAACGAAGGGTGGGAGCGGAAGCTGAAGGGGGAGAACGGCGACGGCCGAGGAGATCTGCCATGTCCACCGTGCAGCAGCCGCACAGCACCGCCGAGGCCCTGCTGGCCGACGGCACCACCGTCGAGATCCGTCCGCTCGGCCCCGACGATCACCGAGCGGTCCTCGGCCTGCACACGGCCGGGATGTCCGAGGAGAGCCGTCGGATGCGGTTCTTCGGGGTCAGCCGCAACGCACCCGAGCAGGCCGCCGACCGGTTGTGCGGGCCTCCGCGGTCCGGCCTGCTGGGGTTCGGGGCCTGGGCGGGGGAGGAACTGGTCGGCGAGGCGGACTGCGAGGTGCTGGACGAGCCCTCGGAGACGGCGGAGCTGGCACTCGTGGTGGCCGATCGCTGGCACGGCCGAGGCGCGGCCACTCTGCTGCTGGAGCACCTGGTGCACGCTGCCCGGCAGCGCGGGATCCGCTTCTTCGAGGCCGACACGCTGTTCGGCAACCGGGCCGTCCACCGGGTCTTCGCCGACCTGGGGCTGCCGGTCGAGCGCCGCTGCGCGCAGGGCGAGGTGAGGATCCGGGTGCCGCTGGACGAGCGTGACGAGCGGTACCGCTCGGCCGTGGACGAACGCGGCCGCCGTGCCGGTGTCGCGAGTCTGGCGGGGCTGCTGCGGCCGGCCTCCGTCGCGGTGGTGGGGGTGTCCCGGCGGTCGGGCTCGGTGGGGCGCACCGTCCTCGGGAGGATCCGGCGGGGTGGCTTCGCGGGCGAGGTGTGGGCGGTCAACCCGCGCGCCGGGGAGATCGACGGCCGGCCCGCATTCCCATCCGTCCGAGCGCTGCCCGCCGTACCGGACCTCGTCGTGCTGGCCGTACCCGCCGGCGCCGTCCCGGGGGTGGCCGAGGAGTGCGGCGCCGTCGGGGTGCGCGCGCTGGTGGTGCTCACCTCCGGGCTCGATGCGCACCAGGCCCGCGGGCTGATGAGGGCCTGCCGCCGGCACAGCATGCGCGTGGTCGGGCCGAACAGCCTGGGCACGGCCCAGACCGATCCGGCCGTCCGGCTGGACGCCGAGTTCGGGGGCGCGTTCCCCAGGCCCGGCAGCGCCGGGATCGCCGTGCAGAGCGGTGGCGTGGGGATCGCCCTGCTCCAGCGGCTGGCCTGGCTGGGCATCGGGGTGTCGAGCTTCGTCTCGCTCGGCGACAAGTACGACGTCAGCGGAAACGACCTGCTCCAGTGGTGGGAGGCCGACGACCGCACCGACCTCGCGCTGCTGCACCTGGAGTCCTTCGGCAGCCCGCGCGCCTTCGGCCGCACCGCCCGCCGGGTGACCCGGACGATCCCGGTGCTGACCGTGGACGCCGGACGCTCCACCGCCGGCCGCCGGGGCGCGGCCTCGCACACCGCGGCCGCCGCCACGCCGACCGTCACCCGGGAGGCGCTGTTCCGGCAGGCCGGCATCACGGCCACGCGAAGCATCGATGAACTCGTCGAGGCCGCCGCCCTGTTGCACGCCCAGCCGCTGCCCGCTCCGCGGGGTGCGGTCGCCGTGGTGTCGAACGCCGGCGGCATCGGCATCCTGGCCGCGGACGCCTGCGCCGATGCCGGGCTGCTCCTGCCGGAACTCCCGGTAGGCCTCGCTGACCTGCTGCCACCCGGTGCCTCCGTGCGCAACCCGGTGGACACCACGGCGGCGGTGACCCCGGTCGAACTCACCCACCTCCTCAGGGCATTGGAGCGTGAGCCGGGCATCGACGCGATCCTGGTGTGCCTGGTGCCGACGGCGCTCGGCGTCACACCCGACCGCGATCCGGTGTACGCCCTGCTCGAGGGGCCGGCCCGGCGCCGCATCCCGATCGCCGCCGTCCTGCTCGACCAGCAGGTGCCCGTGTGCTACCGGACGTGCGCCGACGGGGGCGTGCTGCCGGTCTACTCGGACAGCGTCGCTGCGGCACGTGCCCTCGGTCACGCCCGGGACCGCGCCCGGTGGCTCGCCGAACCGGCCTCCGCCGAGGCGGACCCGCCCGACTGCGACCGGCGCACTGCGGGCAGCCTGGTCGACCGCTACCTCGCCGTCCACCCCGAGGGCGGCTGGCTCGATCCGCTGTCGACCGCAGACCTGCTGGAGGCCTACGGGCTGCCGCTGACCACCTCGGTGTGGGCGCGCGACGAGCACGCGGCGGTCGCAGCCGCGAGGGGGCTGCGCCGGCTCGGGCACGAGGGGAGGGCGGCGCTGAAGGCGTACTGGCCCGGTCAGGTGCACAAGAGCGCGCTGGGCGCCGTCCGCACCGGTCTCGCCACCGATGCCGAAGTACGCTCCGTGTACCGGGAGTTCGCTCGGCGGTTCGGCCCGGAGTTGGCCGGAGTCGTGGTCCAGCCGATGGCCGCGCCCGGCATCGAGCTCCTCGCGGGCATCGTCCAGGACCAGGTCTTCGGTCCGCTCGTCGTGCTCGGGATGGGCGGCACCGCCGCGGATGTCCTGGCCGACCGGGCGGCCCGGCTCGCCCCGCTGAGCGAGCGCGACCTGACCACCATGGTCGCCGAGCTCTGTTGCGCGGCGCTGCTGTCGGGAACCGGCGGGGCACCGCCCGCGGACCTCGCCGCGGTCCGGTCCGTCCTCGCCCGGCTGTCCCGGCTCGCCGAGGACTTCCCGGAGGTCGTCGAGGCCGACCTCAACCCGGTCGTCGTCCGCCCGGACGGCGCCGTCGGCGTGGACGCCCGGGTCCGCCTGGAACGCCGGCCGTCCTTCGACCCCTACCTGCGGCGGCTACGGCGCCCGGCGGTCGCCGAGGGGGAGTGACCACCGCGAAGCAGGGCATCTTCGACGGCAGGCCGCGCGACACATTCCCGCCCTCCGGTCCTGCCCGACCGCCCGGCCTCCGTACGTCGGCTCGGGTCAGCGGACGAGCACCCGCTCGCCCGAGCGCGGCACCACGGCCGTCCAGCCGAGTTCGCGGTCGATCCGGTCCCGCAGCGCCTCCGAGCCCTCGGGCTCGCCGTGGACGAGGTAGACCGCGCTGGGCGGTGGTGCCGGGCGCAGCCATTCGACGATCTCGGCGGCGTCGGCGTGCGCGGAGAATGCGGGCACGTTCACGACCTCGGCACGCACCGGGACGTAGGTGCCGTACATCTTCAGGGCGCGGGAACCGTCGACCAGATCCCGGGCGCGGGTGCCGGCGGCGGCGTAGCCCACCACGACGACGGTGTTGCGGGCGTCCGGGAGCATGCGGGCGAGGTGGTGGACGACGCGGCCGCCGGTGGCCATGCCGGAGGCGGAGACGATGACGGCGGGTCCGTGCGCGTGCTGCAGGCCGAGTGATTCCTGGAGGGAGCGGATCAGGGTGAACGGCTGCGGGTCCAGGGCACTCGGGCCCTGGGCGACGATGCCGGGGCGCAGTTGGGCGGAGCCGTCGGCGAAGGCCTCCCGGTAGATCTGCAGGGTGGCCAGCGCCATCGGGCTGTCCACGTAGACGGGGACGTCGGCCGCCAGTCGGCCGTTGCGTCGAAGCTCGGTGAGCTGGTGCAGCACGACCTCGGTGCGGTCGACGGCGAAGGACGGGATCACGACGGTGCCGCCGCGAGCCAGGGTGCGTTCCAGCGCTTGGGCGAACCACTCGCGTGCGGCGGTCTCCTCGTGGTGCCGGTTTCGAGTCGGGGAAGGTACCCGCAGTGGTCCAGGTGGGCGTGGGTGAGTACGACGGCCTGGACGTCGGCGGGGTCCAGGGGGAGCGGGCGCCGGTTGCGGCGGCGCAGCTCGGCCAGGCCCTGGAACAGGCCGCAGTCGATCATCAGGCGAGCGCGGTCGGTCTCGACCAGGAACTTGCTGCCGGTGACGGTGCCCACGCCGCCGAGGAACGTCAGCAGGCCCGGCCGGGGCTTCGGTCGGGGTTCGTCGGTGGCCGTCGTGATGTCCGTCGCCATGGCCGCCTCCAGCGGGACTCGGGGTCCCATCGTCCCGCCGTTCGGCAGTGTTGTCCTGGGCCGAACCGTACCCGGCGGCATGGACCGTCCGGCCCTGTCCGGCGCCCTTCGACGAGCGGACATTGGAGGCGGGACCACCTCAGGAGGAGTGAGGACGATGCAGCACCGCAGCGTCAACGACGTGATGACCCACGAGGTCGTCACCGCCAGGCCCGACACGGCGTTCAAGGAGGTCGCGGCACTGTTCCACCGCAACGACATCACCGCGATCCCGGTGATCGACGATCAGGGCCGGCTGCTGGGCATGGTGTCCGAGGCCGACCTGCTCCGCAAGGAGGCCGTGCTGCCGGATCCGGAGGGTCGTTTCCCGGGCCGCTGGCTGGACGCGAAGGACCGTGCCCGCGCGGAGGCCGAGACCGCCGGCGGGCTGATGACCAGCCCCGCGGTCACCGCCCGCCCAGGCTGGTCGGTTCCCGAGGCCGCCCGGGCCATGGACAAGCACAAGGTCAAGCGTCTGCCCGTGGTGGACGAGGTGGGCCGTCTGGTCGGCATCGTCAGCCGCCGCGACCTGCTGGAGGTCTTCCTGCGCCACGACGCGGCCATCCGGGACGAGATCGCCCACGACGTGCTCGGCCAGACCCTCTGGCTCGCCCCGGGGGACGTCCAGGTGGCGGTCGACGACGGCGTGGTCACCCTGAGGGGGCGGCTGCCGCGCCGGAGCCTGATCCCGATCGCCGAGCAGCTCTGCCGCGGAGTGGACGGAGTGGTCGCGGTCCACCACACCCTCGACTGGACCGAGGACGACACCGCCCCGGCCGTGGAACACCCCCGCGCCTACCGCGCGGCGTCCTAGGAGGTCATCGTGATCAGCGCACCGAGCACCGTCGCCGACGTGATGACCCACGCGGTCGTGGCCGTGGGCCGCGACGCGGACTTCCGCGAGATCGCCGACACCCTGCAGCGCTGGCGGGTCAGCGCGGTCCCCGTGCTGACCGGCGACGGCCGGGTGGTCGGAGTGGTCTCCGAGGCCGACCTGCTCACCGCCCGGGACGGCGACGGCGAGCGGGCCGACGCCCTGACGGCCGGGCGGATGATGTCCGTCCCGGCGGTCACCGTGCACCCCGGCAGCCCGATCAACGAAGCGGCGCGGGCGATGGCCCACGGCCACCTCAAGCGGCTGCCGGTCGTGGACGACGAGGACTACCTGGTGGGCATCGTCAGTCGGGGCGACCTGCTGAAGGTCTACCTCGACGACGACCGCGAGCTCGCCGACCGGGTCCGCTTCGAGCTGGTCGCCACCCTCGGTCCGGCCGCCGTCGTGAATACCGACGTCCGCTCCGAGAACGGCCGGATCACCCTGTCCGGCGACCTGCCCGACGCCCTCTCCGCGCCGGTCCTGGCACGGCTGGTGCGTTCCGTCCCGGGCGTCGTGGGCGTCGAACTACGGCTCGCCGCGGCGGCCTGAGCAGACCGGTCGCCGCCGAACCGCGCGGCCGACCGCGGTGCGCGGGCAGGTCCGGGCGCGCAGAATCGGTGATGTCGCCGCCCGCGCACACCCAGGGAGCCAGGACATGGACACGCCCCAGCCCGTACGGGTGTTCCTGCTGGACGACCACGAGGTGGTCCGGCGCGGTGTCCGTGACCTGCTGGAGGCCGAGCCCGACATCGAGGTCGTCGGCGAGGCGGGCACCTGCGCGCAGGCCATCGCCCGGGTACCGGCGCTGCGTCCGGACGTCGCCGTCCTCGACGTCCGGCTGCCGGACGGCGACGGCGTCACCGTCTGCCGGGAACTCCGCGACCGGATGCCCGACCTGGTCTGCCTGATGCTGACCTCCTTCGACGACGACGACGCCCTCCTCGACGCGATCATGGCCGGCGCGGCCGGCTACGTGCTGAAGCAGGTCAAGGGCGCGGACCTGGTGAGCGCGGTACGGACGGTGGCCTCCGGCCAGTCGATGCTCGATCCGGCCACCACCCGCCAGCTGATGGAGAGCCTGCGCCGCCACGAGGAGAGCGAGTCGGACGCGGCCCTCGCCGGCCTCACACCGCGCGAACGGGAGATCCTCGCCCTCGTCGGTGAGGGAAAGACCAACCGGCAGATCGGCCGGGAGCTGTACCTCGCCGAGAAGACCGTGAAGAACCACGTCTCGCGCCTGCTCGCCAAGCTCGGCGTCGAACGCCGCCTCCAGGCCGCCGTCCTCGCCGCCCACGCGGAGCAGCCCGAACACCACCACCAGCGCCCGCAGTGAGCGTCGCGATCACGGCCGTCGGACCCCGGCGATCGGACCGATCGGCCCAAGCGCGGATCCGGGACCGGGCCGCACGGTGGAGGTGAGGCAGCAGCCTCACCCACCCGGCCGAGGAGCCCGTGATGATGTACTGGAACGATCATGGAATGAACGGCTGGGGCATCGGCCTGATGACCGTGAGCATGCTGCTCTTCTGGGCGCTCCTGGCCGTCGGTGTGGTCGCCCTGGTCAGGTACGTCGGCCGCACGACCCAGCACCACCCCACGGCCCCGCCGCCCACCGGCGCCACCGACCGGCCCACCCCGGACCGGCCCACCCCCGAGCAGGTCCTCGCCGAGCGGCTGGCCCGCGGCGAGATCGACCACGACGAGTACCGGCAGCGCCTGGGCGTCCTGCGCGGCGGGCCGGGCTCCGGCTGACCACGCCCCGTCCCCGGAGAGCGCCATGACCACCCTCACCCTCGACGCCGCCGCACTGGAGAAGCTCGTCTCCGCGGCGGTCGCCGCGCCCTCGATCCACAACAGCCAGCCCTGGCGGTTCAGACTCCAGCCCGACACCTCGACGCTGGAGGTCCGTGCCGCCCGTGAACGGGCGGTCCCGGCCGCCGACCCCCGGGGCCGGGCGATGCACATCTCCGTCGGAGCGGCCGTCCTCAACCTGCGGATCGCCGCCCGCCACCTCGGCTGGGCCCCCGACGTGCGGCTGCTCCCCGACCCGGCCGAGCCCGACCTGTTCGCCGCCGTCGGCCTCGACACCCCGGCTTCGGCGATGCCGCCCGGCACGGAGGAGCTCTACGAGGCGATCTGGCACCGCCACTCCGTCCGCACGCCCTTCACCGACGAACCCCTCGCGCCGGCGGTACTCGACCACCTCGTGGCGGTCGCCCGAACGGAAGACACCGCCCTCCGGCTGCCCGACCACGACGAGACGGCCCGGCTGCTCCACCTCACCGCCGAGGCCGAACGCCGCAACACCACCGACGAGGCCCAGCGGACGGAGAGTCGGACCTGGATCCGCAGCGGGAACGTGCCGCCCTACGGCGTCCCGGCCGGTGCGCTCGGCCCCCAGGACCGCATGGGTCAGCTGCCCATGCGGGACTTCGCCGCCATCCGCCCCGCCGAACACCGGACGCCCGCCACCTTCGAACACGAGCCGCGCATCGCCGTGCTCACGACGGAACGCGACACCCCGACGGACTGGCTGCGCGCCGGGATCGGCCTGGAACACGTCCTGCTCGCCGCCACCGTCCACGGCGTCCGCGCCTCCCTGCTCCACCAGGCGATGGAGTGGCCCCACCTGCGCTGGGAGACCCGCGATCCGCGCCGACCCCCCGGCTACGTCCAGATGCTGATCCGCCTCGGTTACGGTCCCGAGGGCGCCCCCACGCCCCGTCTGCCCGCCGGGGACGTCCTGGAGGGGGAGGCCTAGGGTTTCGGCAGCGGCACCCGCCACTCCAGTGCGGTGCCGCCCTCCGGGCGGCGGCGGGCGGTGAAGGTGCCGCCCAGAGCGGCGGCGCGGTCGGCCAGGTTGGCCAGGCCGCTGCGGCGGCCTTCTTCGGGAAGGCCGACGCCGTCGTCCGTGACGGCGACGACCAGCTCGGGTCCGGCGGTGACCGACACGCCGACCGCACCGGCCTGCGCGTGGCGGGCGGCGTTGGACAGGGCCTCCTCCAGGACGGCGACGGCGGCGTCGGCGATGTCGGCGGGGACGGTGACGTCGATCAGGCCGGTCATCCGCAGGGCCGGGGCGAAGCCGAGGGCGCGGGCGGCGCGTTCGGCCACCTCGACGAGCCGGGCCCGAAGGCCGGCCGCCGCCGGGCCCGACTCGCGCAGGCGCAGGCCGAAGATGGTGGCGCGGATGGTCTTGGCGGTCTCGTCCAGGTCGTCGATCGCCCGCAGGACCCGATCGGTGGCCTCGGGGTGCTCGATGAAGCGCGTGGCGCCCTGGAGGGTCATCCCGGTGGCGAAGAGGCGCTGGACCGCCAAGTCGTGCAGGTCACGGGCGATCCGGTCGCGTTCCCGCAGCAGGGCGATCTGTTCGGAGTCCCGGCGGTGCTCGGCAAGCTCCATCGCCACCGCCGCCTGGCCGGCGAAGCCCAGCAGCGGCCTGGACTCCCCTTCTTCGAACAGCGGCGCGCCCGCCGCCCGGGCCAGCATCAGCACACCGCGGATCCCGCGTTCGGAGGTGCCGATCGGTACCGCGACCGCGGGCCCCAGGCCCCGCCAGCGCGGTGGGCCGACGGTGATCCTGGGGTCCTTCCGGACGTCGGGACTCACCACGAGCCCGCCGGTGCGCGCGGCCGTGCCGACGAACGAGCCCTCCACCGGGAGCACCAGCCCGCGGTGCTGCTGCGCGCCGAGACCGACCGCGATCCGCACCTCCAGCTCACCGGTGTCCGCCAGCGGCAGAGCGACGACGGCGAGATCCGCGCCGGCGATATCGGTGGCCCGGGCGAGCAGCAGGTCCAGCACCTCCTGCTCCCCGCTTCCGGAGAGCAGGCTGCGGGTGATCTCGGCGTTCGCCTCCAGCCAGCGTTGCCGCTGCCGGGCCCGGGCGTAGAGCCGGGCGTTGTCGATCGCAACGCCGGCGGCGACGGCCAGGGTCGCGAGCACCGACTCGTCCTCGGCGTCGAACTCGGCGCCGCCGCGCTTCTCGGTGAGGTAGAGGTTGCCGAAGACCCTGTCCCGGATCCGGATCGGCACGCCCAGGAAGGTGCCCATCGGCGGGTGGTTGGCCGGGAAGCCGTAGGACGCGGGGTGCTCGGAGATCCGCGCGAGCCGCAGCGGCTCGGGGTGGCGGATCAGCTCACCCAGCACCCCGTGGCCGGACGGCAGCGAGCCGATCAGCCTGACCTCGCCGTCGGTGACGCCGACCGGGATGAACTGGGAGAGCCGCTGGTCCTCGCCGATCACGCCGAGCGCGCCGTACTCGGCGTCCACCAGGGTGACCGCCGCCTCCACGATGTGCCGCAGCACCTGGGCCAGCTCCAGATCACGGCCCACCGCGAGCACGGCCTCCAACAGGCTGTGCACCCGGTCGCGGGTACCCCGGGCCGCGTCCAACCGGCCCTGGAGCTCGTCCAGGAGCTCGTCCAGCCGCAGCTTCGGCACTGGGGCGGACTGCTCCGCATCGCTGCCCAAGGAATCCTCCGTGCCTCGCCCGACGCCACTGACCAGCCTAGGCGCGTACTGGTCGGCCTGCCGGGGGCCAGGGGCCCGTCGGCCCGGCAGGAGGACCCCACCGGGCCCCTGGCGGCCGCCACCGTCGCGCAGAAGGCCGGAGGAACGAGCGGAACCGCACACCCGGGGTCATCCCGGTGAGGTCGGGCTCAGCCGGACACCGGCTTGCGGGCGCGGAGGACGACGTCGAACCGCCCGGAGGTCTGGCGGTCCAGCGGCTCGAAACCCGCTTCGGTGTACCACTGCTCGAATTCCCGCGGGGTGTAGGTGCGGCCCTCGGGCGATGCGACGGTGTGGAGGTACGCCGACAGGAACGCGGCGTGCACGGGACCGGTCTCGTCGTCCTCCTGGGCGCAGGTGACGATCACCAGGTGACCGCCCGGTTCCAGCGCCCGGTAGGCCCGCTCGAAGAGGTCGCGGACCTGCTCCGGAGACCAGATCTCCAGGAAGCGGGAGAACAGGACGCAGTCGTGGGACGTGGGGAGTTCGTCCTGCAGAACGTCGGTTCCCACCGCGCGGATCCGCTCGGACAGGCCGACCTCGGCGATCCGGTCGTTCGCCGTCTTCGCCACGTTCGGCAGTTCGAGAATGGTTGCCCGGAGGTCGGGCCAGCGTCGGGCGAAGCCGATGGCATTGGTACCGGTGCCCCCGCCGACGTCCAGGACACGGCGATACGGCGAGAGGTCCAGGGCGTTGACCAGGTCCTCGACCGCCGAGCGGCTCTGGTGCTCCATCATGGCGGTGAACAGCTTCTCGAGGTTCTCGTCCTCGGCCAGGCGTTCGTAGAGCGTGGTTGCCGACGAGCCGGCGAGGAGTTCGCGGTGCAACCCCAGGTTGTCGTTGTGCACCAGCGATTCGTAGAGCCAGCCGATCGGCCGGTACAACATCTCGTGCGTGTAGCGGATGATGACCGGCATGAACTCGCCGGGATCGCCCGCCACCAGATCGGTCGCGGCGGTGTTGTAGTACGCCTGGCCGTCCTTGCGCACGAGATCGAACGCACAGCATCCCAGCAGCAACACGTGACCGGCACGCTTCTCCAGCCCCAGCGCGGCGACGATCTCGTCGAGAGTGCTGCCCGGCCGCTCTCTGAGCAGGGCGAACAATTCCAGGCGTAGTGCGGCGTGCAGGAACGGGAACCGGAAGCTGGTGTACACCAGCTTCCACAGCTCGTCCATGGCGGTCGCCGACTGTTCGGTCGTTGACGGTGCGGTCGTTGACGGTTCGGTCATGGTGATCCCCTTCGTGGCGGGGTCGTGGCTCACGTGCACTGGGCGCGGACATGCGCGGGGAGGGAGGGGGCGAACGGGGTCGTCAACCCCGGGCCATCGTCGGCAACAGCTGCTTCCAGGCGAGCTCGCCGCCGGCCGCCGCCATCACGGACCAGGGGTCCCAGAAGTCACGGTAGAGAGCGATCAGGCCCTGCTCGAAGCGGACCACCGACAGGTAGGTCTGGAGGTACTGGCCGCCGGTGGCGAGCAGCGTGCACTCGCCGGTGAAGCCCGCGATGACCAGGTCGTCCGCGTCGGCGGTGTAGAACTCGGGTTCGGAGAAGTCGACCTTCAGCTGCTCACGGAACATCGTCATCTGGGCGAGCAGTTCCTTCCGGCCCTGCATGCGGGAGGGCAGACCCCAGGCCGGGTAGGGGAATTCGAGGATTCCGTCCTCGGCGAAGAGGTCGATCCACTCCTCGATCCTCGCCTCCGACAGCAGGTCCAGGCTGTGGGTGAACAGGTCCTTCAGTTCCTGCGACGTGGTCATACCGACTTTCCTCTCGTGGTGTTGTGTGTGTGGGGGGATTCGCGCAGCTCGTCTTCAACGGGCGGATGTGACGATGCCGTTGAGGATCCGGTCGATCGCCCGGTCGGGCATCAGCCGGGCCAGCACGCGGCTGCCGACCGCGTCGCGGCCGACGCCGTAGCGGGTCCTGGGCCGCTTGGTGACCAGGGCGCGGAAGACCACCCGGGCGACGTCGTCGGGGGTCGTGCGGCTGGTCCTGGCCGAGGTCTCGTTGGCCTTCATGAACCGTGGGAACGTGCCGTTGTAGAGGTCCTGGACCGGTGCCGGGGCGCTCTCCAGCGCCCGGTTCCCCTCGTCGGACATCTTGCCCCAGAGCGGGGTGAGGACGGCGCCGGGCTGGACCACCACAACGGGGATCCGCTGCGGGGCGAGCTCCCGGCGCAGCGCGTCGCTGAGGGCCTCCTTGGCGAACTGGGCCGCGGCGTAGGCGCCGAGGTAGGGGATGGCGACGTTCCCGAGGCCCGAAGTGACGTTGACGATCCGTCCGACTCCTGCTCGCAGGAGGGGGAGGAAGCTCTGGATGGCCAGCAGTTGACCGATCACGTTGGTTTCGATCTGACGTCGCATCAGGTCGTGCGGTACGCACTCCAGCGGGGCCGTGACGGCGATGCCCGCGTTGTTGACCAGCCCGTACAGCCCCGCCGTACCGGCCGGCCCGGCGATCGCGCGCACGGCGTTCCGGACCGACTCCTCGTCCGTCACGTCGAGGACCACGGGGGTGAGTCGTCCGGTGGCGGCGGCGTGCAGCCGTTCCCCGTCCTCGGGGCGCCGGACTCCGGCGTAGACGTGGAAGCCCACCCGGGACAGCTGGAGCGCGCAGGCCTTCCCCAGGCCCGAGGAGGCTCCGGTGATGACAACGGCCCGGCCTGCGGGTGGCGTCGGGGCCGACGAATTCGACACGAACTTCCTCCTGGCGGCAGGACGTGGAGGGGGGCGGCCCCCACAGTAGGGGGAGCCGGCGATCAAATCCGGGATGAACACAGGGTTTTGGTGCGGCGCGGGCCGCGACGCGAGGGCTGTGTCAACGCTGGAGAGGTAACGCCGCTCGAAGGAGTGAAACGCGGGATCCGCCGCCCCGTCGCGTTGTGTTCCTCCGGCGGCCGGACCAATGATGATCGTGCACGATCGTGCACACCCCCCCAAAAAACGAGGACGTGACATGGCTACTGCCACGCAGGACGTCATCACCATCAAGCTCGAACGTACATTCGACAGCATGGATGCCGACAACGACGGCTACGTGGACTGGTCGGACTACCAGAAGCTCGCCGACCGCTACATCCAGGCCTACAAGCTCGGCAAGGACGACCGCCGCGCCAGGGCGCTCCACTCCTTCTTCCAGACGTACTGGCTGGAAATCCTGCGCCACGCCGGCGTTCAGCAGGACCGGCTGGCGAAGGACCAGTTCGTCCTGGCCAACCGCCTCGCCAGCATGGACACCAGCCGGATCAACCTGGCCGACGGTGCCGGGCACGTGGTCTTCGACGTCATCGACGTCAACGGTGACAACGAGATCAGCAAGGAGGAGTTCGCCCGGTTCCTGAAGGACGTGTGGCGCGTCGAGGCGCCTGACGCGATGGACACGTTCATGAAGCTGGACACCGACGGGGACGGCGCGATCTCGCGCCACGAGTTCATCCGTGCGGTGCGCGAGCACTTCCTCTCGGACAACCCGGACGCACCGGGCAGCCTGTTCTTCGGGCACGTCTGAGCGGAACGGGCTCCGGCCTGACCGAGCGCGTCCGTGACCGTGCGGTCAGGCTTCACCGATGAGGGCCCGAAGTGACCCCGCCCGCGCATCCCAACTCGCCTGGCGACAGCTCGACTCGACGCCCGATGGGCGAGCCGGGCACTCGGCGGAGGGCGGGGTCGCTTCGGGCCGTCGCACACCAACGGCGGCGGCCCCGGTTGGCGCCCTCGTGGTGGAGCCGCCTCGCCTCGCACCTGCGACCACGAGCGCTCGGCGAGGCCCACGAGCACGCACCACACCCCGGGCGGCCGCTCATCCACATCGTCCCGACGAACGAGGTCACCACCCTTGTCCTCCATGCCCCTCCCGAGCCGCTGTCCCTTCCCCCTGGACAGCGGTGCCGCGGACATCCACGGCGAGACCGCGGCGCTGCGTGTGCTGGGGCCCGCCGCCAGGGTCGTACTGCCGGGCGGTGTACCGGCGTGGTCGGTGACCGACCCGGGCCTCGTCCGGCGTCTGCTGGTCCACCCCCGGGTCTCCAAGGACGCCCGACTGCACTGGCCCGCCTATCTCGACGGCGACCTCCCCTCCGGATGGCCGCTGCAGATCTGGATCGAGATCCGCACCGTCCAGACGGCCTACGGCCCCGATCGCCGTCGGCTGCGCCGTCCACTGGTGCCCGCCTTCACCGCCCGCCGGGTACGCGACCTCGCGCCGCGGATCGAGGAGACCGTCTCCGAGCTGCTGGACCGCCTCGCCGAGGCCGCCAGAGCCGCCCCGGACGGGATCGTGGACCTGCGGGCACACTTCGCCGCCCGCTTGCCCTGGCTGACGGTCGCCGCGCTGGTGGGCCTGCCGGAGACCATGTACGACGGGTTCCAGGCCGTCAACGACAGCGTCTTCGAGACGAACCTGTCCGCGGCGCAGGCCGCCGCCATCACCGCCGAGGTGGCCCGGCTCTGCGACGACCTCATCGCCGTCAAGACCGAGCACCCCGGCGACGACCTCGCCACCACCCTGCTCGACACCCACCGTGAGGGCCTGCTGAGCGATCAGGAAGTGCCGGACAGCATCCTGATGCTGCTCGGCGCGGGCTACGGGACGACGGCCTGCATGCTCGACCACGCCGTGGTCAACCTCCTCACCCACCCGGACCAGTTGGAGCTGGCCGTGTCGGGCCGGGTCGGCTGGGAGCAGGTGGTGGAGGAGACCCTGCGCCACCAGGCCCCGGTCGCGAACTTCATCCTGCGCTTCCCCACCGAGGACCTGCACGACGAGACGACCGGGATGACCTTCGCACGTGGTGACGCCCTCGTCATCAACTACGCCGCGGCAGGCCGCGACCCCGCGGTGCACGGCGCTGACGCCGGTCGGTTCGACGTGACCCGCGCGACCACCCGTGACCACCTGGCCTTCGGCCACGGAGCCCACTACTGCCTGGGCGCCGAACTCGCCCGCCTCGAAGGGCGCATCGCCCTCCCGGCGCTCTTCTCCCGCTTCCCCGGGCTCGACCTCGCCGTCGCGCCCGACCGCCTCACCCCGCTGCCCTCCATCATCTTCAACGGGCACCGCGAGATCCCCGTCCGGCTCGAAGGGAACCCCGACACGTGGGCATGAACGACCAGGCCCCGCACCGGCTGTCTGCGTACCAGCGCGACCTCTGGTCCGCCGGCGCGCAGGCGCCGGAGTCACCGCAGTTCAACTGCGTGCTCCACGAGCGCCTGCACGGCGAGGTCGACCGTGACCGGCTCACGGCCGCGACCGCGCGCGCGTTGCGGAGCCACGAGACGTTCCGGTTGCGCTTCGAGGAGAGCGGCGGGATCCCGTCCCAGCGGGTGGCGCACGAGGGCGCCCCCGTCGCCGTGGTCGACCTGTCACGGGAAGCCGAGCCGGCGGCGGCCTGCGCCGCGTGGATGCGCCGCTCGATGACCGAAGCCCTGCCGCTCACGCAGGGCCCGCTGGTCGAAGCCACACTGCTGCTGGAGAGCCCGGACGTCACGCATCTGCACGTCAAGGCGCACCACATCGTGGCCGACGGCTGGACCCTCCACCGGCTGGGTCAGGAGATCCTCCTCGACTACGCCCGGGCGCGGCGTTGCGACCCGGAGCAGAGCGCCGGCGGGGCGCCCTCCTACCTGGCGTTCGTCGAGGAGGACGCCGCCCACCACGCCGGCGCGGACGGCGACCGTGACCGCGCCTTCTACCGGGACTACCTCGACGGCGTCGCACCCGCACTGTTCGAGCGCGCGACGGACAGGGGGCCGCGTGGACGCGGTCGCCACTCGTTCGTGATCGACGGTGCCCTCGTCGGCCGGGTCCGGGCCGCCGGATTCTCGCCGTTCGGCTATGTCGCGGCCGTGCTCGGTACGTACCTGACGCGCCTGCACCGAAGTGGGGAGGTGGTCCTCGGGGTTCCCTTCCTCAACCGTCCGACCGAGCGGCACAAGGTCGTCCTCGGGCAGTTCGCCAACACCTTGCCCCTGCGGGTCGCGGCACACGGCGGGCGGACCCTGCGGGACCTGCTCGCCGAGCTCCGGGACGCGACCGGTGCGCTCCGGCGTCACGAGCGGCTCTCGCTGGGCGAGGTCCTGCGGGCACGGTCCGGGCCGGCCCGGACCGCGGGGCAGCTCTTCGACGTGACGCTCTCCTACATGCACTGGCCCAGGCCGGACCGGGTCCCCGGATTCGAGCGGCGGACGGCGCTCATGGCGCCCTCGCACGACCAGGACGCGCTGGGCGTCGTGGTGTCCGCCTTCGACGACACGGCCGAGATCCGTGTCGACCTGGACTACGCCCGTGACGTCTTCGACGAGCACCTGCCCGTCGCGTCCGTGGCCGGTCACCTCACCACGCTCCTGGCGCGCGGTCTGGACCTGCTGGACCACCCGCTCCGCGAGATCCCCATGCTGACCACCGCCGAACACGGGGACCTCACCGTCGGGCGCGCCCGCGGCCCGCAGGTGCCCTTCGCGGACGAGGCGACCCTGCACGGTCTGTTCGAGGCACGGGCCGCCCGCCACCCGGACCGGACCGCGGTCACCGCCGCGGACGGGCAGACGCTGACGTACGCCGAACTCGACGCGCGGGCCAACCGCCTCGCGCGGGCCCTGCGCGCGGAGGGCGTCGGCCCGGACGACCGGGTCGCGGTGATGATGGAACGGGGGCCGCAGCTGCTGGTCGCGCTGCTCGGCGTCCTGAAGGCGGGCGGCGCCTACGTTCCGGTGGACCCCGGGCATCCGGCCGAGCGGGTGGGCTTCCTGCTGCGCGACAGCCGCGCCAAGGTGGTCATCGTCGACGACGACGCGCCCACCGCCCCGCCGGCGGGCGAGGCGGGCGTGCGACGCATCGGCGGCCTGCTGGTGGGCAGCGCAGCACCGGTCGAGCCGCTCGCCACCTCCCGCGACCTCGCCTACGTCATCTACACCTCCGGCTCGACCGGACAGCCCAAGGGCGTGATGGTCGAGCACCGGAGCGTGGTCAACCGCCTCGCCTGGATGCAGCGCCGCTACCCGCTCGGGAGCCGGGACGTCCTCCTGCAGAAGACGCCGGTCTCCTTCGACGTCTCCGTGTGGGAGCTGTTCTGGTGGGCCGTCGAGGGCGCGACCGTGGCGATGCTGCCACCCGGCGGCCAGCGGGACCCGCGCGAGGTCCTGCGGGCGATCCGCGAACACCGGGTCACGGCCGTGCACTTCGTCCCGTCGATGCTCGGTCCGTTCCTGGACCTCCTGGAGGAGTCCGCGGAGGCCCGCGAGGGCGTCCGGACCCTGCGGCACGTCTTCTGCAGCGGCGAGGCGCTGCCCGCGGCCGGGCTCGAGCAGTTCGACCGGGTGGCCGCGCAGTGCGGCCGCGAGCCCGGCGCCGAGCACCCGGTGCGGCTGGTGAACCTGTACGGCCCGACCGAGGCCACGGTCGACGTCTCGTCCTACGACTGCCCGGGCGGCTCCGCCCGCGGCGTCGCGCGGGTGCCCATCGGCCGGCCGATCGACAACACCAGGCTGTACGTGCTGGGTGCCGACGACCTGCCGCAGCCCGTCGGGGTCGCGGGCGAGTTGTGCATCGGCGGCGTCGGTGTCGCCCGGGGGTACCTCGGCCGCCCGGAGCTGACCGCCGAGAGGTTCGGCGCCGACCCCTTCGTGGCGGGCGGCCGCCTCTACCGCAGCGGGGACCTGGCCCGCTGGCTCGCGGACGGCACCCTGGAGTACCTCGGACGCCTCGACGACCAGGTCAAGATCCGGGGTCACCGCGTCGAGCCCGCCGAGGTGGCCGCCGTCCTGCGCACCGTCCCCGGCGTACGGGACGCCGTCGTGGTGGGCCGCCCCGCCCCCGACGACCGGGGGACCGTGCTGGCGGGCTACTACGTCGCCGAGACCCGGATCGGGACGGCGCTGTTGCGCGAACGGCTCGGGCGGACGCTGCCGGTGCACATGGTCCCGGCGTCGTTCACCCGGATCGACGGGATCCCGCTCACTCCCAACGGCAAGACCGACCACGCCGCGCTGCCGTCGCCGGACGACACCCCCGGGGGCGCCCCGGGCGGCCGGCCGCGCAATCCCACCGAGGCCGTCCTGGCCGCGGTCTGGGCCCGCGTGCTCGGCCATGAGGCCGTGGGGATCCACGACGACTACTCCACCCTCGGTGGCGACTCCATCCTGGCGCTCAGGGTGCGTGCCGAGGCGGAGGCCCGGGGCCTGCGCTTCTCGCTCACCGACCTCCTGCGGAACCCGACGGTGGCCGGCCTCGCCGCTCGCACCGCCGAGTACGACCCGAGCGGGACAGAAGCCCCCCCGGCTCCGTTCGCCCTCGTGGCCGACGTGGACCGCGCACGCCTCCGGGACGCCGAGGACGCCTACCCGCTGACCAGGCTCCAGCTCGGCCTGCTCTTCCACAGCCGCAGGCACGAATCCTCCGCCAGGTACCGGGACGTGTTCCGGTACACCCTCGACATGCCCTGGAACGACGAGGAGTTCCGCCGCGCCCTCGACCGGCTGACGGCGCGGCACCCGGCCCTTCGAACCGCCTTCGACCTGTCCGGCCCCGAACCGCTCCAAGTCGTCCACCCCCGCGTGCACGGCGCCCTGGAGACCGTCGACCTGCGTCCGCTCGGCGACGCCGCGGCCGACGCCGAGGTGCGCGCGCACGTCGAGGAACGCCGCCACCACCCGTACGCGTTCGACCGGGCGCCGCTCTACCTGTTCCGCGCCCACATCCGGCCCTCCACCGTCGACCTGGTCCTCAGCTTCCACCACGCGCTCCTGGACGGCGGCAGCGTCGCCACCCTGCTCCGGGAACTGCTCCAGGACTACGCCCACGGCCTCGGCCTGGACATCGGCCCGGTCGACGACACCCCGCCTCCCTCGGTGGCGACCCACGTGCGCCAGGAGCAGACCGCCCTGCGCTCGGAGGAGACCCGACGCTACTGGCGGGACAAGCTGACCGGCTGCGAGCCCCTGCCGATCGAGGCGTTCGCACCGCACAGGCCCGGTGACACCGCCCGGCCCGCCTCGCGGCGGGTCGACCTTCCCGGCGACCTCGTCGAGCAGGTGCGGCACTTCGCGGCCGAACACGCCCTGCCCGTGAAGTCCGTGCTGTTCGCGGCGCACGGCCTGACGCTCGCCGCGCTGGCCGGCACCCGTGAGGTGACCACCGGCCTGATCACCCACGGCCGGCCCGAGCTGGCCGGGGCGGAGCGCATCGCCGGGCTGTTCCTGAACACCGTGCCGATGCGGCTGGGCACCGGAGGGCGGAGCTGGCTGGAGGTGGCCCGCGAAGGCCTCCACCAGGAACAGGACGGTCACCCCCACCGCCACTACCCGCTGAGCGCCATCCAGGAGGACCACGGCGGGCCCGTCGTGGACACCGCTTTCAACCACGTCCACTTCCATCAGCTCGCCGACGTCATCCGCCTGCCCGGCCTGCGGCTGACGGCGTTCGACACCTGGGAGCAGAACGACCTCCGGCTCCTGGTGAACGCGGTCACCGAACCGGACGGCAGCGGGATGTGGCTGCGGATCGACTGCGACGGCGCGACGTTCTCCGCCGAACAGGGAGACCTCTTCGCGGCCGCCTACCTGGGCATCCTGCGTCGGATGCTCGAACAGCCGCACGGTGAAACGGACTTCGCCTTCCTCACCCCCCGGCCGAGGCTCGCCCGGGCCGGTGAGCACCCCACGGTCGTGGCGCGCATCGCCGACCGGGCCGCACGGACCCCGGACGCGACCGCCCTGGTCATGGGTGAGGAACGGTGGACCTACGCGCGCCTCGCCGAGGCCTCCGGGCACGTCGCCGCGCGGCTCTGCGCGCTGGGAGCCCCGGCGAACGCCCGGATCGGGATCGCCATGGAGCGCTCCCCGCGCACCATCGCCGTGCTCCTGGGCGTCCTGCGGGCCGGATGCGCCGTCGTCCCGATGGACGTCGGCTACCCCGCCGCCCGGCTGGCCACGATGGTGGAGCAGGCCCGGCCCTTCCGCGTCGTGGCCGGGTCCGCGCACGCCCACCTCGCCGGCGACCCGGCACTGCTGCTGCCCGCCGAGACGGCGACCACACCGGTGCCCGCGGGCGAGGACCGAGCCGGTGGCCACACCGTCACGGTGGCCGAGCGGCAGGCCGGGGTCGCCCCCGAGAGCACCGCGTACGTCCTGTTCACCTCGGGCTCCACCGGCACCCCCAAGGGCGTCGCCATGCCGCACCGGACCCTGGCCGGCCTGGTCGCCTGGCAGAACGGGCCGGCGCCCAGCGCCGTCCCGGGCGGCGTCACCCTGCAGTTCGCACCACTGAGCTTCGACATCTCCTTCCAGGAGATCTTCTCCACCCTGTGCTCCGGCGGCACGCTGTGCCTGGCCGGCGACGCCGATCGGCGCGACATGCCCGCACTGCTGCGCCTGCTCGACCGCGAGCGCGTCGAGCAGGCCTTCCTCCCGCCGGTGGCCCTCCAACAACTGGCCGAAGCAGTGGCCACGTCCGGATTCACCCCGCGGGCCCTGCGGGTGCTGATCCTCTGCGGCGAGCAGCTGCGCGTCACCCCGGAGGTCCGCGCGCTGTGCGCCCGACTGCCGGGGGTGGTGCTGGAGAACCAGTACGGCCCGACCGAGACGCACGTCGTCACCGCGTTCACCATGACCGGGGACCCGGCGGCCTTCCCGCTGCTGCCACCGATCGGCAAGGCCATCGACGGAGCCGAGGTGCACGTCCTGGACGAGCGGATGCGTCCGGTCCCGGCCGGGGCCCGCGGCGAGATCCACCTGGGCGGCGCGTGCCTGGCCGACGGCTACGAGGGCCGGCCGGACCTGACCAAGGAGCGCTTCCTCCCGCAGCCCTTCGCCGACGCCGACCGCCTGCTGTACTACACGGGCGACCTCGGGATGCTGCTCCCCGGCGGCGACGTCGTCTTCCTCGGCCGTGCCGACACCCAGGTCAAGGTGCGCGGCTTCCGCGTGGAGCCGGCGGAGGTGGAACTGGCCGCCACCGCCCTGGCACCGGGGCACCCCGGGCTGCGCGACGCCGCAGTCGTGGCCCGCCGGCGCGAGGACGGCGAGGTCTTCCTCGCCGCCTTCCTCCTCGGCGAGGGCACGGACGAGGACCTGGCCGCCATCCGTGAGCACCTCCGTGCGACCCTGCCCGACCACATGGTCCCCTCCCACCTGCAGTGGGTCACCCGGTACCCGCTGACCCCCAGCGGCAAGCGGGACGACGCGGCACTGCGGCGCGCGCCGCTGACCGTCCCGGTCCGCACCCTCGACGCCGGGCCGCGCGACGCGTACGAGCAGGCCCTGACCGAGATGCTGGCGGACGCGCTGTCCCTGGACGCGGTGGGGGTGCACGACAACCTCTTCGAGCTCGGCGGCACCTCCCTGACCGCGATGCGGCTGGTCAGCCGGATCGAACAGCGCTACCGGGTGCACGTCCCCCTGGCGCAGCTGATCGCGACACCCACCTGTGCGGGGCTCGCGGAGCGGCTGCGCGACGGCGGGGCGAGAGCCTCGTACGACCCGCTGGTGCCGGTCCGTCCGCAGGGCACCCGTCCGCCGGTGTTCATGGTCCACCCGATGGGCGGCAACGTCCTCTGCTACGTCCGCCTCGCCCGGCACCTCCCGGACGACCAGCCGCTCTACGCGCTCCAGGCCGCCGGCGCCGACCCGGGCACCACACCGCTGTGCAGCGTCGAGGAGCTGGCGGACAGCTACCTCACCGCCCTGCGGAGGGTTCAGCCGCAGGGCCCCTACACGATCGGGGGGTGGTCCTTCGGCGGGTTCGTCGCCTTCGAGATCGCCCGCCGGCTGCGGGCGGCGGGCGAAGAGGTGACCCGCCTGCTGGTGCTGGACACCACCGCACTGGCCCGGGGGCCGCGCGTTCCGCACAGCGCGGAGGCCGTGCTGGAGTGGTTCTTCCACGAGCTGCTCTGGCTGCGGGACGGCAGCGACTCGCCCGCGCGGGCCATTCCCGACGGACTCCGTTCGCCGGAGGAGAAGTTCGCCTTCATCGCCCGCGTCGCGAGCGAGCGCGGGGTCCTGCCGGCCGGCAGCTCCCCGGCCCTGATCCGCCGGCTGTTCCGCGTCTACCGGGCCAACTGGCAGGCAGCGCTGGCCTACCGGCCCCCGCTGGAGGACCACGACCTCACGCTGATCCGCGCCACGGAGCCGCTGCCCGCCGTCCTCGACGCCATGCACCGCGCCGCCCGCAGCCGCCACCAGGACCCCTGCAACGGCTGGAGCGGCATGACCGGCGGGCGGATCCACGTCGTCGGCGTCCCCGGCGACCACTTGACGATCATGGAGGAACCGCACGTGGCACACGTCGCCCGAAGCGTCGCGGACCTCCTGCGAACCGACGCCGTCCCCACCGCACGGTAAGGCAGGAAGAGTGTCACCCAAGCCCCCCGTGAAAGCCCTGATCATCGGCGCCGGCATCGGCGGTCTGACCTGCGCGGTCGCCCTGAGGCGCGTCGGCATCGACGTCGAGGTGTACGAGCGCGCCACCGGGCTGCGCGCCGCCGGCTCCGGCATGTCGGTCATGAGCAACGCCGTCACCGCCCTGGCCACCCTCGGGATCGACCTCGGCCTGGACAAGCGCGGCCAGACCGTGGAGTCGTTCACGATCACCGACCCGCGCGGCCGGCGCATCAGGGACCTGCCGTTCAAGGAGGCCTGCGGGCGAGTGGGCGCGCCCAGTGTCTGCCTCAGCCGTACGGACCTCCAGGAGGCCCTGCTGGCGGAGGCCGCGGACTGCCCGGTCCACCTGGGGGCGGTCGCCACCGGTTTCGAGGCCGACGACGCCGGTGTCACCGTCCGCTTCGCGGACGGGCGTACGGCGAGCGGCCGCATCCTGGTCGGAGCCGACGGCTTCGACTCGGCCGTGCGGCGCCACCTCGCTGGCCCCGAAGCGCCGCGGGACAGCGGCTACTTCTACCGGCTGGGCATCGCCTCCTTCCGACACCCGCGCGTCACCACCGGCAGCGTGCGCCACTACTGGGGCAGGGGCCGGCGGTTCGGCCTGATCGACATCGGCCACGGCCGCTGCTACTGGTGGGCGGCGCTGCCCACGGTCGGGGATCCGGCCGGCGGGGACGGCGCCGACCGCGTCAAGGACGCCCTCGGGAGGTCCTTCGCCGGCTGGGCCGACGAGGTGCGCGCGGTGATCGAGGCCACGCCGCCGGAGGACGTCCTCACCGTGCCCTCCCACGACCGGACCTTCCTGGAACGGTGGGGAGACGGCCCCGTCACGCTCCTCGGGGACGCGGCACACCCCATGCTGGCGACCCTCGGACAGGGGGCGGCCATGGCCATCGAGGACGCCGTCGTCCTGGCCCGCACCCTCACCGAGCCCGCGACGGCCGACGACCCGGTGTCGGCCCTGCGCGTCTACGAAGGGCGGCGGCGCGACCGCACCAGGGCGATGGTGGCCGCGTCCCACGCCGCGAGCGACGTCGCCCAGGAGGACCGCCGCGGCCGGCGGCTGGCCCGGGACGCCTACTTCCGGTCGGTGCCCCGCGGCGTCCTCGTCCGGCAGACCGTGCAGGCCCTCACGTTCCCCGGAATCCCGGCCGCCGAACCGATCGAGGTCCGGCGCGAGCTCAGCCCCCTGGAGCGCTGGTACTGGATCGCCGACCGGACCTCGCCCCTCAACGTCATCGCCCGGGTCCGTGTGCACGGACACCTGCCGCCGTCGCTGCTGCGCCGCGCGCTGGACGTCCTCCAGGTCCGGCACCCCCTGCTGCGCGTCGCGATCGCCGACCGCGGCACCGGGGCGGACCCCGTGTTCGTGCCGGTGGACGGGCGGCGGATCCCGCTCCGGCACGTCGACGTACCGGCGGACGATCCCGCCGCCGACGCGCAGTGGGAGCGCGAGGTCAACGACCACGAGCTCGCGCAGAGCGTCGACTGGCGTACCGGGCCACTGCTGCGCGCAGTGGTGATCACCTCGGGACGGAACGGCGCGGACGGTGAGAGGGACGTCCACGACCTGGTGCTGACGGCCTCGCACTGCATCGCCGACGGAAGGACGTGCCTGTCCCTGCTGCGGCAGTGGATCGAGCTCGCCGCGCAACCCGATGCCGGTACGCCGCCGCACGCCGCCTCGTGGCGGGCGCTGCCCGCGACGGAGGACCTCCTCCCGCGCCGCCACCGCGGCCCGGCGGGGGCCGCGGGGCTGGGGTTGATGATGCTGCGGGACCGGCAGGCGGCCCGGCGGGATCCCGCCCAGCGCGTCGTCCCCAGCCGCCCGGTCCCCTTCGGGACACGGCGCACGCGGATGGTGCACCGGCTCCTGACCGCCGAGCAGCTGGAACAACTGGTGCTGGCGGCCAGGCGGCACGGCACCACGGTCCACGGGGCCCTGGCCGCCGCGATGGTCACGGCCGTCGCGCGGGACGCGGGAGCCCCGCCGAGCACGTGGTTCTCCATCGGCTCGCCGGTCGACTTCCGCGGGGACCTCGATCCGGCCGTCGCCCCCGACGAGGTCGGCACCTTCGTGGCCACGGTGCCCACCCGCGTCCGCTACGAGCCGGACGGGTCCCTGTGGCCCGCGGCCCGGGCGATCAGCCAGGACCTGGTGCGACGGCGAAGGCGCCGGGAGCACCTGTCCATGCTCAGCCTGCCGCGCTGGGCGGGGCCGAAGTCGACGGCGGACAGCGAGGCGTTCATGCGGTTCATGGAGGAGAAGGGGCCGATCAACCTCTGTCTGTCCAATGTCGGACGCCACGTGTTCCCCGAACAGGTCGGCTCGTGGCGCGTCTCCGACGCACAGTTCGTCACGGGCATCTCGGTGGTGGGCGCCGTCGTGGCGACCGCCACCACCAGTCACGGCCGGCTCGCCTGGAACTTCGGCTACGTCGTAGGCCTGATCCCGGAGCCTCGCGGCCGGCGGATCGCCGACGACGCCGTCCGCACCGTGCTGTCCGCCCTCGCCGACTGACCGGCCCGACGGGCCGGGCGTCACGACATCCCGAGAAGCGCCGACCGGTCCCCGATCCGCCGGAGTCCCGGACGCCTGCGCTCCTCGGACCCCGCCAGCCGCTTCCCCAACCCGAAAGGTCCTCACCGCGATGACCCACGCTCCGACCCGGACGCTGCCGCGGCGCCGCACCCTGCCCGCCGGCCAGAGCGGTTCGCTGTGGCAGTCCCGTCCCTCGTGCGGGATCTTCGAGTTCCGCGGCATGCGTCTGCAACTGGCGGTGGAGGACCCCGCCGAGGTCCTCTTCCCCACCGATTGCGGGCTGAGCCTCATCGCCGCCCTCAACGGTGACGACGCTCCCGACCTGAACGGCGTCAACGCCCTGGACATCGGGGCCGGTTCGGGCCTCTACAGCGTCGCCCTGCTCGCAGCCGGCGCCAAGCGGGTGACCGCCCTCGACATCAACCCGGCCTCCGCGGCCCAGACCGTGGCGAACGTGCTGACCAACGGTCTCGACGCCACCCGGTTGACCTGTGTCACCTCGCCGGTGGAGGACTACGCACCGCACGGCACGTTCGACCTGGTGATCACGAATCCGCCGCACCTGCCGCACGACCCCGGCTACGCGAGGGGAGACGGCCTGGAAACCGCTCTCGTCGCGAAGGAGGGAGGCCGCGCGATGTACGACGCCGTGGTCGAGCGGATGGACACGCTCCTCGCACCGGGCGGCATCCTGCTCATGGCGCACTCCTCGCTCGCCGACATCCCCCGGACCGTCGCGCAGCTCACCGGGCGCGGCTATGAGACGCACACGCTCGAGATCGTCGAGATGGACATCCCGCTCCTGACGTACGCGGAGCACAAGGACACCATGCTGGGCCTGTTGAAGGAACGGCGGGCGGCCGGCCGGGCGGACTTCGACGGATCCCGCTTCACGGTGCACGCCCTGATGTTCCGGCGCCCCCTTGCCTCCGCCGGTCGCTGACGCCGACGGTGGTGGGCATGGCCGACGACGGCCTCACGGACGGCCGGCCGGGGAAGCGGGTCCGAGGGGATCGGCTCCCGGACCGGAGGGAACAGGGGGTCCGGATCCGATCCGAGCGCGGACGAGTTCGACCGGGCCCCGGAACCAGCCCAGTTTCTCCACCCACCAGGTGAGGCCGGCCGCCCGGTACGGGGCGACGACCGCGGCGTCGGCGTCCCGCCGTAGGCCGGACGTCTGACCCTCCATCACCACGTCGAACGGTCCCTCCTGGACGGTCCGGTGGGCGCGGACGTAGGAGACCACGGCCTCCAGGTCGGCGGGAGGCATCATCTGGGTGTGGCCCACGCCCGCCCGGGTGGGGAAGACACCGTCCCAGTGCGCCGCCCGCCGCATGGGCCGTCGTGAGGGCCAGGTGCCGGCGATCCACACGGGGATGCGAGGACGCTGCGGGCTCACCGGTTGGAAGTCGAGGTCCGTGACGGTGAACCAGCGGCCGTGGAAGGTGAAGGGCCGGCCCGCCCACAGCCCATCGAGTACGTGGAGGGCTTCGTCCAGCTTCTCCGCCCGCACCCGTGGGTCCGGGTCGTGGCCCAGTGCCCGGAACTCGGCGGCGGAGGACCCCAGGCCGGCGCCGAAGACCAGCCGTCCGCCGGTGAGGAGGTCCAACGCGACGGTTGCACGGGCGACTTCGGCAGGGCGCTTGAGGGCGAGCACGCTGACCATGACGCCGAGTCGCAGGCGCTCCGTGTCGGCGGCGACGGCGGCCAGGGTGGTCCACGAGTCGGTGACGTGCTCGTCCGGGTGCTCCGCGACCTGGCCGTCCCAGAGGAAGAAGCCGTCCCAGCCGGACCGCTCCGCGAGCGCTCCCAGTTCGCGGAGCAGGCGGGGATCCGCGTACTCGCGCCTGTTGGGCAGTCCGACGGCGTATCGCAGCGGCTGCTGTGGCGTGGCGTCCATGGCGTGTCACCTTCCTGGTCGCCGAGCTGATCGCCTTCGCGATCGGACGCGACGTCGCGACATCGCTGACGCGACGTGGTCCAGCCTCGATGATGTCGGCCGCGCGACGACCGGGGCAACCGGAGCGGCGTCGCTCCGGTCACCCGGCGGGGTCACCGGGGACGAGCGGGCGCAGGCCCGTCCGACGCCGCGGCCGTCGGCTGCCCCGTCGTCGGGCGGGCTCCGCCCGGGCCGTCGCACGTGTGCGAATCGCGGCAGGTCAGCGGCGCCTCCGCAGGCCGGGAGTCAGGCGCGGTGCTAGGGTCCTCTGGGAGCCTGAATCGCCCGGCGGTGATTCCGAAGGCCTCCCCGTGAGGCGGTGCCTCCCCCGTCGGGACGGCACGCCACCCTCCCCTGACACCAGTGATCGACCGGAGCCTCCGGCCGCTGCGGGTCGCGGCGGGGCGGAGGCGCCTCCGAAGCCGGCGAGGCCGTGCCTGCGCCGCCCAGACCTTCCACACCTCCCCGTTCACCACCTCCGGACGGAACAGCGCCGGAGGATTCGAAGGGAGCAGCGATGTCCGAGAACAGCGCGGCCTCGGCGGCGGCCTCGTGAGCGGCCCGGTGGCGGGTCCGGCAGCGCGGGACGGCCGGGCGGCGGCCGGGGCGCCCGGCGACGAGGTCCTGGTGATCGGCGGCGGGTTCACCGGCCTTGCCGCCGCCCACGAGCTCGCCCTGGCCGGGGTGGCCTGCCGGGTGCTGGAGCGTGAGCCGTTCGTCGGCGGCCTGGCAGGGTCGTTCGAGGTCGGGGGAGCCCGGCTCGAACGCTTCTACCACCACTGGTTCTCCTCCGACCTGGAGGTCCGGGGGCTGTGCGCGGAGCTCGGCTGCTCCCACCTGCTCCAGCCGCACCGGACCCGGACCGGCGTCTACTACGCGAACTCGGTGTACCGGTTGTCGAGCCCGTGGGACGTGCTGCGGTTCGCCCCCCTCCCGCTGCCCGACCGGGTCCGGCTGGGCTGGTCCGCGGTGCGCGCCCACCGGGTGCGGCACTGGCGGGACCTGGAGGACCTCACGGCCCGGGAGTGGCTGGTGGGGCTGAGCGGGCAGCAGGTCTACGAGACCGTCTGGCGTCCGCTGCTGGAAGGCAAGTTCGGCCAGTACGCGACCGAGGTCGGCGCCACCTGGATGTGGACCAAGCTCCACCTGCGCGGCGGCAGCCGGTCACACAGCGGCCGCGAGGTCCTCTACTACCTGCGGGGTGGCTGCGCGGCCCTGCTGGACGCGTGGGTCTCGCGCCTCTCCGAACTGGGAGTCCGGATCTGCACCGACACCCCGGTACGGCAGGTGGTGACCGACGCCCACGGGGTGTGCGGGGTCCGCACCGGGAACGGCGTACTGCCCGCACGGCGGGTCCTGGCCACCACGGCGCCGGACCTGCTCGCCGGCTTCCTCGCCCCCGCCGCCGCCGGACCACCGCCCCATCCGAACGTGCCGGCCGTCCGGCGGCGATTGTCCGACATCCCCTACCTCGCCAATCTGTGCCTGGTGCTGCAGAACGACCGGTCGCTGTCGGACACCTACTGGCTCAACGTCACCGACCCCTCCTTCCCGTTCGTCGGCGTCATCGAGCACACCAACCTGGAGGAATCCGACGCCTACGCCGGGCGCCACCTGGTCTACCTGTCCGCCTACCTCCCGACCAGTGCCGAGCTGTACCGGATGGACGACGACGCGGTGTTCCACGCCAGCCTTCCGCACCTGAGCCGCATGTTCCCGCAGTTCCACCGCGACTGGGTCCGGCGCTACCACGTCTGGCGCGCCGACCACGCCCAGCCGGTCATCACCCCGCACTACTCCGACCGCATCCCGGCGATGGAGACCGACGTCCCGGGGCTCTACCTGGCCAGCATGGCCCAGGTCTACCCCCAGGACCGGGGCACCAACTACGCCATGCGGCAGGGGCGGCACGCCGGCCGCCTGATCGCCGACCGGATGCGGACCGCGCGCCGTACGGCCCCCGATCCACGACTTCCCGGCGCCGGGCACGGCACCGGTCCGCAGTCCGGCCCCGAGGAGGGGACGCCATGAACTCCCTGATCAGCACCGAGGACTGCGAGCGGATGCCGATCGCGCGGGTGCACGAGCTCTACCGCCGCCATGTCAGCCGGGGCCAGGTGACGCTGCTCTCCGCCTTCGGCTTCGGCCGCGACGTCGTGGACAGCGCCGCGGGCTGCTGGATCACCCTGCGCGACGGTCGGCGCGTCCTGGACTTCACCGGCGGGATCGGCGTCCTGAACCACGGCCACAACCACCCCCGCATCCTGGCCGCCCGCCGGCGCTTCCAGGATCTGCAGCGCATGGAGGTCCACAAGAACTACTTCTCACCGTACGTCGCCGCCCTCGGGCACAACCTGGCTCAGCTGCTGCCCGCGGACCTCGACGTCAGCTACTTCCCCAACTCGGGCGCCGAGGCTGTCGAGGGCGCCCTGAAGATGGCCTACAAGTACCACCGCGGCCACCGCGGCACCGTCCTGCACAGCGACATCGCCTTCCACGGCAAGCTGCTCGGCGCCGGGAGCCTGACCGCCTCGCCGGAGGTGCACTTCAGCTTCCCGCGGATCCCCGGCACCGACGGTTTCGCCTTCGACGACCTTGCCTCCCTCGAACTGGCCCTGGAGCGCCACACTACGCCCGAGGGCGGGAGCGACGTCTACGCGTTGGTCCTGGAGCCCTTCAGCGCCTCCAGCCTCCGCGAGTGCTCGGAGGAGTTCCTGCGCGAGGCACGCCGGCTGTGCACCGAGCAGGACATCGTCCTGATCTTCGACGAGGTCTACACCTCCTGGGGAAGGACCGGCTCCCTCTTCCACTTCATGCGCCACCCCGGCCTGGTCCCGGACGTGGTGACGACCTCCAAGTCCTTCGGCGGCGGCAAGTCGTCCATCTCCGGCTACGTCGCCAGGGAGCCCGTCTTCCGCAGGGCCTACGACTCGCTTCCGGACGCCACCCTGCACAGCACCACCTACTACGGCTTCGGAGAGGAGACGGCCACCGCACTGGAGGCCGTGGCGATCGCGGTCGAGGACGACTACCCGGCCAGAGCCCGCCGCCTCGGCGAACGGCTGCGCCGCGGCCTCACCGCCGTCGCCGCCGACCATCCGCACCTGATCGCGGAGGTGCGCGGCACCGGCGCCCTCCAGGGCGTCGTCCTGCGCCACGGTCCGGCCGCCCTCGACCACGCGCTGCGGCTGCTGCCCTCCTCCTTCGCGCGCGACCCGCAGGCCGGGGCGAAGCTGGCCACCGCCGCCGTCGTCGCCGCCCTCTACCGTGACCACGGTGTGCTCACCTACTACGGCTCCAATCACGACCTCCCCCTGATCGTCGCGCCTCCCCTGGTGGCCGAGGACTCCGACCTCGACCTCTTCCTGGAGGCCCTGGACGCGGTACTGGCCAAGGGGATGCCCCGTCTCCTGGCAGGCCTGGTCAGGGAGAAGGTCGGCGCATGAGCTCCCCGGCGGCCCGTCCCGCACCGCCCGCCGAAGGGTTCCGCACCGCGCGGGAGCACCGTCGCCTGCGGGCCTGGGAACGGCGCGTACGCTCCGCCGGGCTCCCGCCGCTCTGGGCGGGCCGCTGCACGGCCCTGTCCGAACCGTCCCGCCAGGCCGCCGCCGTCCGGCACACGGCCGCCACCCTCGCCGTCCTCCCGAAGCCGTACCGCCTGGCGTTCGCCCTGCTGATGCGGGTGTTCCCGGTCGCCGTCGTCCTCGCGGACCCGACCGGCCCGCTCCGGGGCACCTCGGACCGGGCCCGTCCGCAACGGGTCGCCGACCGGCTCTCCACGGTGCCCGGCTGCGCCGAACTCCTCAGGGTGAGCCTTGCGCTGGCCCTGCACGGCGCTCTGGACGGGGCCTCCACCACACCACCGCAGGAGCCCGGATGACCAGGACCGTCCGTACCGTCCGTTGCGACGCCCTGGTGATCGGCTCGGGAGCCGGCGGCAGCACCGCGGCCCTGGAGCTCGCCGCCGCGGGCCGGGAGGTCCGCGTCCTCGAGGAGGGCCCGCTCGTCCCGCAGGCGAGGATCACCCGGGCGTCCCCGGCGGAGAACCTGCGTCTGCTCTACCGCCAGGGCGGTCTGGTGCCCATCCACGGCGCACCCACCATCCCCTTCGGGGAGGGGCGTTGCGTCGGGGGGACCACCGTCGTCAACGGAGGTCTGCTCTGGCGTCCTCCGGAACACCTGCTGGAGTGCTGGGCGTCCGCCGGCGTCGACGGCTTCCGGGCCCACCACCTCGCTCCGCACCTGGCCGAGGCGGAGCGGCGCCTCGGTGTCATCGACCAGCCGCCCGGGCGGGGAAACCGCGACTCGGTGCTGCTCGCCCAGGCGGCCGACCGGCTCGGCTGGCGCTGGGCACCGGCCCGCCGGGCGGTCCAGGGCTGCCGGCACGCCAACCGGTGCGTCACCGGCTGCCCCAGCGGGGCCAAGCAGAGCATGCTGGTGAGTTACCTGCCCGCCGCCGAACGGCTCGCAGCGGTCATCGAGCCCGACACCCGGGTCGTCTGGCTCGAACACGACGGCACCCGGGTCACCGTCGTGCACGCCCTGCGCGGCGGCCGACGGCTGCGCTACCTCCCGCGGACGGTGTTCCTGGCCGCAGGCCCGATCGGCAGCGCGCTGCTGCTGCGGCGCAGTGGCATCGGCGGACGCGGCCCGGGCCGGGCCATCGCGTTCCACGTCAACTTCCGCACGGTGGCGCGCTTCGGCGAATCCGTCCGCGCAGCCGAGGGCACCATCTTCACCGCGCAACTGCAGGAGTTCGCCGACCGGGGCGTGCGGGTGATGCCCGGGAACCTCACCCCGGGGTCGCTCGCCGCGGCGCTGGCCGCCCACCCCGCCGGGACGGTGGACCGGATGCTGGCCCAGCTGGACCGGATCGCGGTCTACACGACGCAGGTGAGCGTCCAGGGCACCGCACGGCTGCTGGTGGTACCCGGCCTCGGCGCGGTCCTGCGGCACCGCCTGACCGGCAGCGACCGGGACCTCCTCCGCTCCGCGTTCCGGCGCACCGCCGAGCTCCTCCTGGAGGCGGGCGCGGTCGAACTGCTGCCGCCCGCACCCGCCGGCCTGACCACGGCCGCGCAGGCGGCCGACTTCGCGGTGCACGGCCGGCCCGAGAGCTGGGACCTGATCTCCGTTCACGCCATGGCGTCCTGCCGGATGGGTCCGCCCACCCTGGGCGGAGTGTGCGACGCCCAGGGACGCCCGCACGGCTTCACCAATCTGCGGCTGTGTGACGCGAGCGTCCTGCCGGGCGCCACCGGTGTCAGCCCGCAGGAGACCATCATGGGCTTCTCCCACCTGATGACGGCCCGGTACCTGGAGCGGCCCACCGACCGCCGGCCCGGGGGCACCTGAGCAGCCGTGGTCGGGGCGTGCGGCGCTCCGCCGTGGTGCCCGGCGTTCGGACGGGTCGCCCGGTGTCCTTGACACGACTCTGATGCCGCCCTGACGCGAGGAGCCGGCGCCCTGCCGGCCTCCTCGTCGAGGGCAGCGCCGAGGTCTCCCTCCGGATCCGACGCCGGCGCCGAGGCCTCCCTCCGGATCCGACGGCGCCACGTGTCAGACGGTCGAGACGATCGCGCGGGTGACGGCCGTGACCGCCGGGGCCGGGCGGCCGGGGAGACGCGCCACGAGGACCCGGCGGATTTCGGGTGGTGCGCCTTCGACGTGCAGCAGGCTCACCCCGGGCGGGAGCATCGGCGCGAGCCGGGAGGGAACCGTCGTCACCCCGAAGCCGCCGGCGACCAGGTGGAGCTTCGTCAGCCAGTCGCGCGCGGAGTGGACGATGCGCGGCCGGCCGGGCAGTCCGGGCCAGGCGCCGAGCAGCGGTTCGGAGGCCGACGCCGGGGCGGCGATCCAGGGGGCGTCGACCAGGTCGTCGACGTGCACCGTGGTGCGGCCGGCGAACGCTCCGGTGGACGGCGCCGCCACGAGCAGTTCGGTGTCCGCGACGGTCTCGACGTGCAGGCGCGGTGACTCGCCGTCCGGGGGCCGGTGGGGCGGGCGGGACGTCAGCACGGCGAGGTCGATCGAGCCCGCGCGCAGGGCCCGGACCAGGGCGGGCGTGGTGCCCTCGGCCGTGGTGACCGTGATCTGCGGGTCGGTCGCCGCGAGGCGGGCGAGCGAGGGAGGCAGGAGGGCCGCGCCCGCGCTCAGGAACAGTCCGAGGCGCACCAGTTCGGTCCGCGGGGCGGTGCCGGTGAGGTCGTGCTCGGCCGCAGTCAGGCAGTCCAGGATCGTGCGGGCGTGGCGCAGCAGGGCCAGACCCGCGGGGGTGAGCCGCACGCCGTCGGGGCGGCGTTCGAACAGGGTGGTGCCCGCGCTCCGTTCGAGGGAGGCGGCCTGGCGTGAGACCGCCGACTGGGTGTAGCCGAGCCGGGTGGCGGCCGCGGTGAAGCTGCCGGACTCGGCGATCTGCCGCAGGACCCGCAGGCCTGTGCTGGCGACGTCCATGCGGCATACGCATACCACAGATGCTCGATCGTCGCTTCCCGCATGCTCGCCGGGCTCCTAGTGTCGATCGCGACGAACACGGACGAACACGGAGGTCATCACGTGCGAGCAGCAGTTCTGACGCGGTTCGGCGCCCCGCTCACGGTGCGGGAGGTGCCCGACCCCGAGGCCGGTGGCGGCGAGGTGGTGGTCGAGGTGCTCGCCACCTGCGTGGCCCCGTACGCGGCCGAGGTCTTCAGCGGCGAGCGGAACTACCCGCTCGTGCCTCCCGTCGTGCCCGGCATCGGCGGCGTGGGGCGGGTGGTCCACGTGGGCCCGGACGCCACCCGGCTGCGTCCCGGCGATCTGGTGTGGTGCGACTGCACGGTGCGTTCGCGGGACGACGCCCTGACGCCCGACATCACGCTCCAGGGCTGGAGCGCCCGCGGCGAGGGCGGCGCGCGGCTGGCCCGGTACCTGCACGACGGATCGTTCGCCGAGCTCATGCGCGTCCCTACGGAGAACGTGTTCCGGTTGCCCGCGGCGGCGGGGGAGGACCCGGCCCGCTGGGCCGCGCTCGGCGTGCACGTCATCCCCTACGGCGGGCTGCTGGCCGGGGGACTCGCAGCCGGTGAGACGCTGCTGGTGAGCGGGGCCACCGGCAACCTCGGCAGCAGTGCGGTCGCGCTCGCGCTCGCCATGGGGGCGGGCCGTGTGGTCGCCCCGGGCCGCAACCGGGCCGCGCTCGACCTCCTCGCCGACCGGTTCGGCCCGCGCGTGTGCCCGGTCCCGCTCACGGGGGACGAGGCCGGCGACCGTGCGGCGATGTCCGCGGCGGGCGACGGCCCGATCGACATGGTGATCGACCTGTTCCCGCCGGGCGCGCCCAGCCCGGTGGCACGCACGGCGGCCATGACGGTGCGGGAGTACGGCCGCGTCGTCCTCATGGGCGGCGTCGGCATGCTCGGCGGCGCGGACCTCGCGCTTCCCTACCCGTGGATCATGCGCAACTCGATCACCGTGCGCGGTCAGTGGATGTATCCGCGGACGGCGAACGTCGGCATCGTCCGGCTCCTCGCCTCGGGCGCCCTGGACCTCGCCCCCGAACGGGTCCGGTCGTTCGGCCTCGACGCCGTCAACGAGGCCGTCGCGTACGCCGCCGCACACGGCGGCCCGTTCGACCGCACCGTCCTCGTCCCGCCGGCCCGCTGAGAGAACCGGCCGATCTCTCCACGGACTGCGGCGGACGAACGGCTTCTGCGGGCCGCGGCACGCCCGGTGTCGTCAAGGTGTCGTCAAGACCGCAGGTGCCGCCATCAAGGGAGCGCAGTGATCCGCCGCCGCGGTTCCGGACGGCCTCACGATCATGGGATCCCCGACCGATGGAGAGACGGATGTCCCAGAGAACCACCCCGGCCCCCGCCGCCGGAGCGCAGCCGCCGGACGCCGCTGCCGGGAAAGCCGGCGCTGACCGGAAGGCCGGCGCCGCCGGGACGGCCACCGCGGCAGGGGCGGCAGGGGCGGCCGACCCGGGCGGTGACGACCGGCACCGGCTGAGCGTGCTCGGCGGCCTGGCGGCGCTCTCGCTGGACGCGATGGCCTCGGTGGCCTACGGCCCGGAGTCGATCGTGCTGGTGCTGGCCGCGGCCGGTGCCTACGGTCTGGGGTTCACGCTGCCGGTGACGGTGGCGATCGCGGTGCTGCTGGCGGTGCTGGTGGCGTCGTACCGGCAGGTGATCGCGGCGTTCCCGGACGGCGGCGGTTCCTACGCGGTGGCCAAGGAGCACCTGGGGCGCCGGACGGCGCTGACCGCCGCGGCCTCGCTGGTGATCGACTACGTGCTGAACGTCGCGGTATCGGTGACGGCCGGGGTGGCGGCGCTGACCTCGGCGGTGCCGGGGCTGTACGGGGACCGGGTGTGGCTGTGCCTGGGCGTGCTGGCGCTGGTGACGGCGGTGAACCTGCGCGGGATCGCGGAGTCGGCCCGCTGGTTCATGGCGCCGACGGCGGTGTTCGTGCTGTCGATCCTGACGATCATCGTGGTGGGCCTGTTCCGGGACGCGCCGGCGAGCACGGCCGCGGCGGCCGGGCACGCCTCGGTGCTGACGGAGAACGCCACGGCGGTGGGTGCGCTGTTGCTGCTGAAGGCCTTTGCGGCCGGCTGTTCCGCGCTGACCGGCGTGGAGGCGGTGGCGAACGCCGTGCCGTCCTTCCGCACGCCGGGCGTGAAGCGCGCGCAGCGCACGGAGGTCGCGCTCGGCGCGCTGCTCGGGGTGATGCTGATCGGGCTGGCCGTCCTGATCGGCCGCTTCCACCTGCAACCGGTCGAGGGCGTCACCGTCCTCGCCCAGCTGGCGGACGCCTCCCTCGGCCACGGCGCCGGCTTCTACCTGGTGCAGTTCGCGACCGTGGTCCTGCTGGGCCTGGCGGCGAACACCTCCTTCGGCGGGCTGCCGGTCCTGATGCACCTGCTGGCCCGGGACAACCACCTGCCGCACGTCTTCGCGCTGCGCGCCGACCGTCAGGTGCACCGCCACGGCGTCCTCTTCCTCGCGGCGGTCTCCGCCCTCCTGCTGGTCGGCTCCGGCGGTGACGTCAACAGCCTCGTCCCGCTGTTCGCGATCGGGGTGTTCGTCGGCTTCACGATCTGCCAGGTCGGCATGGTCCGCCACTGGGCCCTGCACCGGCCCGCCCGCTGGCGGGCGAAGGCGGCGCTGAACGGCTTCGGCGCGCTGCTCACGGGCACCGCGACCCTGGTCGTCACCGGGACGAAGTTCACCGAGGGCGCCTGGGGCATCTGCCTGGCGCTGCCGCTGCTGGTCCTGCTCTTCGAGGCGGTGCACCGCAGCTACGCGCGGATCGGCGCGCGTCTGGAACTCGGCCGCGTCCCGGGGCCGCTCACCCCGCAGCGCAGCCTGGTCGTCGTCCCGGTCACCGCGATCACCCGGCTCACCCGTGACGGCCTGTCCGCGGCCCTGTCCCTGGGCGACGAGGTGATGGCCGTCACCGTCGTCCACGATCCGGTGGAGACCGAGACCCTGCGCCGGGACTGGGAGCTGTGGCAGCCGGGCGTCCCGCTGGTGGAGATCCCGGACGAGCACCGCCGCCTGGGCCGGCCGATCGCCGACTTCGTCAACGGCCTCGCCACCGAGCACGCCTACGACCGCCTCACCGTTCTGATCCCCGAGGTCGAACCGGTCCGCCCCTGGCAGCGCGCGCTGCAGAACCGCCGGGGCGCGGTCATCGACCGGGCCCTGCGCCGGCACACCGACGCGGTGGTGTGCCGGCTCCGGATGCGGATGTGAGGACCCGCCCGCCCGGCCCCCGGGACGGCGCCGCTGTCCGGGGGCGGGCGGCCCGTCAGTCGGCGGTGCGCTGGGCCCGGTGGGCGGCGACGCGGACGCGGGTGGCGCAGCGCGGGGTGCAGTACCGCTGTGGCGTGCGGCGGCCGGTGTCGATGAAGAAGCGCTCGCAGTCCGGTGCCGCGCAGCGGCCCCAGGCGCAGCGGCCGCGGTCGCCGAGCCAGAGGCCGAGGGCCAGGGCGCAGGTGGAGAGCAGCCAGTGGGTCAGGCCGGCGGAGGGCGGGGCCTGGGTGTGCAGCGACCAGGGGCGGCCGGGGAGGCGGACGAGCCGGGGCCGGGGCGGGTAGGCGTCCAGCAGGGCGTTGACGGCCTCGGCCGCCTCGTCCACGTCGTCGAGGGTGAGGACGTGGACGAGGCGGGCGGCGGCCGTGCGCAGCTCGCGGGCGTCGGCCTCGGTGAGCCGGAACGGCGGGCCGCCGTGGTGTTCCAGCAGCGCCTGGAGCTCGGCCGCGCCGGGCGCCGGGTCGGTGCGGACGGCGTTGGCGAGGTCGGCGAGGAAGTGGAGGCCGCGCGGGTTGCCGTCGTCGAGGTCCTGGGTCATCGTCCGTCCGTTCTGGTCCGACCGTCTGCCGTACACGCCCATGGTAACGTCGAAATCAATCATTAGGCGTTACGAAGGAGCGGTGCATGCGATTCCCGGCAGAGACGTCCGTCCTGGTCGTCGGTGGGGGCCCGGTCGGGCTGACCCTCTCCCTCCTGCTCTCCGGCCACGGCGTGCCGCACCTGCTCGTCGAGGCCCACCCCGGCACCTCCCACCACCCCAAGGCCCGTGGCGTGTCGGCGCGTTCGATGGAGATCCTGCGCCGCCTCGGCCTGGAGCAGGCCGTCCGCGAGGCCGGACTCCCCGCCTCCCACGTCTTCTTCTACCGCGGCCGCACCCTCTCCGACCCGGACTTCGTCCGCACCGGCCTGGTCGGCGCACCCGACGGCGGCGCGGAACGCACCCCCGCACCGGGCCTGATCTGCCCGCAGGACGCCCTCGAAGCGCTCCTGCTGCGCCGCGCCCGCGAACTCGCCCCGGACGGCATCCGGTTCGGCACCCGACTGGTCTCCTTCACCGAGTCGACCGAGTCGACCGAGTCCGCCGGGGGCGTCCACGCGCTGCTGGAGGACCGCACCACCGGCGAGCGCCACACCGTCCGCGCGGACTGGCTGGTCGGCTGCGACGGCGCGGCGAGCACCGTGCGCGCCGGTGCCGGGATCGCCCTGGAGGGGCCGACCGGCCTCGGACACTTCCTCAGCATCCGCTTCGAGGCGCCGCTCGGCGCGGTCGTCGCCGACCGGGCCAGCGCCTCGTACTTCCTCACCGAACCCGGCCGCGGCGGCTTCCTCGCCGTCGACAACGACCGGCACTGGATCTACCAGCACCCCTACGACCCCGTGCACGTAGACGTGGCCGAGCTGCAGGCGGACCACCCGCGCCTCGCCGCCCTGGTCCGGGAGGCCGCCGGGCTGCCGGACCTCGACGTCGCCGTCCGCGACACCCAGACCTGGCGCCTGGACGCCCGGCTCGCCGACGCCTACCGCCGCTCCCGGGTGCTGATCGCGGGCGACGCCGCCCACGTCACGCCCCCGACCGGCGGGCACGGCATGAACACCGGCATCGGTGACGCCGACAACCTCGCCTGGAAGCTCGCGGCCGTCGTCCACGGGCCCGCCGGCCACGCGCTGCTCGACACCTACCAGGCCGAACGCCGCCCCGTCGCCCGGCAGGTCATCGACCTCTCGCTCGCCAACTCCCGGGCCCGCACCAGCTACCGGATCGACGACGAGCTGCTGCTCACCGCGCACTACCGCTCCACCGCCGTGCTCGCCGACGACCCGGACGCCGACGCCGCCCCCGACTCCGCCGCCCCCGACCGGCCCGCGCTCGACCCGGCCGGAGAGCACCCGGACGGTGGCCCCGGAAGCCGGCTGCCGCACCGACGCCTCGCCGGGCCGCCCGGTGCCGCCGCCTCCACCCTCGACCTGGTCGGGCCCGGGTTCACGCTGCTCACCTCCGCGTCCGGTCCCGACTGGCAGCGGCAGGCCGACACGGCCGCCGCGGCCGGACTGCCCGTCACGCTCCACCGGCTGCCCGCCGGAACCCTCGGCGTCCCCGCCGACGACGCCGTCCTGGTCCGTCCGGACGGTCACATCGCCTGGCGGAGCCCGCATCCGCCCACCGCCGACGGTGCCCTGCGCGACTCCCTGCGGCGGATCCTCTCCGTCGAGCGGTAGGTCCCAGCTGCTCAGAGGCCTGCGCCGCACCACTTTGAACGCGTTCAAGTTCCTGCGCTACCCTCGAGTCCGGACATGAGGACACGAGGGGGAACTCATGAAGATCGTCATACCCGGCGGGAGCGGTGCCCTCGGCACCCTGCTCGACCGCACCCTGACCGCCGCCGGCCACCAGGTCGTCGTGCTCACCCGCCGGCCCCGCCGCGCCAACGAGGTCGGCTGGGACGGCCGGACCCTCGGCCGCTGGACGGCCGAGGTGGACGGCAGCGACGCCGTCGTCAACCTCGCCGGGCGCAGCGTCAACTGCCGCTACACCGAGGAGAACCGGCGGGCCATGTGGGACTCCCGGATCGACTCCACCCAGATCCTCGGCGCGGCCGTCGCCGGCGCCCGGCGCCCGCCCGCCGTCTGGCTGCAGATGAGCACCGCCACCGTCTACGCCCACCGCCACGACGCCCCCAACGACGAACAGGACGGCCTGCTCGGCGGCCAGGAGCCCGACGCCCCGGCCTCCTGGCGGTACAGCGTCGACCTCGCCCGGGCCTGGGAGGACACCCAGGCCCGGGCCGACACCCCGGACACCCGCAAGGTCGCGCTGCGCACCGCGGTCGTCCTCGGCCCCGAACGCGGCGGCGCCTTCGACGCGCTCTCCTGGCTGGCCCGCCTCGGCGTCGGCGGCCCGATCGCGGGCGGCACCCAGTACGTGTCCTGGATCCACGCCCATGACTTCGCCCGCGCCGTGGAGTTCCTGATCGCCCGCGAGGACCTCACCGGCCCGGTGAACCTCGCCTCACCCGACCCGTTGCCGCAGCGCGCGTTCATGCACGCCCTGCGCGCCGCCTGGGGCATGCCCGTCGCCCTGCCCGCCACCCGCTGGATGGCCGAACTGGGGGCCTTCACCCTCCGCTCCGAGAGCGAACTGCTGCTCAAGAGCCGCCGCGTCACCCCCACCCGGCTGCTCGACGCCGGCTTCGTCTTCGACCACCCGTCCTGGGCCGGGGCGGCCCGCACCCTCGTCCGCCAGCTGCGCGGCCACTGACGGCGGGGGCGGGGCCGCCCGGCGGGGTCGGCTCGTCCCGTCCCGGTGCGGGTCGAGCCCGGCGCCGGTGCGTGCCGTCCGCCGCACGTCGACTCCGGGGCGGCCGCGACCGTGACCGCGCACCGCGGCGGAGGGCCCTGCGCGACCCTGGCGAACCGCGACCGGGGCGACGCTGGGAGACTCGACGGATGACCACGCCACCGAGCACGCCGTCATCGAGCACGCCGTCATCGCACACGTTGTCACCGAGCGCGCCGCCGGCGCCACTCGTGTCCAAGCCGGCCGGCGGGCCGTCCGTACGGATCGGCGCGCTCGCCCCGCTGACCCGGCCCGGCTGGGCCGAGGCGGGTCGCCACCTGCTCGCCGGGATCGAATTGGCCGTCCAGGAGGTCAACGGCGCAGGCGGGATCGCCGGAAGACCCCTGGAACTGCTGGTCCGGGACACCGCGGCCGATCCCGAGCGGGCCGCGGCCGCCGTCGACGAGCTGGCCGGCCTGGGTGTGGCCGCCGTGGCGGGGGAGTACCACAGCGTCGTCGCCCGCGCCGTCGCCGCCCGGGCCGACGCCCTCGGCCTGCCGTACCTCTGCTCCTCGGCGGTGCTGGACGCGCTCACCGACACGCCGACGCCGTGGGTGGCCCGCCTCTGCCCGGCGCAGTCCCACGGCTGGCGTACCTACGCCGACTTCCTGCTCGGCGCGGGCCACCGCCGGATCGCCCTGGCCGCCCAGCCCACCGTCTACTGGGCGTCCGGGGCCCGCATCCTGCGGGACCACCTCGCCCCGCGCGGCGGCACCGTCGTCGAGCTCGACCCGAGCGGGCTCACGCCCGCGGAGGTGTGCGACGAACTGGTCCGCCACCGCGTGACGGCCCTCCTGCTGCTGGCCGGCGACCCGGAGCCGTCGGTGCCGCTGGTCGAGGCCGTGCGCCGCGACCCGCGGCTCACCGAGGTCGTGATCGGCGCCCCGGCGGGGCAGCCGGAGTTCACCGACTGGGCCGAGCTGCTGGGCGGCGACGGCGCGGCGGTCCCGTTCCTGCGCTACCTGCCGGAGCGGCTCGGCCCGCTCGGCACCCGCGTGGCCGCGGCGCTGTGCGAGCGGCTGGGGGCGGCGCCGTCCTTCGTCGCCTTCGAGGGGTACGACACGATTGCCGTGCTGGCCGAGGTGCTGCGCTCGCACGGCACGGCCCGGGCGCTCGTCGCGGAGGCCTGGCCGCACGTCGCGGTCGAGGGCACCCGAGGGAGGATCCGCTTCTCCCGGGAGCCAGGCGTCAGCGTCTGGCAGTGGGCCTGGCCGCCGGTGCAGGTCGTCGACCGGGACCCGGCCGCCCCGGAACGCTTCCGGATCCTGCACACCGGCTGACCGGCCGAGCGCGCACCACGGCCGGCGGGGCGGCGTGAGGGGGCGTCACCGGACGCGAGGGCGTGCTCCCGGGGGCGCGCCCCCTTCGTCACGGGCCCGTCACAGCCGGGCGCCCGCGCTTGCCCGCGGCCGGGGCCGTTCGGGATCGTGGCGCGGGGGACGCCGCCGGAGCCGGTGGCGGGAGGAGCTCCGGGGACTCGCTCCGGGGACTCGCGGACGAGCTTCGGGGGGCGCGCGATGGTGACGACGGTGCGGCTGGGCGGTATCCGCCCACGGGCGGACGTGATCGGCTGCGGCTGCCTGCTGGCGATGCTCGCGGCGATCGTCCTCAGCACCACCGGTGCCGTGAGCACCGGCCCGTGCCTGCTGATCGCGGCCGGGATCGTGGCGGCCGTGGCCGTCGGCGTGCCACGGACCTCGCTGCTCCGCGCGGACGAACAGGGCCTCGCCCTGGTCCTGCTGGCCGTTCCCCGGCGCTACGCCTGGCAGGACGTCCGGGGGCTGGCCGTGGAGGTCGGCGAGGAGCCGGAGACCGGCGCCCACCGGGCCGTGGTCCGGCTGCGGCTGGCCGACCGGCCGGCGGGCCGGGGCGGGCGGCACCGCGGCCCGCTCCTCGCCGTGCTGGGGCTCACCGAGGACGACCGGACGCGCGGCATCGAGCGCCGAGAACTAGCCGAGCTGTTCGCCCTGTTCGGCGGTCGCGGCCTCCCGGTCGACCGGCCCGACCTGGCGAACGCCGTCCTCGCCGCGCACGGTCTGCCCGCGCTGCCCGCCTGAGGCCTGTCGCCCCGGAGCGGTCCGATCCGCAGGAGCGGCCCTACACCCGCCGCGAGGTCGGCCCGAGCAGCATGCCCAGCACCCGCCCGAAGACCAGCCGCCCACCGAGGGCGACCAGCGGGTCGAGGAACCTCGGCAGGATCGTGACCTCGATCTCCTCCTCCCAGACCACCTCCGAGCCGCCGCCCGGCCCGTCCAGAGCCCGGACACGCAGTTCGGCCCAGCCGCGCACCGGACGGCCGAGCTTCTCGAGCCGGCAGAGCCCGTCCCGCCCGGGGGCGGGGGCGGTGAAAGCGGCGATCTCCATCGGGTCGTCGACGAGGAAGCCCGCGATCCTGGTCCGGGCCTGGATGACGTCGCCCGGCCGGCGGCCGGTGCCACGGACGACGGTGACCCGGGTGAACGGCACCCGGTCGCCGTGTGCGCGCCAGGCGGTGACGCGCCCCCAGCAGGCGTCCGGCGACAGCGGTGAGCGGCGGGTCAGCACGAAATGGGCCATGCCTCACCCTACGGCGCGTCCGACCGTTCCCACGGGGCGTGCGGCGTCGGAAGACACGGCCCGGCCTGCGGACGGGCGGGCACCCCTTCTCCGCGCTGCGGTGTCGGCCGCCCCGAGGCCGTCCGCGGATCCGACGCGCAGGGTCGGAAACGCCCTGACGGGCCCTACGGCGCAGCGCCGGGCGGTCGCGCGAAGCCGCCGGCCAGCAGTGGCGCCAGCGCCGCCAGGTCGGCGGGGCCGGCCGGGTCGGGGAGCAGCACCACCAGCGGCGCCGAGCCGGGCGGGCCGAGCCGGGCGAGTTCGCAGGCGATGAGGCCGCTGCCCGGGGCGGCGACCAGGGCGACCGGGGCGGCGGACTCCAGCAGCGGGGCGAGCACCGGCCGATAGGCCCGTGGCGGCGGCGGCGCCGCGGCGGCCGGGCGGAGCACACCGAGGGCCTGCGGGCCGGGCCAGCCGCGCGCGGCGGCGGGGTAGCGGGTGTGCGGGGCGTCGGGCGGGGGCAGCAGCAGGACCCAGCCGGCGTCCGGGTGCCCGGCCCGGCGCAGTACCTCCAGCCGGACGGCGGGGCCGTCCTCCCCGGGGTCGGCGCCGGGCGCCCGCACCCCCGGGCCCGCCTCGGGCCGCACCCCCGCGCCCGGGCGTGGCGTGGGGTGCCCGGCGAGCGTGGAGCGCAGCACCTCGGTGGTGCCGATGCCGCTCGGCAGGTCGGGGAAGGTGCGCAGCAACAGGGCGCTCTGGCTGAGGAGTTCGGCGGCGTCCTGGTCGGCGAGCAGGGCGCGGTCGTGGGTGGTGGTGAGGACGAGCCCGCCGGCCGGGTCGTAGTGGGCGGCGAGCGTGATCGGGTAGGAGGTGAAGGTGCCGGACGGCACCGGGCTCTCCACGTGGATGCCGTGCGCGGCGAGGTCGGTCTCCAGCCGCAGGTGGTGCGGGGCGGTCGGCTGGTGCTCCAGCACGACCAGGCTGTGCGGGCGCTGTCCGCGCGGGGTGGCGCTCCAGTGGTGGGCCTGGCCGGGGGAGACCCACTCGTAGCCGGCGAGGTCGAACACCCCGTCGCGCAGGGCGGCGAGCAGCTGCGGGACGGTGGTGCTCGGGTGCACCCGGACGGAGATGGGCAGCGGGTTGCGCAGGGCGCCGGGCAGCCGGTCGACGCCGTCCAGCGGGATGCCCCGGCCGGAGACGGTCACCGCGAAGCCGACCCGCACCGCCCGGGCCGGCCGGCGCGGGGTGCGGGACTGCGCGGCCCGGTAGAGCAGCAGGGCCCAGGCGGCCTGCAGGGCGCTGCTCTCGCCGGCTCCCCAGGTGGCCGCCCAGCCGCGCAGCCGGATCGCCTCGTACGGGGTGAGCCGGCGCCGGGCGCGTCCGCTGCCGCGCCGGTCGGGGTCGGGGGCGAGCGGCAGGACGGCGGTGGCGGCGGGCCGGCCGGCCCAGAACTGCCGGGCCGGCTCGGTGCCCTGGGCGCCGAGCCAGCGGGCGTGGTCGCGGACGTCGGGCCGGCGTTCGCCGCCGGGCAGCACGCCGCCGGTGAGGTAGGCGCGGTAGAAGGACTGCAGCAGCAGCCGCACGCTCCAGCCGTCCAGCATGGCGTGGTGGTAGGTGAGCAGGACCCGGGTGACGGGCCCCTCGCCGTCGCCGGCGGGGCCTGCGTCGAGCAGGGTGGCGCGCAGGAGGGCGGGCCGGCGCAGGTCGAAGCCGCGGCGCCGGTCCGCTTCGAGCAGGTCGTCCCAGTCGACCGCGTCGTGCGGATGCCGGACGACGTCGGGGACGGCCCGTTCGTGCAGCACCATCCAGGGATCGGCGGGGTCGTCCCAGTCGAACGCGGCCCGCAGCACGGTCTCGTGGTCGAACACGGACTGCCAGGCGGCGGTGAAGCGCGCGGTGTCCAGCGGCCCGTGCCAGTTCCAGGAGAGCTGCTCGACGTGCCGGCCGTCCTGGTCGGACCGCCCGGCGACCTGCCGCAGCATCTCCCGCTGCAGCGCGCTGGTCGGTACGGTCACGGGCTCCGGCGGGTGCGCCAGGGCCTCCCGCAGCTCGTCCAGCAGGTCGGCGGCGCGGCCGGGCGGTCCGGCGGCGATGCCGAGGAACAGGCGCCGGGGGCCGCCGCGGCGGTCCCCGACCAGGACGGCGCGCAGCCGCGGCCCGGTGTCCAGGTCGTGCCCGAGGTCGGTGAGCAGCCGGTCGAGCCCGTCGGGCCCGTCCGGACCGTCGACCATCCGTTCCCAGAGCAGGTCCTCGCCGGCCTCGGGGGCGACGGCCCGCAGCGCCGCGCGCAGCGCGTCGCCCTCGTAGACCCGGTTCAGCTCGACCAGCAGGTACTCCGGGAGTCGGCCTGCCCCGCGCGGCCCGGGCGGCTGCCACGCGCGGGTCGCGGTGCGGGCGAGCGCGGCGGTCACGGCCCCCGCGTCGAGCCGTCCGGGCGGCCGGCCGGCGGGCAGGCAGGGCGCGGGCGAGGCGGCGCCGGCCACCAGCAGGGTGACGGGCGCGCTGGAGAAGTGGCGGTTCGTCATCGCTGATCAGCGGGCACCGGAGCCCGGTTCCTTCCCGTGGGCCGGCGGGGTTGGCGCCGGGGCTACTGGGTGGCGAGGCCGCCGCAGACGTTCAGCGCCTGCGCGGTGATGCTGGCGGCGGTCGGGGTGGTGAGGTAGCCGGCCAGCGAGGCGACCTCCTCGGGGGTGGTGTAGCGGCCGAGCGGGATGTGCGTCTGGAAGTGCTGGTGGATGGTCTCGGGCGTGGTGTTGTAGGCGGTGGCGTACTCGTGGTGGATCCGCGTGGTGTGCGGGGTGTGCACGTAGCCGGGGCAGATGGCGTTGACGGTGGTGCCGGTCGGCGCCAGCTCCTTGGCCAGGGCCCGGGTGAAGCCGATCACGGCGTGCTTGCTGGCGGTGTACGGGGCGCCGAAGGTGACGGCCTGCTTCCCGGCGGTGGACGCGATGTTGATGATCCGGGGGTGTGCGGTGCCGGTGAGGTGGCCGTGCCTGAGGGTCTCCCGGGTGACCAGGAAGACGGCGTTGAGGTTGGTGTCGATGACGTCGTACCAGAGGTCGTCCGTGGTGGTGGCGGTCGGCCCGCCGCCGGTGCGTCCGGCGTTGTTGACCAGCACGGTGATCGGGCCGTGCTCGGCCACCGTGTGCTGGATCAGCGCGGTGACCTGGGCCGGGTCCCGGACGTCGCAGGTGGTGCCGTCGGCCTGGTGGCCCTCGCTGCGCAGGGTGGCCAGGGCCTGGGTGATGTGGTGACCGGTGCGGGCGCAGATGAACAGGCGGTGGCCGCGGTTGCCGAGCTCTCGGGCGATGGCGAGGCCGATTCCGCGGGTGCCGCCGGTGATCAGGGCGAGGGGTTTCTCGGGTGCGGTGGTCATGGCGGGTCCTGGGGGTGAGGGCGGGACGGGAGCTCAGGCCGAGTACAGGTTGTAGGTGGTCGGGTGGGCCGTGGTCGGCGTGTTGAGGGTGGGGTCGAGGGTGAGGATCGCGTGCTGCAGGTGCTGCAGGTGCGGGGAGGGCTGGATGCCGAGCTCGGTGGTGAGGCGGTGGCGCAGGTGGTGGTAGGTGGTGAGGGCGCTGGTCTGCCGGCCGGCGCGGTAGAGCGCGACCATGGCCTGGGCGTGCAGGCCCTCGTGGTGCGGGTGCTGGTGGGTGAGGTGGGTGAGTTCGGGGATGAGCTCGTTGTGCCGGCCGAGCCGCAGGTCGGTGTCGATGCGCCGTTCCAGGGTGATCAGGCGGCTCTCCTCCAGGCGCATGATCTCGATGGCGAGGATCGGTCCGGGCCGCACGTCGACCAGGGCCGGGCCGTGCCAGAGCGCGAGAGCCTGCCGGAAGTGCGTGGCGGCCTGGTGGTCGTGCCCGTTGTTGAAGGCGTGCTGTCCCTGCGTGGTGAGCAGGTTGTAGGTGTGGACGTCCAGGTTGTCCGGGTGGGTGGTGAGCTGGTAGCCGCCGTGCCGGGTGGTGAGGACGTCCTTGGCGGTGATGTGCGGGGTCGCGCCGAGGCCCTGGGTGATCCGGCGGCGCAGTTGCAGGATGTACGTCTGCATGGTGGTGAGCGCCTGTCTGGGCGGGTTGTCGCCCCAGATCTCCTCGATCAGCGTGGTGGTGGGCAGGATGCGGTTCGGGTAGAGGGCGAGGAGGGCGAGGATCTGGCGTTGTTTGGCGGCGGTGGGGACGACGGAGATGCCGTTGAGGTCGGCGGTGAGGGGGCCGAGGACCTTGAGGTGCATGACGGTTCTCCTCTCGTATGCGGGCGGCTGCTCGGGTGGGCGGCGTTCGCCGCGGCGTCGGGGTGTGCGGGCCCCGGTGCGTCCCGGCACGGTCCCGGTGTCGGCCGTCGGCTGCTTGTTCGGGTGCGCGGGATGGTGGGGTGGATGCGTCGCACCTTAGTTGCGCCGGGGGGTGGGGGCCGGATTCCTCGAGCGCCCGTCGAGCACGGTTCCGGGCGCTCTGGTGGGAGCTTCCGGGCAGGCCGCCGCGGCGGGGCGGCGCCGTGCACCGGCCGCCCCGCCGCGAGGGGGTGTCACTTCTTCAGCAGCTCGCCCGAGAATCCGCCGACGATCAGGTGCAGGCTGCCGTCCGCGTTGCGGGTGTACACCTGGTCGTGCGGGTCGGCGGCGCAGCCGCTGAGGGCGTTCATCGGGGCCGTACGGAGCACCACGCGCTCGGGCGTGGCCGAGATCAGGTCGGCCACGGCGTCGCAGTAGGGGGTGCCGGCACCGGTGTTGTTGTGGATCCGGGCGATCGGGTCGGCGGGGCGGCCCTGGGTGATGGTGATCGTGAAGTCGGGCTTCAGCGCCACCGCCGGGCTGCCGAGCTGTCCCTGCCAGGTGCCGAGGAAGCCCTCCGGGACGGAGCCGGCGGGCGTGGCGACGGACGTCGGGTCGGAGGCCGTGGTGGGTGTGGGGGCGGCGGTCGAGGGCTGCGTGGCCGCGGTGGTGGGCGCCGGTCCGGTGCCGGCCGTGTGGTCCGGGCGGGTGACCAGGAGGACGGCGGTGCCCGCCGTCGCGGCCGCCAGCACCACCGAGACCACGAGCGCGCCGCGCCCCGGCCCGCGGCGGGCGGGCCGGGAGGGAGTCGGGGCGGGCGGCGGGTACGGCAGGGCGGGTGTCGCCGGGTGGGCGCCCGGCGGCGGGCCGGGCACGGCGGTGCCCGGCGCCGGTGCCGGGATCCCGGCCGGCGGGGGCTGCGGGACGGACGCCGACGGGACCGGAGGCCCGGACGTCGGGAAGGGGCGTGGCGTGGACGTCGGGGCGGGCCGCGGGCCCGGCCCCTCCCACGGCTGCGCCGGGCCGAACCGCCCGGTCGGAGCCGCCGGCCGGGCCGCCGACTCCCCGTCCAGGTCGAGCAGTTCGACCGCCAGCCCGGCCAGCGAGCCGGCCACCGCGGGCGGCAGCCAGTCCCGCCGCTCCAGGCGCTCCGGCGCGGCCGCGTCGCCGGCCGTCAGCCGTTCGCGCAGCTGCGCCGGGGTCGGTCGCCGGTCCGGGTCCCGGGCGAGGCAGTCGGCCAGGACCGCACGCAACCCGGTGTCCTCCAGCGGGATGTCCGGATCCTCGTGGAGCACCCGGTAGATCAGCACCGGCGCGCTGACCGCCGAGCCGAACGGCGCCGCGCCGGTGGCCGCGAAGGCGAGCACGGCGCCCAGCGAGAAGACGTCCGAGGCGGGCCCGGCCCGCAGCCCGCCGGCCTGCTCGGGGGAGAGGTAGCCGGGCGAGCCGACCAGGAAGCCGGACTGGGTCAGCACGGTCGCCGCGTCCAGGGCCCGGGCGATCCCGAAGTCGATCAGCCGGGGCCCGTCCAGGGCCAGCAGCACGTTCGACGGCTTGACGTCGCGGTGTACCAGCCCGCGCCCGTGCACGGCCGTCAGCGCCTCCGCCAGCCCCACCCCGAGCGAGCGCACCGCCGCCCCGGGCAGGGGGCCGAAGTCCCGGACCGCCGCGGCCAGCGAGGGGCCGGCCACGTACCCGGTGGCCACCCAGGGCTGCGGCCCCTCGGTATCCGCGTCCAGCACCGGGGCCGTCCACCGGCCGCCGACCTCCCGGGCGGCCGCCACCTCGTTGCGGAACCGCCGCCGGAACTCCTGGTCGGCGGCATACCGGGCGTGCACCGTCTTGACGGCCACCGTCCGCCCGCCCGCCGTCCGGCCCAGGTAGACCTGGCCCATCCCGCCCGCACCGAGCCGGCGCAGCAGGCGGTACTCGCCCAGCTGCCGCGGATCCCCGCCGTCCAGCTCCTCCACGCCGTCTCCCCTCGTCGCGCCCGCCCGCCCGTCCACGCCAGACGGTACCGCCGCCTCCCAGGGTTCCCGTCACCCCCTGCGCACCCCCGCCAGAAGGACCGGCCGCGCCCGGGCCGTTCGCACACCGGTCGCCACGAACCCGAACGCGGTTGTCACACGAACACCCACCCACCGCGTTACCAAGACATGGATCAATCACCGAGTCCGGACGCGTCGGCCGGAGACCACTGGCCGGAGTTCCCGGACTTCGTCGCCTCCCGCGGCCGCCACCTGTTGCGGACCGCCTTCCTGCTCACGGGCGGTGACGCCCACCTCGCCGAGGACCTCGTGCAGGAGGCGCTCGGCCGGATCTTCGTGAAGTGGCGGAGGATATCCCGGCTGGAGAACCCCAGCGGCTACGCGCAGACCGTCCTGGTCAACACCTTCCTGTCCTACCGCCGCAAGCGCAGCGCCTCCGAGCGGGTCACCGACGAGTTCCCCGAGGTCGGCGTGGACGACCCGGACCCGGCGCTGCGGCTCACCCTGCTGCGCGCGCTGGCCGAACTCCCGGCGAAGGACCGCGCCGTGCTGGTGCTCAGGTTCTGGGAGGACCGCAGCGTGGAGGAGACCTCGACCGCCCTGCGCCTGACGTCGAGCGTCGTCCGCTCGCGCACCCGGCGGGCGCTGGCCCGGATGCGCGACCTGCTGGGCGACGACATCGAGGCGGCGGTGCGCCGCCCCATCGACCCGCCGGGAGCGCCCGGTGCGGGCGGACCGAACCCCTCCTCCGAGAAAGCGGTGCTGCGCCATGCCCACTGACGACGAGTTCGCGGACGTCTTCGCCCGCGCCCTGCGCGGCGCGGCCGAGCTCGCGCCCGAGCCGGTCCGGCACGCCGCCCTGGCCCCCCTCGCCGAGCAGCGCGGACGCCGGTGGCGTCGCCGCCGGCGCACCGCTCTCGGCGGCGCGCTGGCGGCCGTGGTGCTGGCCGGGGCCGGCGGCTTCGCCGTCGTCGGCCGCGGGCCCTTCGCCGGGGGCCCGGCCGGCCCGCCGGAGCCGGTCCTGCCGAGGATGACGACCGAGGAGGTGCTCGGCACGATCACCGGCATGCTCCCGCACGGCGGGGTGCGGGTGGTCACCTCCGGTGGCGCCGGAGATCCGGGCCAGCACCGGACGGGCGCCACGATCCTGTTCGACGACGGGGCGGGGGAGAGCATCCTCACCATCACGGCGGAGCGGACGGACCGCCCGCCCGCGGAGACCGCGAACTGTATGGACGGCTTCGTCGTGCCACAGGACTCCTGCGACCGGGTGGTGCGGCCCGACGGATCGGTCCTGACCATCGACAAGCTGCGGGACCGCACGGAGGCGGACAAGCGCGAGTGGCGGGCCACCTGGGCCGCGCCGGACGGCCGCCGGGTGGAGGTCACCGAGTTCAACGGGCAGCCCGCCGCGGCGAGCCGGCCGAACCCGCCGCTGTCGGCGGAGCAGCTGACGGCCCTGGTCACCGGTGAGGGCTGGGAGCGCGTCTTCGCCTCGCTCGCGCCCGCGCCCGGCGGGCCGCCGTCCGCCGCCTCCCCGGCGCCCACCGCGGCGCAGGGCCCGTCCGGCGAGGAGCTGCTCGGTCGGCTCGTCCCGCTGCTGCCGTCCGGCGCGGCGGTCTCGGGCCGGGACGCCGGGCGGGGCGTTCTGACCGCGACCGTCGACGGCCGCACCAGCATGCTGATGGTCGCCGTCGACCCGCCGTCCCAGCGCGGCCGGGAGGACCTCCGGGGTGCGGAGCGCAGCCCGGCCACACCGCTGGAGGTCCGCGACAAGCGGCGGGACGGCACCCTGGTCGTCACCAACCGCTTCGGCAACGGCAAGGGCGCGACGGACCCGGTCCTGCACTGGACGGCCACCGTGTACTACCCGGACGGCCGTCAGGTGCGGATCTCGGAGTGGAACGGCGAGAACGGCTACACCTTCCGCCCCGGTGATCCGGCGCTCGAGGTGGACGCCCTGAAGGCCATCGCCACCGACCCGGTCTGGCGTTCCTGACCACGGCCCCCGGCGCCGCCGGACCCTACGCCCACCGGGGCTTACGGGCCCGGCCGCTCCCGGGCGCGGGCCGCCTCCCGGGCGTCGAACTCGGCCCTGGTCATGACCGCCGGAGGCTCCGGCTCACGCACGCCCCGGGTCAGCGGCCAGGGCACGGCGGACGTCCAGCCGACCAGCGGCAGGGCGGCGTCCAGGTAGCCGACCAGTGCCGCCTCGTCCGGCTCGCCGGCTGCCCGGACGGCGTCGTGCACCGACCCGTTCGGAGCGCCGGCGCGCCCCTCCAGCTCGTCGTGGAAGCCGAGCAGTCCCAGCATGACGTGTCCTTCCCCTGCCGCCGGGGATCATCCTGGCAGCGGGTGCCCGCCGAACCGCCGCCGGTTCGGGTGGGCGGGGCGCCCGGCGCACCGGGGGCCGGGGATCGTACGATCGGCGAATGGCTGACATGACGGAAACCACGCCGGGCTGGCTTGCCCCCGAGGAACTCGAGACCACCCGGGCCAAGATGCCGATCCTGTACGTCGAGGCCGTGCCGGTGCGCGTCGACGACGCGGGCGAGGTCACCGAGATCGGTCTCCTGCTGCGGATCGGCCCGGACGGGACGGTCAGCCGCACCCTGGTCTCCGGCCGGGTGCTGCACCACGAGCGGATCCGGGACGCGCTGCTGCGGCACCTGGAGAAGGACCTCGGCCCGGTGGCGCTGCCCCGGATCCCGGCGTCCCTGCAGCCGTTCACCGTCGCCGAGTACTTCCCCACACTGGGCGTCACCGAGTTCCACGACCCGCGGCAGCACGCGGTGTCGCTGGCGTACGTGGTGCCGGTGTCCGGGGACTGCCGGCCGCGGCAGGACGCGCTGGACCTGGTCTGGTTCAGCCCGGAGGAGGCGTCCTCGCCGCTGGTGCTGCAGGACATGCCCGGCGGGCAGGGTGCGCTGCTGAAGCGGGCGCTTGCGCACGTCGGCCACCTGAGCTGACCGCGGGCACCGGCCCGAAGGCCCCACCCGCCGGACCGTCACACCGCCGACCGCCCGACCACGGCCGGGGCCGCCCCCCGCCCCCGGGGGGGGGCCGGCCGCCCGGCCCCCCCCCCCCCGGGCCGCCCCAGCGCGGCCGCGGCGCGCCCCACGGGCGGGCGACCACCCGGGGGGCGCCGCACCCGGGGCGGGG
>NZ_JBIWPA010000012.1:170026-218729 GCF_044768035.1 Kitasatospora sp. NPDC101176
CAGGTGGCCCCGGTGGGGGGGGCGGGGGCGGGGCCCGGACGGCCCCCCCCGGGGGCGGGGGCCGGGGCCCCCGCCCCCCCCCGGGGGGGGCCCGCCCCCCCCCCGGGGGGCGGCCCCGGCCGCCGTACGTCCCCCCGACGGGTCAGCAGATGCGCGGCAGCTGCTCGCCCATCGGGAGGTCGACCACGCGGGTGCCGCCGAACCCGGTGCGGGCCACGACCATGCCCGGGTGGTCGGTGACGCACTCGCCGATCACGGCGGCGCCGGCGCCGAGCGGGTGGGCGCGCATGGCGTCGAGGACGGCGTCGGCCTCCCGGCGCGGGACGAAGGCGACGAGCTTGCCCTCGTTGGCGACGTACATCGGGTCGAGGCCCAGCACGGCGCAGGCGTTGGCGACCTGCGGCGGCACGGGGACGGCCCGTTCGCTGATGACGACGCCGACCCCGGCCGCCGCGGCGATCTCGTTGAGCGCCGCGGCCAGCCCGCCCCGGGTGGGGTCGCGCAGGACGTGCAGGTCGGGGGTGACGGCCAGCATCGCCTCGACCAGTCCGCCCAGGGGCGCGCAGTCGCTCTGGACCTCGACCCCGAACTCGAGGCCCTCGCGGACGCTCATGATGGCCACCCCGTGCAGTCCGATCGCACCGCTGACGATCACCACGTCGCCCGGGGCGGCCCGTTGCGGCCGGATGTCCACCCCGGCCGGGACGAGCCCGATGCCGGCGGTGTTGAGGTAGATCCCGTCGCCGTGTCCGGACTCGACCACCTTGGTGTCCCCGGTGGCCACCTCGACCCCGGCGGCGCGTGCGGCGGCGCCGAGCGCCCTGGCGACCCGGTCGACGACCGCCATCTCCACGCCCTCCTCCAGGATGAACCCGCAGGACAGGTAGGCCGGCCGGGCCCCGCTCATGGCGAGGTCGTTGACGGTCCCGTTGACGGCGAGGTCGCCGATGCTGCCGCCGGGGAAGAACAGCGGGCGCACGACGTAGGAGTCGGTGGAGAAGGCGAGCCGGGCGCCGCCGAGTTCCAGGACGGCGGAGTCGCCGAGGCCGGCGAGGGCGGGCCCGCCGAACGCGGGCGCGAAGAGGTTCTCCACGAGTTCGGCGGACATCGCCCCGCCGCCGCCGTGTCCCATCACGACCCGGGGGTGGTCGCGCAGCGGCAGCGGGCAGCTCCAGCCGGAGAGGTCGGGGGCGGCCGCGGCCCGGGCGTCCGCCCCGGTGAGGGTCTCGGTGTCAGCCAACGGGGCTCGCCTCCTGGGGTGCGGCCGGCACGCCCAGGCGCCGGTAGAGGTAGTACGCGGCGCAGGCGCCCTCGCTGGAGACCATGGTGGCGCCGAGCGGGGTGCGCGGGGTGCAGGTGGTGCCGAAGGCCTCGCACTCGTGGGGTTTGAGCAGGCCCTGGAGCACCTCGCCGCTGCGGCACTGGGCGGGTTCGCGGGTGGTGATCCCGGAGACGTCGAAGCGGTGCTCGGCGTCGTGGTCGCGGTAGCGGGGGGAGAGCCGCCAGCCGCTCTGCGGGATGACGCCGATGCCCCGCCAGGCGCGGTCGGTCACCTCGAAGACGTCCTCGAGCATGGCCCGGGCCGCCGGGTTGCCCTCGGGCCGTACGGCGCGCGGGTAGGCGTTGTCGACGGTGTGCTCGCCGCGCTCCAGCTGCCGGACGGTGCGCCGGATGCCCTCCAGGATGTCGAGGGGTTCGAAGCCGGTGACGACGATGGGCACGCGGTGGCGTTCCGCCAGCGCCGGGTACTCGTCGGTGCCCATCACGCTGCAGACGTGTCCGGCGGCGAGGAATCCCTGCACCCGGCAGTCGGGCGAGTTCATGATCGCCTCGATCGCCGGGGGCACCCGGACGTGCGAGACGAGCATGCTGAAGTTGCGCAGCCCCTGCTTCCGGGCCACGTGGACGGCCATGGCGTTGGGCGGGGCGGTGGTCTCGAAGCCGATGCCGAAGAAGACGACCTCCCGGTCGGGGTTCTCCCGGGCGATCCGCAGCGCGTCCAGCGGTGAGTACACCACCCGGACGTCGCCGCCCTCGCCGCGCACCCGGAAGAGGTCGCGGTCGGTGCCGGGCACCCGGAGCATGTCGCCGAAGGAGCAGAAGACGACCTCGGGGCGGGCGGCGATGGCCAGCGCCCGGTCGATCACCTCCAGCGGGGTGACGCACACCGGGCAGCCCGGGCCATGGATCAACTCGACCTCCTCTGGCAGGAGTTGGTCGATGGCGTGCCGGATGATGCTGTGCGTCTGGCCGCCGCACACCTCCATCAGGGCCCACGGCCGGGTGACCGTGGCCCGGATGTCGGCGAGCAGGCCGGCCGCCAGCTCGGGGTTCTGGAACTCCTCCAGGTACTTCATCGCCCGGCCTCCTCCGCCGCTCCCGCCGCCTCCCAGGGGTCTCCGAACTCCTCCTGCAGCAGCCCGAGTTCCTCGAACAGCTGCAGGGTGCGCCGGGCCGACTCCTCGTCCAGGCGCTGCAGCGCGAAGCCGACGTGCACGATCGCGTACTCGCCGACCCCGAGGTCGGGCAGGTACTCCAGGCACACGTCCTTGACGACCCCGCCGAAGTCCATGACCGCCATCCTGGTCCCGTCGCGTTCCGAGACCTCCGTCACCCTGCCGGGCACCGCCAGGCACATCCGCACTCACTCCTCCCGGGCGGCCGCCGCGCGGGCGGCCACCATCAGCTGGCCGAGCGCCAGTCCTCCGTCGTTGGGCGGCACCCGGCGGTGCCGCAGTACGGTGAAGCCGTCCTCGCCGAGGCCGCGGGCGCAGGCCGAGGAGAGCAGCGCGTTGGCGAAGACGCCGCCGCTGAGCGCCACCGTGGTCGTGCCGTGCCGGTCGCGGACGGCCGCGCAGACCGTCCGCGCCAACCGGGCGACCGCGTCGTGGAAGCGCGCGGCCACCAGTCCGGCGGGCGCGCCGGCCCGGACGTCCGCCACCACCGCGGCCAGGACCGGTCCGGGGTCGGCGATCCAGCCCCCGGCCTCCGGCCGCAGCCCGAAGGCGTAGCCGGGCGCCGGGCCGAACTCCGCCGCCGCCGCCTCCAGTTCGATCGCCGCCTGGGCCTCGTACCCGGCCCGGTGGCAGATCCCCGCGAGCGAGGAGACCGCGTCGAACAGGCGGCCCATGCTGGAGGTCGGCACACAGTTCAGATTGCGCTCCAACTGCTTTTCGAGCAGATCGAGTTCCTTGCCCTGGCAGGCCTCCACCGGCGGCAGTCCGGCGCTCCGCGGCAGCCCGGCGGCGTACAGGTGCGCGAGCGCCGTCCGGTACGGGCGCTCGACCGCCGCGTCACCGCCGGGCAGCGGCACGTAGGCGAGGTGGGCCAGGCGTCGGAAGCCGGCGTAGTCGGCCAACAGCACCTCGCCGCCCCAGACCGCACCGTCCTCGCCGTAGCCGGTGCCGTCGAAGGCCAGGCCGAGGACGGGGCGCCGGCCGTCCAGGCCGTGCTCGGCCATCACCGCGGCGATGTGGGCGTGGTGGTGCTGCACCCGCCGGACGGGCCGGCCGGCGGCGACGCGTCCGGCGTGCCGCACCGAGCGGTACCCCGGGTGCCGGTCGGTGACCAGCAGCTCGGGCCGCACTCCGCTGACCGTTCCGAGCTGGGCGACGGCGCGGTCGAAGGCGCGCAGGGTGGCCAGGTCGTCCATGTCCCCGATGTGGCCGGAGAGCCAGGCGTAGCCGTCGCGGGCGAGGGCGAAGACGTTCTTGAGGTCGCCGCCGACGGCCAGGGCCGGACGGACCGGCACCGGCAGCGGGATCGGCAGCGGCGCGTACCCGCGGGAGCGGCGCAGCGGCAGCAGCTCACCGTCGACGACCCGCACCACCGAGTCCTCGCAGGGGACGTGGATCGGCCGGTCGTGGGTGAGCCAGCCGTCGACGAGCGGGGCGAGGTCGGTCAGCGCCCGTCCGTCGTCGGTGACGATGGGCTCGCCGGAGAGGTTGGCGCTGGTCATCACCAGGAGGTCCGGTCCGGGCGGGGCGAGCAGCAGGTGGTGCAGCGGCGTGTAGGGGAGCATCACCCCGAGGTCCGGGCTGCCCGGGGCGACCGCCGCGAGGCCGGGCAGCGGTGTGCCGACGCGGCGCAGCAGCACGATCGGCCGCACCGGCCCGGTGAGCAGCTCGCGTTCGACCGGGTGGAGCGGCAGCAGGCGCTCGACGGTGGCGAGGTCGCGGGCCATCAGGGCGAACGGCTTGTCGCCGCGTCGCTTGCGCCGCCGCAGCAGGGCGACGGCCTCGGCGTCGCGCGCGTCGCAGGCCAGGTGGTAGCCGCCGATCCCCTTGACGGCGAGGACGGCCCCGGCGCCGAGCAGCCGGCGCGCCCCGCCGAGCGCCTCCTCCCCGGTCAGGTCGTCGCTCCCGGGCACGGTGAGCGTGAGCCGGGGGCCGCAGGCGTGGCAGGCCACCGGCTGGGCGTGGAAGCGGCGGTCGGCGGGGTCGGTGTACTCCCGGGCGCAGTCGGGGCACATCGGGAAGCCGGCCATGGTGGTGCTGGCCCGGTCGTAGGGCAGGCCGGTGACGATGGTGTGGCGGGGCCCGCAGTTGGTGCAGCTGATGAACGGGTGCCGGTGGCGGCGGTCGGCCGGGTCGGCGAGTTCGGCCAGGCAGTCGGCGCAGACGGCCACGTCGGGCGGGATGAGGGTGCTGCTGGGGCCGTCGGTGCGGGACGGGACGATGGCGAAGCCGGTGGCGCCGGTGGCGGCCAGCGGCGCGGACTCCACCGAGGAGACCTGGGCCAGCGGCGGCGCGTCGCTGGCCACCCGCCGGCAGAAGGCGTCGAGGGCCGCGGGGCTGCCCTCGACCTCGGCCAGGACGCCCTCACCGGTGTTGGTGACGCTGCCGGCCAGGCCGAGCTCCCCGGCCAGGGTGAAGACGAAGGGCCGGAAGCCGACGCCCTGCACCAGGCCCCGGACGGCGACCCGCCGCCGCTCGGGGCCGAGCTCCCGGTGACCGGTCGTCACGCGCTCTCCCGCACCGCGGCGGTCGGGTCCCGGCGCTCCCCGTCCTCGCCCTGGTGCGGATGCCCGTGGTCGTGCGGGTGCCCATGGCCGTGCGCATGCCCGTGGCCGTGCGGGTGCGCATGCCCGTGCCCGGATCCGGCGTGGTCGGCCGCCATCACCGGCCGGTGCGGCACGGCCCCGTCCAGGACGGCCAGCGCCCGGTCCAGCAGCACACCGACGCCCTGGCCGCGCCGGGCCGAGGTGAGGACGACCTCCACCCCGGGGTTGACCCGGGTGACGTTCGCCCGGAACGCCGCCTCGTCGAACTCGGCCGCGGCGGCGAGGTCGGCCTTGGTCACCAGCACCAGGTTGGCCAGCCCGAACGCGGTCGGGTACTTGAGCGGCTTGTCCTCGCCCTCGGTCACCGAGGCGAGCGCCACCCGCAGCGATTCCCCGAGGTCGTAGGAGGCCGGGCAGACCAGGTTGCCGACGTTCTCCACGAAGAGCAGCCGGGTGTCGTCCGGCAGCCAGTCGGCGAGGTGCCCGGCGAGCATCTCCGCCTCCAGGTGGCAGAGCCCGTCGGTGAGCACCTGCTTCACCAGCGCGCCCGAACGGGCCAGCCGCAGCGCGTCGTTCTCGGTGGCGAGGTCGGCGGTGAGCGCGGCCACCGGCACCCCGCGCCGCCGGGCCAGGCCCAGTTCGGCCTCCAGCAGCGCGGTCTTGCCGCTGCCGGGGCTGGACATCAGGTTCACCGCGACCGTGCCGCGCGCGGCCAGGGCCGCCCGCAGCTCCCGTGCGCTGCCGTCGTTGCGGGCGAGGACCGCCTGACGGAGGTCGACCGTGCGGCACATCGGCATCAGCCTTTCTGATCGGCCTGGACGCCGGGGCGCTCGGCCCACTCGACGTCGAGGATCTGCAGCTCGCGCCCGGTCAGCAGCTCGACGCTGCCGCCGGCGCAGTTCGGGCAGCCGAGGTCCGGCGGCATGCCGACGGGCCACTCGACCGCGCAGGGCGTGCAGCGGGCGCGGGCCGCCACGGACTCGGTCTGCAGCACGGCGCCCGCCACCAGCGTTCCGGCGCAGGCCAGTTCGAAGCAGAAGTCGAGCGCCTGCGGGACGACGCCGGCCAGTTCGCCGACCTGCAGCCGCACCCGCGCCACGCCGGGCGCCCCGTGGTCGCGCGCGGCCGCGTCCACCTGTTCGACCACGGCGGCGGCGATCGACATCTCGTGCATGGGTCCCTTCCCACAGCCGGTGGCGGCGCGCGCCGACGGGCGGCGGCCCCGGCACGACGACGGGCCCCATGACAGGGCTGCGACGACGGGCCCCATTACAGGGCGCGGTGGCGGTCCCGGCCCGAAGCCGCGCCGCCACCGCGGCCGGGGCTGCACCGTTCGCAGCAATCCGCGCCCGGCGGCCGCCCGCCGGGCCCGTCCGGCAAGGCCTGCCGGCGGGTGCTACATCCGCGAGATGCGCAGGTAGCGCTTGAGGTCGGGCAGGCTCTGCCAGACCAGCACGCCGATGCCGGCCAGCAGGCCCGCGCAGAACAGTCTTCTCAGCATGGTGTCGTCTCCCTCTCCGGTTGCGTGGCCTCGTCCAGGACCCGCAGGATCACGTGGACCGCCTCCTCGACGGCGGCGGTGACGGGGGCGCTCAGCCCGATGCCCTCCTCGAGCGACGCCGGCTCGCAGCCGACCACCAGCACCCGCCCGGGCGGTTCGCCACCGGTGCCGGCGGCGAGGGTGGCCAGCAGGCCGAGCACGGCGTCCGGCCCCATCCGGTGCCCGTCCAGGACCGGTACCTCCAGCGGCTCGGCGGCCGCCTCGATGAGGTAGACGGTGCCCGGCGGGCCGCCCCGGCAGGTGGCGTCGACCAGCACCGCGGTGCGGTACCCGTCGAGCAGCCGGTACGCCAGGTCGACCCCGCGCACGCCGACGTCGACCACCTCGACGCCCGGCGGCACCGGGTGGGCGGCGAGCCGGCGGACGGCCTCCACCCCGAACCCGTCGTCGCCGAGGAAGACGTTGCCCACGCCGGCGACCAGCACCGTCGCGCCGCTCACGGCTCCACCACCGGGGCGGGGCCGTCCAGCGGGGTGACCTCGTCGGGCTGGAAGTAGCGGAACCGCCCCTGCGCGCGCCACAGGTCCGCGCCCGGGTCGTCGTCCACCGTGACGGCCAGGTGCACCGACCCGTCGACGTCGTGCAGCACGGCCTCCACGACGGCGCTGCGCCCGTGCAGGAAGAGGTCCTGGGCGTCGGTGCGCCGCCGCCCGGGCCGCAGCACCACCCGGCTGCCGGCGCCGACCGGCGTGCCGTCGACCATGACGCGGTCCTGCTCGGGGTCGACGTGCGGGTCGTTGCCCGGGTCCCACCAGGGCTGCTCGCCCGCGGCGGATCCGCCGGTGACCTCGCGCAGCCCGCGCACGGCGCCGTGCAGCCGCTCCAGCACCTCGGGCGGCATGGACTCCGCCAGGTCGATCACGGCGCCGGCCCGCTCGTCGGTGCCGCGGGCCTCGCGCTTCTCCTGGTCGGTGAGGGCCGCGGTCCGCAGGGCCAGGATCTCGTCGATCTCGGTGGCGTCGTAGAGGGTGCCGAGGCTCTCCGGGGCGATCTGCGGGTGGTCCTCGAGGATGATCGGCGAGGAGAGCAGCACCCGGCGCCCGCCGTCCGGCCCGGCCAGCACCGGCCAGGTGTGCTCGTTGCGGCACTTCTCGACGGCCGGGCGGGCCCACTCGGGCGGGTCGGTGACGGACAGGAAGCTGCCGTGCTCCAGCCCGAGCAGCAGGTGGGCGGAGACCAGCGAGCGGGGCAGCGCCTCCTCGCGGTCGGCGCCGCGGGGCGGCGTCCAGTCGGAGGTGTTCTCCACCACGACGGTCAGCCGCAGCGCCCGGAACGGCCCGGGCAGCTCCTCGGCGGTCACCCGGAGCAGGCCGTCGACCTGTTCGCGGCGGCGGGCCAGCCGGCCGATGGCGGTGCCGTTCTCGCGCACCAGCTCCAGTGCCGCGGTGGCCGGTAGCCGGAACGGTCGCATCACCCCCTGCCCGGTCAACTCCTTGACTTCGAGGAGGAGTTCGACCTTCTCCTCGACGCCCTCGTCCCAGGGGACGAGCACCCGGTCGGCCAGTTCGAGGCGTTCCACCGGCTCGAAGCCGCCGATGGCGGCGGTCTGTTCGACGGTGCGGCGCTGGGCCCGTAGGAAGCGCAGTTCGACCGCCAGCCGGTCGTCGTCCCCGCGCGGCTCCAGCAGGCACTCGGTGCGCTGGTGGGAGTGCTCGCCGCCGCGCGCGCCGTACTCGGGCGGGACGAGCACGCCGAACTGCCAGCGCAGCCGGTTCTTGGCGGCCGAGGCGCGGTACGGGTAGAGCACGTAGCCCTCGAGCAGCACCGCGTCGGCGATCTGCCGGGCGGTCGCGAAGCCCTGCTCGATCCCGCTCGGGAAGGCGCTCACCGGACTCCCTCCTTCACGATGTCGTCGACGGCCGTCCCCCCGGCCGCGGTGAGCAGCTCGCGTACCGTCGCCTCCCAGGAGGGCAGGGCCCGTCGGGAGCGGTACGCGAGCAGGGCGTCCATCAGGTCGTTCGGCAGCCGCAGCCAGCCGCAGCCGGGGAAGTGCTGGTCGACGGCCTCGCGCCAGACCCTCACCGGCATCCGGACGGAGGCCTCCCGGTCCCAGGGCACCGGGGTGACCTGGAAGCCGCCGGGGCCGCTGAAGGCGGTGCCGGAGAAGAGCAGCAGCAGCGGCACCTCGCCGCCGTCCAGGGCCCGGAAGTAGCGGGCGGAGGCGACCTCCAGGTCGTAGCTGCACGGGACGGGCAGGTCGACCTCGGTCTCCTCGGTGAAGCCGGGGACCATCAGCGGCACGGTGGCGAGCTGGATCGGGTTGAGCGTGGTCGCCCAGCGCTCCCGCTCGCCGAACAGGTCGGCGAGCCGCTCGCCCTCCGCCTCGCCGTACGGCCGGCGTCCGGGTTCGATGCGCAGCTGGCAGCGCAGCGCGAGGGCGTGCACCCGGGTGCCGGGGGCGGCGGTGATCCGCAGCCGGAACACCAGGGTCGGCACGGCCGCGTACGGGTCGGAGCGCACCGCGGTGCAGCCGAAACCGAGGGCGCTCACGCCGTCACCTCCGCGGGCAGCGGGCGGGCCCGGGCGGCCAGCCGCGCGAAGAAGGCGTCGAGTTCGGCGCGGGCCTCCGGTCCGCCGTCGAAGCCGTGCCAGCACCGGCGCAGCCGGCCGACGAGCTCGTAGCAGGCGTCGATCGGCACCAGCAGGCAGCTGACCCGGTCGGCCTCGCGGTGCAGCAGCAGCGCCTCGACGTCCGGTGCCAGGGCGGCCGCCAGCCGGCTGCTGCCGAGGGCGGCGCTCCAGGCCTCCTCGGTCAGTTCGCTCTCGGTGGCGCCGGCCGGCCCGGGGTAGCAGGCGACCGGCCGGCCCAGCGCGGTGTTGCGGAACAGGAACGCGGTGCCGACCGGGATCCCCAGCGCCGTCCAGGCCCGCTCGTCCAGCCGGGTGTCCGGGTCGCTGAGGTGGCGGTCCGGCACCGCGAGGTAGCGCCCGGCGGCGGCGCCCGGCTGCTGGAACAGCAGGCCGCAGGCGGTGCAGGCGCAGGTCAGCGCGCGCTGTTCGGTGTCCACCAGGTGGCGGTGGCCGGGTGGCAGGCCCTGGCCGCAGAACCCGCACCGCTCGGGCAGCGGCGGGGCCGGCTCGCGCAGCCGGCGCAGCAGGGCGCTGCCGGCCCGGGGCAGCGGTCGGCCTGTCATCGGGCCTCCGCGGCCAGCGGCGGCCGGGTGCCGATCTGCAGCAGCTGCGGGGCCCGTTCCAGCTCCAGGGACGTCACCTCGGGGGCGTGGCAGGCGAGCGCGGCCTCCACCTCGGCCTCGCCGCAGCCGCAGCCGGAGGCGGTCCGGCGCAGCCGCAGCGTGCCGGCGGCCGGCTCGAACCCGAGCACCTCGAGGGGTTCGGGCAGGGAGTCGAGCGCCCGGCGGATCCGGGTGTCCACGTCCTCGGGGTGCAGCTCGTGCAGGATCAGCAGCCCGGCCACCGCCGGGTCGTCCAGCAGCCGGGACAGGGCGGGCGGGGGCAGTTCGGGGACGAGCCGGGCCAGGCCCTCGCCGTAGAACTCCATCAGCTCGCGGACCAGCTGCTCGGCCGCCTGTTCGGCGCCGCTGCCGGCCAGCGCGTCCAGGGCCTCCTGGATCCGCAGCCCGGTCTGCTCGGCCGTCACGCGGTCAGCCCGCTCAGGCCGGTGGGCACGTGCATGGTCTGCAGGGTGCGCCCGTTGCCGACGTACATGTGCACGCCGCAGGGCAGACAGGGGTCGAAGCTGCGTACGGCGCGCATGATGTCGATGCCCTTGAAGTTCTCCGGGCTGTTCTCCTCGAAGATCGGGGTGTTCTGCACCGCGTCCTCGTACGGGCCGGGGGTGCCGAAGCTGTCGCGGACGCTGGCGTTCCACGGGGTCGGCGGGTAGGGGTGGTAGTTGGCGATCTTGCCGTCGCGGATCACCATGTGGTGCGAGAGCACGCCGCGCACGGCCTCGGTGAAGCCGCAGCCGATCGACTCGTCCGGCACCTCGAAGCGCTCCCAGGTCTGGCTGCGTCCGGCCCGGACCTCGGCCAGCGCCTTCTCGGCGAAGTGCAGGGCGGCGGCGGCCGCGTAGGCCTGGAAGTAGGTGCGGGCGCGGTTGCGCTCGATGGCGTTGCTCCACTGCGGGATCTTCCACTCGAAGGTGGTCTCCGGCTTGGTCATGGAGCGGGGGAGGTTGATCACCACGCTGTGCCCGGTGGCCTTGACGTAGCCGATGTCGACCAGGCCGGAGAGCGCGGTGGACCACAGCCGGGCGATCGGGCCGCCGCCGGTGTCCAGGGCGAGGTAGTCGGTGCCGTCGAACCAGCGGGGGGACATCACCCAGCTGTACTTGTCGTCGAAGTTCCGCTTCTGCGGCTGGGGGATGGTGTGCTGGTTCCACGGGTGCCGGGGGTCGACCGGGTTGCCCAGCGGGTCGTGGGTGACGAAGAGCTCCTTGCCCTGCCAGTCCTCGTAGTAGGAGCTGCCGAGCAGGATCCGGATGCCGAGGTTGATCTGGGTCAGGTCGTTGGTGACGAGCTTGCCGTCGACGACCACGCCGGGGGTGACGAACATCCGGCGCCCCCAGTCCGTCATGTTCCGGTACGTGAAGTCGCAGTGGTCCGGGTCGTTGAGGCTGCCCCAGCAGCCGAGCAGGACCCGCCGCCGGCCGACCTCCTCGTAGCCGGGCAACGCCTGGTAGAAGAAGTCGAAGAGGTCGTCGTGCAGCGGCACGACCTTCTTCATGAACTCCACGTAGCGCATCAGCCGGGTGAGGTAGTCGGTGAACAGCTGCACCGTCGCCACCGTGCCGACGCCGCCCGGGTAGAGCGTGGAGGGGTGCACGTGGCGGCCCTCCATCAGGCAGAACATCTCCCGGGTGTACCGGCTGACCTGCAGCGCCTCGCGGTAGAACTCGCCCTCGATCGGGTTGAGCGAGCGCATGATGTCGGCGATGGTCTTGTACCCGTGGTCGCCGGCGTGCGGCGCCTCGGTGCGTTCGGCGAGCTCCAGCACGCCGGGGTTGGTCTCGCGGACCATCTTCTCGCAGTAGTCGACCCCGACCAGGTTCTCCTGGAAGATGTTGTGGTCGAACATGTACTCGGCGGCCTCGCCGAGGTTGATGATCCACTCGCCGAGGTGCGGGGGCTTCACGCCGTACGCCATGTTCTGGGCGTAGACCGAGCAGGTGGCGTGGTTGTCGCCGCAGATCCCGCAGATCCGGCTGGTGATGAAGTGCGCGTCGCGCGGGTCCTTGCCGCGCATGAAGACGCTGTAGCCGCGGAAGACGGAGGAGGTGCTGTAGCACTCCGCGACCCGCTTCTGCTTGAAGTCGATCTTGGTGTGGATGCCCAGGCTGCCCACGATCCGGGTGATCGGGTCCCAGGACATCTCGGTCAGGCCGCTGCCGTCGCCGGCCGCCTTGGTCGTCGGTGCCATCGTGTGTGTGGTGCCCTTCTCTGCGAGCGGGGGAGGTGGTCGGCGGCGACGGGCCGCACGCCCGCGGGCGTGCGGCCCCCGGGCGTCACCAGGGCGGTCGGTAACCGGTGGTCAGCCGATTGCCCCGGTGCCGCCACTTCGGCTCCTTGTCGACGGTCTTCTGGGTGATCTCGCGCAGCCGGCGGATGACGGCCCCGTAGGCGGAGCTGGCGCCGGTGGAGACCCGCGAACCGGGCGGCGGGTCCATGAACGGCATGAACTTGTCCGGGAAGCCCGGCATCGTGCAGGCGATGCAGATGCCGCCCACGTTCGGGCAGCCGCCCACGCCGTTGATCCAGCCGCGCTTGGTGACGTTGCACTTGACGACCGGGCCCCAACAGCCGAGCCGCACCAGGCACTCGGGCGTGCCGTAGTCGGTGGCGAACTGGCCCTGCTCGTAGTAGCCGCCGCGGTCGCAGCCCTCGTGGACGGTGGCGCCGAACAGCCAGGTCGGCCGCAGCTTGTCGTCCAGCGGGATCATCGGCGCGGAGCCGGCCAGCTGGTACAGCAGGTAGGTGAGCGTCTCGGAGAAGTTGTCGGGCTGGATCGGACAGCCCGGCACGCAGACGATCGGCAGACCGGCCTTGGACTTCCAGTCCCAGCCGAGGTAGTCCGGCACGCCCATGGCGCCGGTCGGGTTGCCGGCCATCGCGTGGATGCCGCCGTACGTGGCGCAGGTGCCGATCGCCACCACGCCGGTCGCCTTGGGGGCGAGGCGGTCCAGCCACTCACTGGTGGTGATGGGCTGGCCGGTCGCGGGGTCGTCGCCGAACCCGCACCAGTATCCCTCCTTCTTGATCTTCTCGTTGGGGATCGACCCCTCGACGACCAGGACGAACGGGTCCAGCTCGCCGCGGTCGGCCTTGAAGAACCACTCGACGAAGTTGTCGGCGCCCTGGACGGGTCCGCACTCGAAGTCGATCAGCGGCCAGTGCACCGCGATCCTGGGCAGGCCGGGGAGCGCGCCGGTGACGATCTCCTCGATGCTCGGCTGCATCGCGGCGGTCAGCGAGACGGAGTCGCCGTCACAGCTGAGACCGGCGTTGATCCAGAGAATGTGCACCACGTCGGTGTCGGTACTTGCAGCACCCATGAGGATGCCTCCTCGGGGATGGGAGCCGGAGGAAATGGCTCGAAGCCAGTCATAGCAACGGTTCGCGGCGCCCGCCGGTCCGCACGGCCGGGAGGAGTGCCCCGCGGGCGCAAGCCGGCCGGGGCCGTTCGGGTCACCGTGGCGCCGCGGACCGGGCCGTCGCGGGCCGCTTGCGGACGAACGCGGACCGCAGCGCGTGGTACGGCTCTTCGGGGGAGAAGAACTGCTGCCGCATCACCGCCAGCTCCTCCTCCCGGTACGCGGCGAGCGGCCTGGCCAGCTCGTCGTGCTCGCGGGCGGCCTTCTTGGCGGCGATCCGCTGCTGGGCGGTCGGCGAAGCCGCGAGCAGCCCGGCCAGCCGGGCCGCGGCCGGCCCGAACTCCTGCGGCCCGCAGGGCAGCACCCGGTCGACCAGGCCGATCCGCTGCGCCGTCGCCGACGACAGCGGCAGCGCCTGCGCCGTCAGCCGCTCCGCCTCGGCCGCCCCGACCCGGCGCGGCAGCGAGTACGTCCAGTACTCCGAGCCGTACAGGCCCATCAGCCGGTAGTGCGGGTTGAGCACCGCGCCCCGGCGGCACCAGACCTCGTCCGCGGCGAGCGCCAGCATCACCCCGCCGGCCGCCGCGTTCCCGCCCAGCGCCGCGACCACCAGCCGGTCGGTGGTGGTGAGCACCTCGGCGACGAGGTCGTCCATCGCCGTGATGTTCGCCCAGGACTCGCCCGCCGGATCCGGCGCCGCCTCGATCACGTTCAGGTGGATGCCGTTGGAGAAGAAGTCCCGCCCGCCGCCGAGCACCACGACCGAGGTCGGCCGGCCCAGCGCGAAGCGGTAGGCCGACAGCAGCCGCCGGCACTGCTCCGTGGACATCGCGCCGCCCGGGAAGGAGAACTGCAGGAAGCCGACCGGGCCCTCCTCGCGGTAGTGGACGTCCGCCCACTCCGGGCGCCCGTCCTCCGCCGGCATCAGCGGCGCCGAGAACTCCGGCACCCGGGGCAGCAACGGGCCCAGCGCCGTGACCGCCGGCAGCCGGAAGGTCTCCGGGCCGCCCGGGGCGCGGCGCCGGCGCAGCTCGGGGATCCACACCGCGCCGTCCGAGGTCGCCCGGCAGACCGCGCCGTCCCGGGTGGCCAGCACGTCACCCGGGCGGCCGCGCAGGCCCGGCTCGGGGTGCCCGCCGTGCAGGTACCACTCGCCGCCGCAGAACGCGTCCAGCACACCGGGCTGGGAGTCGGCCGCGTGCAGACGGCGCAGCACCTCCTCGGTGGAGTGGCCGGCCCAGTCGATCCGCCGCTCCTCCTGGCGCAGGAACGGGCGGGTGCGCACCGCCACCCGCCAGTCCGGGCCGTGCTGCGGACGCGGCGCGTAGTCGCCGGAGGCGAGGCGCTCGACGGCGAGCAGGACCGCGCGCACGGCCGCGTCGGAGACCTCGTTGCGGTAGAGGTCGCCCTTGCCGAGACCGGGCACGAGGCGGCACGGCGCCCAGGCCCAGACCGGCCCGGCGTCCATCTCCTCCTCCGCCTGCAACACCGTCACGCCCCACTCGCTGACGCCCTCCTGGACGGCCCGGTCGAGCGAGGAGGGGCCGCGGTCGCCCGGTGGACCGGGATGGACCACCAGGCAGGGCACCGCCGACCAGACGTCCCGGGGGATCGCGCTGCGCAGCATCGGCGCCAGCACGCAGTCCGGCTCCAGACGGCGCACGTCCTCCCGCAGCGCGGCGTCGTCCCCGGCCAGCCGGACCTCCACGGTGTGCCGCAGGTCGCGCAGCTCGGCGTGAACCCGCTGGCTGAGGCTGTTGAACGCGCTGGCGAGGAGCAGGATCCGCATGCCGGCCTCCGGCGGTGTGGGCGTCCGGGAACCCGGCGATCATCGCCCCGCCACCGGCGCCCCCCGGACCCACCCGCCCCGCCGCGCCGTCCGTTCACCCGGCCGGACGCCCGACTCACCGGCCGGCCCGGCGGAGCGGTGGCTACCCTCGAAGCGGAGGACCGAGCAGACGGGTGGTGCCGTGGCCGCGAGTTACCCGTTCGTGGGGCGCGAGGACGTGCTGGGGGAGCTCCGCGACGCGCTGACGCGGGCGGCGGCCGGCCGCGGCGGGCTGGTCGTCCTGACCGGGGCGGCCGGCGTCGGGAAGACCCGGACCGCGGAGGAGGCCACCGGGCACGCCGAGGGCTTCCGGGTGCTCTGGACGTGGTGCCCGCCCGACACCGCCGGTCGCGCCTTCCGGCCCTGGTCGCGGGTGGTGGGCGAGCTGGCCGCCGACGACGTGGGGTGCGGGCGCCTCACGGCCGCCTCGCCACCGCTGCGGGCCCTGCAGGCCGGCGCCGCACCGGAGGACCCGGCGGGGGCCCCGTCCGCCACCGATCCGGAGGCGGCCCGGCTGCGGCTCGCCGGGGACCTCGCCCGGCTGCTGGCGACGGCCGCCCGGAGCCGGCCGCTGCTGCTGGTCCTCGACGACGTGCACGCGGCCGACGCCTCCTCGCTGCGCCTGCTGCTGGACGTGGCCGACGCGGCGCGCACCGCCCCGCTCCTGCTGCTCACCACCGCCCGTGACGACGACCCGGCCTGGCAGGACCGCGGCTGGGCGCGCGCCCAGCTGCTGCGCCGTGGCCGCAGCCTGCCACTGGGGCCGCTGCGCGATGCGGACGTGGCCGGCCTGGTCGAGGCCGCCACGGGCCGCCGACCCGCCCCCGCGGCGTTGCGGGAGCTCGTGCGGCGCACCGGTGGTGAGGCCTTCTTCGTCACGGAGCTCGTGCGCGCCCGCGGCCCCGGAGCCGGCGGGGGTCCGGACGCCGACCGGTTCGACCCCGGGCCGCCCGTGGTCGGCGTGCGGATCGCCGTCCAGGCCCGGATCGCCGAGCTGTCGCCGCCCGCCGCCCGGCTGCTCCGGCTCGCCTCCGTACTCGGCAGCCCGTTCCGGCCGGACGTGCTGGCGGAGGCCGCCGCGGTGCCGCTCGCGGCGGTGCGGGCCGCCCTCGACGAGGCCGCCGGGGCCGGGCTGCTGGCCGAGCTCACGGCCGACGGCGGCACCTTCCGGCACGACCTGCTGCGCGAGGCCGTGTACGGCACGCTGAGCCCCGGCGAGCGCACCGGCCTGCACGCCGCGGTGGGCGCCGTCCTCGCCGGGCACTGCCGGCGGGGCAGGGACACCGGGCCGGCCGAGGCCGCGCACCACCTGCGGCTGGCCGGCCCCGGACACGCGGCCGAGGCGGCCCGGTACGCGCGGTCGGCCGCCGAGCAGGCCGAGGCCCTGGGCGCGTACGAGGAGGCGGCCCGCTGGTACCGGGCCGCCGCCGGGGCCGCGGACGGCGCGGAGCTCGTCGAGGTGCTGCTCGGGCTCGGCGGGGCCGAACTGGGCAGCGGGGAGCCGGCGGCCGCCCGCGCCGCACTGCTGCGGGCCGCCGCGCTCGCCGGCCCGGCCGGCCGCCCCGACCTGCTGGCCCGGGCGGCCCTCGGGCTCGGCACCGGCCCGGTCGGCTTCGAGGTCGACCTCGCCGACCAGGAGCAGCAGGAGCTGCTCGCCGAGGCCCGCACCGCCCTCGCGGCCCGTCCCGACCAGGAAGGCCTGCGCGCCTGCGTCACCGCCCGGCTCTCCCTCGCCACCGCCCTGGTCGAACCGGAGCAGCACCGGCTCGCCCTCGCCGAGGAGGCCGTCCGCACCGCCCGCCGGCTCGACGACCCCGCCGTCCTCGGGCCCGCGCTCGCCGCCCGCTGCGACGCCGCGCCCGGGCCCGACCGCTGCCGGGACCGGCTCGACTGGTCCGCCGGGATCGTCGCCGCCGCCCGGGCCCGCCACGACCCGGTGCTGGAACTCCTCGGCCGCCGGCTGCGGCTGGTCGCCCTGATGGAGACCGGCGACTTCGCCGCGGCCGACGCCGAGGCCGACCGGTTCGACTCCGTCGTGCGCCCGCTGCGCCGCCCGCTGTACGCCTGGTACGTGCCGCTGTGGCGCGGCGCCCGGGCCCTCATGGAGGGCCGGTACGCGGACTGCGCCGCCGCCGTCGAGGAGGTGGCGGAGCTGGGGCGGCGGGCCGGCAGCGGCAACGCCGCGCTGCTCGCCGCCACCCAGCGCTGGTGCCTGGCCGCCCAGGGCGGCGACCTCGACGGGCTGCGCGGCAGCCGCGTGGACGCCACCGTGCTGGAGCAGCACTCCGGCGTCTGGCCCCGCGTCACCCTCGCCCTGATCGCCGCCCAGCTCGGCGACCGGGAGGAGGCCGGGCGCCGGCTGACGGCGGTCGCCCCCCGGATCGGCGGGGCGCCCCGGGACAGCGAGTGGCTGCCGATGCTGGCCCAGGCCGCCGAGACCGTCGGCCTCATCGGCGGGCACCCGGCGGCGGACACCCTGTACCGGCTGCTCGCCCCGTACGCCGAGCTGTTCGCGGTGGAGGGCATCGGCGCGGCCGTCCGCGGTCCCGTCCACCGCCACCTGGCGCTGCTCGCGGCGGCCGGCGGCGACGCCGCCCGGGCCCGCTCGCACCGGGAACGGGCGCTGCGGGCGGCCGGGGCGGCGGGCGCGGTGGCACTGGCGGAGCGGATCGCCGAGGAGACCAGGCCCGGGCCCGCCGCGCTCCCGCCCCCGGCCGGCCGGGACGGCGCGGTCTTCCGGCGAGAGGGCCCGCTCTGGCACCTGGCCTACGCCGGCCGTGACACCCGGCTGCCCGACAGCAAGGGCCTGCACGACCTCGCCGTCCTGCTCGCCCGGCCCGGTACGCCCGTGCCCGCCGTGGAACTGGCCGCCGCGCCCGCCGCCGCCCCCGGGCCGGCCGAGGGCCTGCACCCCGAGGGCGACACCGGCGAACTCCTCGACGCCACCGCCCGCTCCGCCTACCGGCGTCGCCTGCAGGAGCTGGCGGCCGAGGCCGAGGAGGCCGACGCCGCGGCCGACCCGCACCGCTCCGAGCGGATCGCCGTCGAGCGCGACGCGCTGGTCGCCCAGCTCTCGGCCGCCTACGGGCTCGGCGGCCGGGTCCGCCGCACCGGCTCGCCCGCCGAGCGCGCCCGCACCGCCGTCACCGCCCGGATCCGTGCCGCCGTCCGCCGGATCGCCGCCGACCACCCCGAACTGGGCCGGCACCTGGACACCGCCGTGCGCACCGGCACGCTCTGCGTCTACGCCCCGGAGGACCCGCCCGACTGGCGGCTGTGACCGCGCACCGGCCGGAGCGCACCGGCCGGAGCGTGCCGGAACACCGGCGTGCACCACCGCCGTGCCGCCGTGCCGCACACCGTGCCGTCCGATCTCACGCCTGTCGGTCGAAGGCGCCGTACGACGGATGTACGGCCGTGAGACCGAGGCAGGACACCATGCCGCGCACCAGCAAGACCGAGGCCGAGCTCCGGGTCGACGAGCCGGTCATCGAGGGCCGCTACGCCGAGATCGGCCCGTACACCGTCGGCTACGAGACCGTGAAGCAGGACCTGGACCCGGCGCCGCTCTTCCGCGGCCTGCCCGACGACCGCTGCCAGTGCCCGCACTGGGGCCAGGTGCTCACCGGCCGGATCGTGTTCCGCTACGCGGACCACGACGAGGTCTTCCGCGCCGGGGACAGCTACTACGGCGCCCCCGGCCACCTCCCGCTGCTGTTCGCCGGCACCGAGACCGTCGAGTTCAGCCCCACCGCCGAACTCGGCCGCACGATGGCCGTCATCGGCCGCAACCTGGAGGAGGCGGCGGCATGACCACCGACCAGGCCCGCGCCGAGGAACTGGCCGGCCTCTTCGTCCGGTTCCTGGAGACCAACACCGCGCCCGACGGCCTCTTCACCGACGACGTCCTCGTCGACCTCAGCCTGCCGCAGTGGCGGCTGCAGGCCTCCGGCCCGGACGCGCTGGTCGCGCTGCGCCGGCGCAGCCACCCCGCCCTCGGCCGCGTCCCGCGCCACCGCGTCGACGCGACCGGGACCGGGCTGGTGGTGGAGTTCGAGGAGCGCTGGACGGACGACCAGGGCCACTGGTACTGCCGGGAGATGATGCGTGCCGACGTCCGCGACGGCCGGATCGACGAGCTCTCCGTCTACTGCACCGGCGACTGGGCCCCGGACGTCCAGTCCGCGCACGCCCGCGAGGTGACCCTGCTGCGGCCGTGAACCGGAAACCGGGCCCACCGCCCCGCCCGGACGTGAGAGCATCGGCCGGTGCGAGCACTGACTGTCCTGGGGACGTGCGGGGCGTGGCCCGAGGCCGGCCGGGCCGCCAGCGGCTTCCTGCTGGAGTACGACGGGTTCCGGCTGGTCCTCGACCTCGGCTACGCGACCTTCCCCCGGCTGCTGGAGCACTGCCCCGACGGCCGGGTGGACGCCGTCGTCGTCACCCACGAGCACCCCGACCACTGCGCCGATCTCAGCGCGCTGTGCCGGGCCCGCTACTTCGCGCTGCAGCGCGGTCCGCGGGTGCCGCTGTACTGCCCGCCCGGGGTCGTGGCACGCGTCCAGGCGATGGAGCCGACCGAGGACCTGCACGAGGTGTTCGACGTGCACCCCCTCCCGGCCGCGCACCGGGTGGGGCCGCTGCGTCTGGACGCCGAGCCGCTGCCGCACCACGTCCTGCACGCGGGCGTCCGGCTGACGGCTCCGGGCCTGACCCTCGCCTACAGCGGCGACGCCGGACCGGGCCCGGCGCTGGAGCGGCTGGCGGCCGGAGCGGACCTGTTCGTCGCCGGCGCGACCCTGCAGGGCGGGCCGGCCGCGGACCCGTACCTGATGAGCGCCGCGGACGCCGGGTCCTGGGCCGGGCGGTGCGGCGTCGACCGCCTGCTGCTCACCCACTTCTGGCCCGGGGCCGACCGGGCACGGTCGATCGCCGAGGCGCGCGAGGCCTTCCCGGGCGAGGTGACCGCGGCCGAGGAGGGCATGACCATCCCGCTGTGACGCCGGACCGGGTCGCGTGCCCGGTCCCTCTCCAGGGGAGAATCGTCCCCTGCCCTGCCCTGCCCTGCTCAGCCCAGCCCACGAATCGACGGGTGACCTCAGATGACCGGAGAACGCACCGAGCCCCCCGCCGCGGGCGGCGCCCCCGTCCCCAAGCTGCTCTGCGACACCAGGGCGCTCGCGGCGCTCGACCCGGCACCGGCGGGGGCGCTGTGGCGGCTGGCCGAGCCCGGCCGGCAGCTGGACGCCAACCTCGTCCACGTCCCGCCGGGCGGCCGCATCGACACCCACACCGAACCGGACCTCGACGTCCTCGTCCTGGTCGTCGCCGGTGACGCCACCCTGCAGGCGGGCCCGGACCGGCAGCCGCTCACCGAGGGCGGCCTGTTCTGGCTGCCGCACGGCTCCACCCGCAGCCTCACCGCGGGCGACCGGGGCGTCTCCTACCTCACGGTGCACCGCCGCCGCCCGGGCCTGCAGATCCGGCACCAGGACCGCTGACCCGGGCCGCGGTGCCCCCGATCAGCGCCGGCCGGGGTGCGGCTTCCCCGCCGGTGGTGGGGCCCGGGGTGGTGCGGCCGGGCTGCCGTCGCGCAGCTCGCTGATCACGGCCCAGGCCACCGAGACCACGGGCACCGCCACGACCGCGCCCAGCACCCCGGCCAGGACGGCGCCGCCGGTGACGGACAGGGCCACCGCCACGGGGTGGATCCGGACCGACCAGCCCAGTACCAGGGGGTGCAGCAGGTGGCCCTCGATCTGGCCGATCACCACGATCAGTCCGAGCACCAGCAGGGCGACCACCGGCCCGCGCACGGCCAGGGCGACCAGCGAGGCGATGGCCAGCGCGATCGGCGATCCGATCAGGGGGACGAGCGCGGCGACGAACTCCAGCACCGTCAACGGCAGCACCAGCGGGACGCCGAGCACCGACAGGGCGATGCCGACCAGTACGGCGTTGGTCGACGCGACGATCAGCACGCCCCGGGTGTACCCGGCGAAGGTCTGCCAGCCGACCCGCCCCGCCCGGCTCCACACCGACCGTGCCCCGGCGGGTAGTTGGCGCTCCGCCCAGCCCCACATCCGGTCGCCGGAGTGCAGGAAGAACACCGAGCAGAACAGGCCGAGGGCGGCCGTGGTGACCAGTTCGACGACCCGGCCGGCACTGCTGATCGCGGTGCTGATCAGCGTGGACCGGTGCTCGGAGAGGAACTCGCCGAGCTTGGACCGGAAGTCGGTGACGGTGCCCGGACGGACGTGGAACGGCGCGCCGCTCAACGAGTGGTCGAGCCGGGCCAGGCCACCGTGCAGCTCCTCGCCCAGCCGGCTCCACTCGCCCGCCACCGTCGTGCCGACCAGCGTGAGCACCCCCAGGACCAGCGCGATCGCGGTCAGGAAGGACACCAGCACGGCGAGCGCGCGCGGCATCAGCCGGGCCAGCAGATCGACCAGCGGCCGTAGCACGGAGGTGATCACCAGCGCCAGGAACAGGGCGACGACCGGGAGTTGGAGCTCACCCAGGACCTGCACCACGAGGTAGCCGGTGATGCCGAACAGGAGCAGCCGCCAGGTGTAGGCGGCCGCCGTCCGCAGCCCGGGCGGGACGGTGGCGCGGGGCGGGGCCGGCCGGGGCCGGGGCGCGGGCACGCGGGGCCGCCGCCCGGCGGCCGGCCGGGGCGGTCGGTGGCCGGTGTCGCGCACGGGCCGCCTCCCTGGGGTCGTCGTCTCGGTCGTGTGGCGGGGCCGCCCGGTCGGGCGGCGGCCGTGCCCCCGGCGGCCCACCGCCGGGAGCCCCGGGGGGAGCAGGGCGCCGTGGGCACCGGCCGTCACCGCATCGACGGTCCGACCGTGCTGCCGCTCCCGCCCCTGCCGCTCCCGGGCGGCCGGCCCGCCGGTGCGGCGGGCGGCCCCCAGGTCTACCGCCCGGCGCGCGGCCGCGTCCCGGAGGCGACGCCGCCGCGCGCCGGATCACCGTGCCGGACCACCCGTTCGCCGGAGTGCGCCGGGCGGTGCTGTGATCATCTGTCCGGAGGCCCCGGGCGGCCGGACCGGCCGTGCGGTCGCGGCTCCTCGACCGGGTCGGTCACCTCGTACTCAGGGCCGTCCTCCGGCCCCTTGCGCTTCTCCTGCTCGGGTGGAAGCCTGCCGCCCTCCCCGGTCATCCGGGACTCGGGCGTCTCCACCCGCACCGGGGGGTCCTGCGAGCTGTCGTCCACGTCTCTCGCCTCCTCGGGCCGCGCAGGCCGCCGCGGGGCGGCCGCCCGGCGCCTGGTCAGTGCCGGCCGGCGTCCTTGATCTTCTCGGCGGCCTGCTTGAGGTCGCTCTTCGCCTGCTCGGCGTGGCCCTTCGCCTCGATCGAGCGGTCCCCGGTGGCCCGCCCGGTGACCTCCTTGACCTTGCCCTTGGCCTTGTCGGCGGCATTGCGCAGCTTGTCGTCGGTACCCACGACGGGGCTCCTCTCGTCTCGCGGTCAGGGCGGTGCCCGCCCGGGGCCGCGTGTGCCCGGACTCCGGTGTTCCATGCACGGCTGTTCCATGCACGGCGCACGCCTCGGCGCGGGCGCCGGACGGGTGGACGCCGTCCGTCCGCGCATCCCGGGGCCGTGCGCGGCATGATGGTCGGGACGGCACGCCGCCGCCGCAACCCGACCAGGAGCCCGCCATGCCACGGTCAGCCGAACCGCCCGGTGCGGGCGCGGAGGAGCAGGGCCCCGGTGGGCTGCGGGTCACGGCGCGGCGGGAGGGCCCGGTCCGGGTGGTCTCCGTCCAGGGCGAGCTGGACCGCGACACGGCGGACACCCTGCGCGCGGCGCTCGCCGGGCCCGGGGAGGAGGACGAGCGGCGGATCGTCGTCGACCTCGCCGGTCTGCGGTTCTGCGACTCGACCGGGCTGAACCTGCTGCTCCGTGCGCGTCAGGACACCGAGGCGGACGGGGTGCGTCTTGAGCTGGCAGGTGCGCGCGGGGTGGTGGCCAGGCTGTTCGAGATCACCGGGGCCGACACCGTCCTGCGCATCCACCCGGACCTCGACGCCGCGCTGGGCACGGCCGGCCCGGCGTCCGAGTCCGTCGCCGACCCGACGTGAGGAGGCCGGTGTGACACGTGCCGCGGACGGGCTCCCGCACGATCCCGGACGGACGCCGGGTGCCGAGCGGATCAGGCGGCTGGTCCTGGACGGGGCCGACGGGGCGGTGGCGCGCTGCCGCGAGTTCAGCCTCTCGGCCCTGGTCACGTGGCACTGGCTGCCGGCGCTCGACGACGAGCGGCAGGCCGTGACGGAGGACGTCCTGCTGATGGTCTCGGAACTGGTCACCAACGCGTGCCTGCACGCAGGGGGGCCGCGGGAGCTGCGGCTGCGCTGGGACGGCGAGCGGCTGCGGGTGGAGGTCGTCGACGCCAGCCCGGTGCCGCCGAGGCTGCAGCCGCTCATCGACCCTGGCCGGCCCGGCGGCCACGGGCTGCGGGTGGTGGACCGCCTGGCCCGGTCCTGGGGATCGCTGCCCGAGGGCGCGGGGAAGGCGGTCTGGCTGGAGGTGCCGTCGCCGCTGGGCCGCCCGGCCGACGGGGCCCACCGGGCCTGAGACCCCCGCGGCGTTTCCGGTTCCCCGCAGCGGATACCCGTGGGGCGGGGAGCCGTCGCCGTGGACGGCCCGGGAAAGGAAGGGGGCCGCCGCCATGACGCGCCGACCCAGGGCCGCGCAGCCCGTACCGGAGACGCTCGGGTTCACCGCGGTCGCCCGCCCGTGGGACCGCGGCACCGTCCTCACCCTCGTGGGCGAGCTGGACCTCGACACGGCCGGCGCCCTGACCGTGGCCCTGGACGCCGTCCTGGCCGTCCCCGGCACCGTGGTCGTGCTCGACTGCGCGGGCCTGGAGTTCTGCGACTCCAGCGGTCTCAACGTGATGCTCCGCGCCCACAAGCGGGCGGTGGCCGGGGGCGGCCGGGTCGAGCTCGCCGGCCCGCGGCCGATGGTGCTCAGGATGCTCGAACTGACCGGTGCCACCCACGCGCTCCCGGTCCGCGACTCGGTGCCGGAGTGAGCGGCCGGCCGCCACGGCCCGGGCCCGCACCACGACCCGGACCAGGCCGGGCGGCGCCCTGCTCGTACGCCCGTGCGGCGCCCGCCGGTGGCAGAGTGGGAGCAGGGCGGCGCCCGCCGCCCCCACGAGCCGTAGCCCGCCCGTCGGCGCTGGGGCCGTGCGTCCGTGCGGGACGGTGACAGGATGGACGAGCAGCCGGCGCCCGGTGCGCGGCCCGCCGACCCGGCCGGACAGGCCCTGCGGCAGCTGCTGGCCGGGCTGACCGCCGTGCGCGACGGCGACTTCGGGACGAGGCTCACGCCCGACCAGCCCGGGGTGCTGGGGGAGATCGCCACGGTCTTCAACGGCATGGCCGACCAGCTGTCCCGGGTGACCTCGGAGGTCACCCGGGTGGCCCGGGAGGTCGGCACCGACGGGCGCCTCGGCGGCCAGGCGCAGGTGCCGGGCGCGGCCGGTACCTGGGCGGACCTCACCGACTCGGTGAACGCGATGGCCGGCAACCTCACCTGGCAGGTCCGCAACATCGCCCAGGTGACCACGGCGGTCGCCGAGGGCGACCTGACGCAGAAGATCGAGGTCGACGCCCGGGGCGAGATCCTGGAGCTGAAGAACACCGTCAACACGATGGTCGACCAGCTCTCGGCCTTCGCGGACGAGGTGACGAGAGTGGCGCGGGAGGTGGGCACCGAAGGCATCCTCGGCGGCCAGGCCGACGTCAAGGGCGTCGCCGGGACGTGGCGCGACCTCACCGACTCGGTGAACTTCATGGCCGGCAACCTGACCGGCCAGGTCCGGGCGATCGCCCAGGTGGCCACCGCCGTCGCCGAGGGGGACCTGACCCAGAAGATCACCGTGACGGCCCGGGGCGAGATCCTGGAGCTGAAGACCACCATCAACACGATGGTCGACCAGCTGGGTTCCTTCGGCGCCGAGGTGACCAGGGTGGCCCGGGAGGTCGGCACCGAGGGCCGGCTCGGCGGCCAGGCCGACGTCCGGGACGTCTCCGGCACCTGGCGGGACCTCACCGAGTCCGTGAACGTCATGGCCGACAACCTCACCGCCCAGGTGCGCGCGATCGCCGAGGTGACCACCGCCGTCGCCGAGGGCGACCTGAGCCAGAAGATCCGGGTGGACGCCCGGGGCGAGATCCTGGAGCTCAAGGAGACCATCAACACGATGGTCGACCAGCTGTCCGCGTTCGCCGACGAGGTGACCAGGGTCGCCCGCGAGGTGGGCACGGCCGGCAACCTCGGTGGCCAGGCCACCGTCCGGGGCGTCTCCGGCACCTGGAAGGACCTCACCGACAACGTCAACGTGATGGCTTCCAACCTCACCGGCCAGGTCAGGTCGATGTCCGACGTGGCGACGGCCGTGGCGCGCGGAGACCTCTCCCGGAAGATCACCGTGGAGTCCCAGGGCGAGGTCGCCGCCCTGGCGGACGCGATCAACACCATGGTGGACACGCTGTCGGTGTTCGCCGACGAGGTGACCAGGGTCGCCCGCGAGGTCGGCACCGAGGGCATCCTCGGCGGCCAGGCCCGCGTTCCCAACGTCGCGGGGACGTGGAAGGACCTCACCGACAACGTCAACTTCATGGCGCACAACCTGACCAGCCAGGTCCGCAACATCGCCCAGGTGACCACGGCGGTGGCCAAGGGCGACCTCACCCGCAAGATCGACGTGGACGCGCGGGGGGAGATCCTGGAGCTGAAGACCACCGTCAACACGATGGTCGACCAGCTGGGCTCCTTCGCCGCCGAGGTGACCAGGGTGGCCCGGGAGGTCGGCAGCGAGGGACGTCTGGGCGGGCAGGCCCGGGTCGAGGGCGTCTCGGGCACCTGGAAGCGGCTCACCGAGAACGTCAACGAGCTGGCCGGCAACCTCACCCGGCAGGTCCGCGCGATCGCCGCGGTCACCAGCGCCGTCGCCGCCGGGGACCTTACCCGGTCCGTCACCGTGGACGCCTCCGGCGAGGTCGCCGACCTCAAGGACAACATCAACGCCATGGTCGGCTCCCTGCGCGAGACCACCCTGGCCAACCAGGAACAGGACTGGTTGAACACCAACCTCGCCCGCTTCGCGGCCGCCCTCCAGGGGCGCCGGGACGTCCGCTCCGTGGCCGAGATGATCACCGACGAGCTCACTCCGCTGGTGGGTGCCCAGTACGGGGCCTTCTTCCTCGCCGAGGAGGGCCCGGACGGCCCCGAACTCGCCCTGATCAGCGCCTACGGCCGGCCGACGGAAGGACTGCCCGACGAGCGGTTGCGGCTCGGCGAGACCCTGGTCGGCCAGGCCGCCCGCACCCGGCGCACCGTGGCCGTGGACGACCTGCCACCCGGCTACGCGACCATCTCCTCCGGCGCCGGGGCGGCCGACGCCCGGGCCGTCCTGATCCTGCCGATCGCCCTGGAGGAGTGGCTGCTCGGTGTGCTGGAGTTCGCCTCCGTCCACCCGTTCACCGAGGTCCACCGGGACTTCCTGGAGCAGTTCGCCGAGGCGTGCGGCGTCAACATCGGCACCTTGCTCGCCAACGCCCGCACCGACGAACTGCTCGGCGAGTCCCAGCGGCTCACCGCCGAACTCCAGGCCCGCTCGGAGGAGTTGCAGGAGGGGCAGGAGGAGCTGCGGCGCTCCAACGCGGAACTGGAGGAGAAGGCGGCGCTGCTCGCGGAACGCAACCGCGACATCGAGGCCAAGAACCTGGAGATCGAACAGGCCCGGCAGGAACTCGAGGAGCGCGCCCGCCAGTTGAGCCTCACCTCGATGTACAAGTCGGAGTTCCTGGCCAACATGAGCCACGAGCTGCGCACCCCGCTGAACAGCCTGCTCATCCTCGCCCAGCTGCTCGCCCAGAACGCCGCCGGCAACCTCACCCCCAAGCAGGTCGAGTACGCGGGTGTCATCCACTCGGCCGGCGCCGACCTGCTCCAGCTCATCAACGACATCCTCGACCTGTCCAAGGTCGAGGCCGGCAAGATGGAGCTGAGCCCCGAGCCCTTCGCCGTGCACGAGCTGCTGGACTACGTGGAGTCCACCTTCCGGCCGCTCGCCGACCAGAAGGGCCTCGGCTTCGAGGTCACCGTCGACGAAGCCGTGCCGGAACGACTCGTCACCGACCAGGCCCGGCTGCGCCAGGTGCTGCGCAACCTGCTCTCCAACGCCGTCAAGTTCACCGACACCGGCCGGGTCGAGCTGAGGCTCGAACCCGTCCGCGCCCCCGACCTCCCGGCCGAGCTCGGCCACCTGGCCGCGGCCGTCGCCTTCCACGTCGAGGACACCGGCATCGGCATCGCCCCGGGCCACCTGGACGCCATCTTCGGCGCCTTCCAGCAGGCCGACGGCACCACCAGCCGGCGCTACGGAGGCACCGGCCTGGGCCTGTCGATCAGCCGGGAGCTGGCCCGGCTGCTCGGCGGCACCATCGTCGTCCGGTCCAGGGCCGGCGAGGGCAGCCGCTTCACCCTCTACCTCGCGACCGGGGAGCCGGCCGAACCCCGCGCCGACCGGCGGCACGTCCTCGTCGTCGAACCCGAACCGCCCGGTCTGCTCACCATGATCGCCCGGGCCGCCGTCCGGTCCGCGGGGCCCTCGGCGGGGCCGGTCGAGGTCCGCGCCGCAGGGGACGAGGCCGCCCTGCGCTCCGCCCTGGTCCAGGGCCACTACCGCTGCGCCGTCCTCGACCTCGACCACTCCGGGGACCTCGCTCCGGTACTGCTGTCGGCCCTGGACGGCGACACCCCGGTGCTGGGCCACCAGGGTGACGGCACCGCCCGCTCCGGCACGGCGACCGCCGGCGGCTTCGAACTCCCCGGTGGCCTGGACGCGTTGCGCGGGCGGCTGGTCGAGCTGATCGGCGGCGCCCCGCAGGCCGTCGAGGCCGCAGTGCCCGCGCCCGAGCCACCGCAAGGGCCCCTGACGGGCCGGACCGTCCTGATCGTCGACGACGACGTGCGCAACGTGTTCGCGCTGACCGCCGCCCTCGAACAGCGCGGCCTGGACGTCCTGCACGCCGCCGACGGCGGCGGCGCGCTCGACCTGCTGCACGCCCACCCCGAGACCGCCCTGGTCCTGATGGACGTGATGATGCCCGGCATGGACGGCTACGCCGCGATCGGTGCCATCCGGGCCGACGAACGCTTCGCCCGGCTGCCGGTCATCGTCGTCACCGCCAAGGCGATGCCGGGCGACCGGGACCGCAGCCTCGCCGCCGGCGCGGACGACCACGTCACCAAGCCCGTGGACATCGGCAGCCTCCTCGACCGGATGCGGCACGTGCTGGACCTGCCATGAGCCCGGGACCGGACCCAGAGGACGGCACCGCCCGGGCGCTGGCCGGGACTGTCCGCCGACTTCAGCGCACCGTCGAGCGGATGCGGGCGGAGGAACGCTCCCGGGCGGTCGTCGACCTGGCGACCGGCATCCTGTCCGAACGGCTCGGCCTGTCGCTCGGCGAGTCGGCCGCCCATCTCGGCCGGCTCGCCGAGGAGTCGGGCGTCCCCGTCGCTGCGCTGGCCGCCGACGTCGCGGGCCTGCCCGCGCCCGACCACCCGGGCGAGGCCGGCGGCGAGCCCGTGGCCGCTCCCGGGCCGGGCGCATCCGTCGGCGGGGAGCGTTCCGAGCTGCAGCACGCCGTCGAAGCCGTCCTCGACCAGACCGGCGGGCCGCTCGGCGTGCGCGCCGTGGCCGTCTGGCAGTGTCTCGCCGACGGTGCGCTCGCCCTCGCCGCCCAGGCCGGACTGCCCACCGCGGAGGCGGCCGCCTGGGCCCGCGTCCCACCGGGCGTCCCCACCCCCGCGCAGCGGGCCGTCGGCCTGGGGCGGGACCTGTGGCCCGGCACCTCGGAGACGGCGGGCCCCTCGGTCGGGCCCGGATCCGTCCGGGCCGTCCTTCCTCTGATGGAGCGGGGCCGCCGCCGGGGAGCCCTGGAAGTGCTCTGGCCGCCCCCGGCGCCCGGCCTCGGCAGCGCCGAGCGCCGCCAGTTGCGGGCCCTGGCCGACCTGTGCGCCACCCTCCTCGACGGCCCCGCGGAGCCGCCCGCCGACGACGACCGGGGCGCGGTACCGGACGGTCTGCTCACCCCGGCCCTGCTGCTGGCACCGGTCCTGCGGGGCGGCCGGGTCGCCGACTTCGCGATCCTGCGCGTCAACGACCTCTTCCACGACCCGCTCGGCCGCCCGCGCGCGGAGGTGGAGGGCTCCTCGTTGCTGGAGGCCTACCCCGTCGCCGCCGCCACCGGACTCTTCGCGCACCTGCTGCGCTGCCACGAGAGCGGCGCCGCGCAGCCCGCGACGCTGCTGGAGCTGGAGTTCCAGCGCGGCGCGGACCCCCTGCCGAGCACCGTCCGGCTCGGTGTCGCCCCGCTCGGGGACCGGCTGCTGCTCAGCTGGCAGCCGGGCCCGGCGCGGGCCGGTGCGCCGCAGCAGGCCGACCTGCTGCGCCAGGCCCAACGGCTGGCCCGGGTCGCCGGGTTCGAGGAACCGGCCGGCACCGGCCGGATCAGCTGGAGCGAGGGCCTGCACGAGCTGTTCGGGCTGCCGCCGGAGGCGGCGCCGGTACCGCTGGCCCACCTCGGGCGGCACGCCTACCCCGACGACGAACCGGCCATCCGCCGGCTGGTGGACACCGTCCGGCACCGCCACCGCAGCGCCTCCGCCGTCTTCCGGCTGGTCCGTCCGGACGGCGCGCAGCGCTACACCAGGGTCATCGCCGAGCCCGTGCTGGACGCGGACGGCCGCCTCGCCGCCGTCCGGGGCGCCTACCACGACGTGTCCGCGCAGCACTGGACGGAGGTCGCGCTCGGCGCGACCCGGGAGCGGCTCGCCGACTCCGAGCAGGAGTCCGCCGAGCGCGCCGAACTGGCCCTGCGGCTCCAGCAGGCCATCCTGCCCACCGTCCCGCCGGCGCTGGGCCCGGGCGGCCTGCGGGCGGCCGTGCGCTACCGCCCGGCCGCCAAGAAGGACCGGGTCGGTGGCGACTGGTACGACGTCATGCCGCTGCCCGACGGACGGGTGCTGCTCGCGGTCGGGGACGTCGCCGGCCACGGCGTGGGGGCGGCCACCGGCATGGTCGCCCTGCGGCACGCGCTGCGCGCCCTGGCCGTCACCGGGGCCGGGCCGGGCCGGATGCTGGAGTGGGCCAACACCGTCGCGCTGGGCGAGCCCGGGCAGGTCACCGCGACCGCCGTCTGCGTCCTGCTCGACCCGGCGGGCGGTGGCCTGCACTGGGCCCGGGCCGGTCACCTGCCCCCGATCCGGCTGGGCGCCGCGGGCGCCGAGGTCCTGCCGCTGCCGCACGGCGTGCTGCTCGGGGCCCTGGAGGACGCGGCCTACGAGGAGCACAGCGCCCGGCTCGACCCGGGGGACGTCCTGCTGCTCTACACCGACGGCCTGGTCGAGCGCCGGGACCGGCCGGTCGAGGAGTCCGTCGACCAACTGATCCGGGCGGCCGGAGCGCCCGGGCCGGACCTGGAGGGCTTCCTCGACCGGTTGCTGGAGCTCAGCCCATCCGACACCGACGACGACACCTGCCTGGTCGCCGTCCGGAGGGACTGAGACCGGCCGGACGCGCCGGCCCCCCGGACCGGACGGGGCGTCGGTGCAGGGCGTCCGAGCTGGCCGTATGCTGTCCGCCACCACTGAAGAGGGGGAGGACACCATGGGTTGGCTGTGGGCGGTGATCCCGGCCGTCATGATCGGCGGAGGCTGGGTCGTCGAGAACGTGCGGGGTGCGCTGAAGACGCGTCACGAGCGCACGATGGAACGGCTGCAGGCGGAGGACAAGCGCAGGCTCGCACTGGAGGCCGCGCACCGGCCGCCGGAGCCGGTCTGCGGCTGTACGCACCACCTGGCCAAGCACGACAAGCAGGGGCGGTGCCACGAGGTCGTCGAGGCGCCGACCGCCTGGGACGCCGAGCGGCGTCCGCTGCAGTTCGAGGCGCGCGACTGCAACTGCCAGCAGTACGTGGGGCCGGAGCCGCTGGGCACGGTGTTCGCGCCGGAGATCGTCGCTCCCGAGTGAGGCCGCCCCCGGGAGGGGCGAACCCTGGTCCCGGCCCCGCCCGGGGCGGGACCGGGCGGCGGTACGAATGATGATCTTGTACGGATATGCTGGGAAACCGTCAGGTCCTCGTCGGGGGCGTGGATACGAGGGCGGGAGCCAGATCATGATGGGACCGGCGCATTCACTGTCGGGGGCGGCGGCGTGGCTCGGAGCCGGGGCGGTCGCCGCGGGGCTGGGGGAGCCGATGCCCTGGCCGGTGCTGCTGGTCGGTGCGCTGATCTGCGCGGGCGCCGCGCTCGCGCCGGACCTCGACCACAAGGCCGCCACGATATCCCGGGCCTTCGGTCCGGTCTCGCGCTCGCTGTGCGAGGTGATCGACAAGCTCTCGTACGCGGCCTACAAGGCCACCCGCAAGAAGGGTGATCCGCGCCGCTCGGGCGGGCACCGCACACTGACCCACACCTGGCTGTGGGCGGCGCTCTGCGGGGCCGGCGCGTCCGCGGTGGCCGTATTCGGCGGCCGGTGGGGCGTGCTCGCGGTGCTCTTCGTGCACATGGTGCTGGCGATCGAGGGGCTGCTCTGGCGCCACGCCAGGGTCTCCAGCGACGTGCTGGTCTGGCTGCTCGGCGCGACCAGCGCCTGGATGCTCGCCGACGTGCTCGACGAGCCCGGCAACGGTGCCGGGTGGCTGTTCGACCAGCCCGGGCAGCAGTACCTGTGGATCGGTCTGCCGGTCGCGCTCGGCGCCCTGGTGCACTGCCTGGGTGACGCGCTGACCGTCTCGGGCTGCCCGGTGTTCTGGCCCATCCCGATCGGGCGCAAGCGCTGGTACCCGGTCGGCCCGCCCAAGGGCATGCGGTTCCGGGCCGGCAGCTGGGTCGAGATCAAGGTCCTCACCCCGGTTTTCATGGGCGCCGGCGGGGTCTGCGCCCTGGGTGCGCTCGGCTTCTTCGGCTGAGCCGGCGGACGGGGCCCGCCCGCGCGCCCGCCGGACGTGCCCCGTCCGAGGGGGCGTCAGCGCGGCGGGCTCCGGACTGACCTCCGGTCAAAGCTCGGTAAAGTCCGGTCAGCCCCCTAGCTGTACCATTGCACATATCACATCATGCTTCCCATGAGGAAAGCCATCGCCCTGCTTGCGGCAGCCGCGGCCGTCGCCGCCTTCGGCGGAGTGTCCGCCTCCGCCGCCGAACCCGACACCGCCGAACTCGTCGACAGCGGGCAGGGGAAGCTCGCCTGGAGCTCCTGCAACGACGCCACCACGCCCGCACTGCAGTGCGCGATGCTCGACGTGCCGGTGGACTACGCCGACCCGCACGGCCGGAAGATCAGGATCAAGCTCAACCGGCTGCCGGCCACCGCGCCCAAGGAGAAGCAGCAGGGCCCGATCCTGCTCAACCCCGGCGGCCCCGGAGACTCCGGACTCTGGATGCCGGCCTACATCTCCGGGAAGGTCCCGCAGGACGTCGCCTCGACCTACGACTGGATCGGCTTCGACCCGCGCGGCACCAACGGCAGCGACCCCCACGTGGTCTGCGACGCCCACTACTTCGACGGCGAGCGGCCCGACTACCAGGTGAGCCAGGGCACGGCGAAGGCCTGGCTGAAGAAGGCCGCCGGCTACGCGGCCGACTGCGCCGCCGACTGGTCCTGGCTGCTGCCGCACATGACCACCGTGGACAACGCGCGCGACATGGACAGCATCCGGCGGGCCCTCGGCGTGCCGAAGATCAACTTCTACGGCGGATCCTGGGGCACCTCGCTCGGCTCCACGTACGGCCAGCTCTTCCCCTCGCACGTGCGACGCATGGTGCTGGACAGCATCGTCGGCCCGACCATCACCTGGTACGACCACAACATCCTGCAGGACAAGGAGCACCAGCGCCGGTTCGAGGCCTTCGCGGCCTGGACCGCCAAGGCCGACTCCGTCTACCACCTGGGCACCGACGCCGCCGCCGTCGAGAAGGCCTACGCCCAGGTCGAGGCCGCGCTGCGCACCGACCCGGTCGACGCCGCCCCGGCCCCGGGGAAGATCGGCCCGGCCGAGTTCGAGGACACCTTCTACGGCGGCGGCTACAACTTCCTGCGCTGGCCGAGGATGGCCACCGTCCTCTCCGCCTACGTCACCCAGCACGACACCCGGCCGCTGAACATCGCCTACAACCGCTACGCGGCCCCCGGCGCCGACGACGGCACCTTCCCCGCCTACAACGCCGCCCAGTGCACCGAGAACGCGTGGCCGCGGGACTGGGAGGTCTGGAAGAAGGACCAGGCCCAGGTCGACGCCGTCGCGCCCTTCTACACCTATAACAACATGTGGTACAACGCTGCCTGCATGTTCTGGCCCCACCAGGGCAACCCGGCCGGCCGCACGAAGATCACCGGCAAGGGCCTGCCCCCGGTCCTGCTGTTCCAGGCCACCGAGGACGCCGCCACCCCGTACGAGGGCGGCCTCGCCATGCACGACGCGCTGCCCGGCTCCAAGCTGGTCGTCCAGACCGGGGGCAGCTTCCACGAGATCCTCTTCCACGACAACCCGTGCCTGGACGACACCTTCACCGCCTACCTGCGCGACGGCAGCCTGCCCGAGGGCAAGGGGCGGATCGCCAGGACCTGTGCCCCCGAAGCCGACCCGGCCCCGGTCTACGTGACCCCGCCGCCGGCCACCACCAGCAAGACCGCCACCGCCGCCGCCGGCGGGGACGCCGCGACCGGCGGAGCCGCCCCGCTCGCGCCCACCGACCCGGAGGCGGTCCGCGGCATGCTGCGCTGACCCGCCGCCCGCGCGGCCGCCGCCCCCTCCCCGGGGCACGCGGCCGCGCGGCCGGCTCAGGCGGGCTGACCCGGCTCGACGTCCGCGACGTCGCGGTAGCACAGCAGCGGCGCGGTGCCGGGCGGCACGTGGACGGCGACGGGGGCGAGCAGCAGCCCGGTGTGGTCGCCCCACTCGGCCAGATCCAGGACCCGGCCGACGAACCAGGCCGGCGCCGCGGCGAGGATCGGCGCGCCGAACGGGCCGTGGTACCACTCGACCAGCGGGAACTTGGCCGTGCCGCTCAGACCGCCGAACACCTCGGCCAGCCGGTGGTCGCGGGGCAGCAGGTGGACGGCGAGGGCGTCCGCCCGCAGCGCCGCCGCGTGGGTGTGGTTCGCCCGCGAGATCCACACCACGAACCGCGAGGGCCGGATCGAGCACTGGCCGGCGAAACCGACCAGGCAGCCGGCCGGCTCGCGCCCGGCGGCCGTCACCACGTAGACCGGGTGGTCCAGCAAGGCCGCGAAGGCGTCGAAGTCGCTCATGCGCCCGCCACCTCCTCGGCCTCCGCCGGTTCGACGGCGCTCAGCGGCGAGGCCAGGTCCTCCAGGCTGCGCCGCTCGGCGCGGACCCCGATCGCCGCCTCCACCAGCCCCGCGGCCGTCATCAGCCCCGCGCCGATGCAGAACGCGAGCGTCGTCCGGGAGACCTCCCCGCTGCTCACCAGGCCGTTGAAGAGCAGCGGCCCGCTGATGCCGCCGACGGCCGTGCCGACGGCGTAGAAGAAGGCGATGCACAGCGCCCTGGTCTCCAGCGGGAAGATCTCGCTGACCGTCAGGTAGGCCGAGCTCGCCCCGGCGGAGGCCAGGAACAGCACGGCCGTCCAGCAGGCCGTCAGTCCGGCGGCGGAGAGCGAGCCGCTCTGGAACAGCGCGGCGGTGCCGAACAGCAGCACGCCCGAACCGATGTAGGTGCCGGCGATCATCGGCACCCGGCCGACCGAGTCGAAGAAACGGCCGAGCAGCAGCGGACCGAGGAAGTTGCCGACCGCGATCACCGCGAAGTAGTACCCGGTGTCGCCCTCCGGCACCTGGAAGTACGTGGTGAGGATGACGGCGTAGCCGAAGGTCACCGAGTTGTACAGGAAGGCCTGGCCGATGAACAGGGCGAGGCCGAGCACGGTGCGGCGCGGGTAGCGGGTCACCACGGTGCGGGCGATCGTGACGAAGCCGAGCGGACCGCGCTCGCGGATCCGGATGGGCTTGCCTGTCACGGGCGGCAGCGGTTCGCCGCTCTGCCGCTCCACCGTCGCCTCCGCCTCGGCCACCACCTCCTCGGCCTCCCGGGCCCGCCCGTGGGTGAACAGCCAGCGCGGGCTCTCCGGCACGTGCCGGCGCACCAGCAGGATCACCAGTCCCAGGACGACGCCCAGCCCGAAGGCGAGCCGCCAGCCGACGTCCGTCGCGAACAGCGAGGTGTTCAGCAGGGCGATGGAGGCGAAGGCGCCGATCGCGGCGCCGATCCAGAAGCTGCCGTTGATGACCAGGTCGATCCGGCCGCGCACCCGGGCCGGGATCAGCTCGTCGATCGCCGAGTTGATCGCCGCGTACTCGCCGCCGATGCCGAAGCCGGTGAAGAAGCGGCAGAGGAAGAAGAACCAGGCCGTCCAGGAGAACGCCGTCACGGCGGTCGCCGCCAGGTAGACGGCGAGCGTCACCATGAACAGCTTCTTGCGGCCCAGCCGGTCGGTCAGCCAGCCGAAGAACAGGGCGCCGCTGCAGGCACCCGCCACGTACATCGCGGCCGCGACCGTGGTCACCTGCGCCGTGGAGACGGCGATGCCGCTGCCGTGCTGCGCGAGCCTGGCCGCCATGTTGCCGACGATCGTGACCTCGAGACCGTCCAGGATCCAGACGGTGCCCAGGCCGATCACGATCCGCCAGTGCCAGCGGGACCACGGCAGCCGGTCCAGCCGGGCCGGCACGTCGGTCTCGACGACGTCTCCCGGAACGGTGGACCGGCTGCCGCGGGCCGCCTCCGACCGTCGTGTCGAGGACTTCGCGGGATCGGCCATCGGGTGTGCCTCCTTCACCAGCCGGGTCACGACGCCACGCGTCTGCCCCCTGCCGGCGTGGCCACACCTGGGCCTTGAGCGGCACGTGCGGTGAGCGACCGGCGACCGGACCGCCGGTCGCGGGGGTGTCGGGCCCGCCGGACGGCGCGGGCACGGGCCGCCCGGCACCATTCGTGTACATCCGGCCCGCTGGGGAGGACAATCGGCAGCACAGGGCGGGAAGACGAACGAGGAGGCCGATCATGCGGAGCCTCACGCACCGCTACGCGGTGACCCTGCCCGGTCCGGTCGGCGGGCACGCCCCGCCCACCGTCGTCGTGGTGCAGTCCACCGGCGCGGTGGGGCCCGGTGGGCGTCCGGTCTGGGAGAACGCGGACGGTGACCTACGGGTGGAGATCGCCGGCGAGGTGGCCACCGTCCTCGCCGCGCCCACCGGCACCGGCCGGCACAGCTGCCTCCTGGCGGTGCCGCTGCGCTGAGTGCCCGCCGCGGGTGCCGGCGTCAGTGGGCGTCGGCCGCCATCGCCTCACGGACGGTGACCAGGCACGGGTCGCAGTAGCGGTCCGGCGTCAGCGGCTCGGCGCTGTCCGCCGGGGGTGCCACGCGCTGGGCGGGTTCCAGGAACCGGCCGCACAGCGAGGTCGTCGCGTCGTCCTTCGTGACGACGTGCCACACCACGGTCGGGGGGAAGATCGCCGGGTCGTGCTCGGCCCACATCTCGTACACGGCTGCCTCCGGGATTCGCTGGGGCTCGTCACCCCATGCAACCCCCGCTGCGGTGGCTCGGCCACCGGGCGGCGCCCGGTGGGATGGCACGGCGGGCGGGCCCGTCGTCCCCACCGCCCGGAGCCCGTGGGGAAATCCGCCCGCGCGCCGATCGGACGGTCGGTAGATTGCTGCGGTCGTCGGCCCGGGCTCCGGGCGGACGACCGCCCGGCCTCGCCACCGCCGGGCCCGTCGACCCGGAGAAGGAGCGCACGTGACCCAGCCGCGGATGGTGCCCGAGCCCTACGACGAGGGCATGCTCGACGTCGGCGACGGCAACCAGGTCTACTGGCAGGTCCGCGGCACCCCCGGCGGCAAACCCGCCGTCGTGGTGCACGGCGGCCCCGGCGGGGGCTTCCACCGCGGCGGCTACGGGCGGTTCGACCGGGCCGGCTACCGACTGGTGCTGTTCGACCAGCGCGGCTGCGGCCGCAGCACCCCGAACGCTGCCGACCCGGCCACCGACATGCGGCACAACACCACCCACCACCTGATCGCCGACATGGAACGGCTCCGGGAGCACCTGGGCATCGAGCGCTGGCTGCTGTACGGCTACTCCTGGGGCTCCGCCCTCAGCCTGGCCTACGCCCAGCAGTACCCCGAGCGGGTGTCCGAGATCATCCTGGCGGCCGTCTTCGGCGGTCGGCGCAGCGACATCGACTGGCTGTACCGGGGAGCCGGGCGGTTCTACCCCGAGGCCTGGGAGCGGTTCCTCGCCGGGGTGCCGGGCACCCCGCGCGACGGCGACCTGCTCGGCGCCTACGCCCGGCGTCTGGAGGACCCGGACCCGGAGGTGCGGGAGCGGGCGGCGCTGGACTGGTCCGCCTGGGAGGACGCGCTGCTCTCGCACGAACTGCCCGGGCGGCGCGGCCCGTTCACCGGTCTGCCGCGGGCCGAGCGGATGGCCCTCGTGCGGACCTGCGCGCACTACTTCTCCCACGGCCTGTTCCTGGAGGACGACGCGCTGGTGCGCGGCGCCCATCGGCTGGCCGGGATCCCCGGCGTGCTGGTGCACGGCCGGATGGACATGAACGGACCGCTCCAGGCCGTCTGGGAGCTGGTCAGGGCCTGGCCGGACGCCGAACTGCTGGTCGCCGAGGACGCCGGGCACCTCGACAGCGAGACCAAGGTCCGTCACGTCTTCGAGGCCATCGAACGCTTCGCGGCCCGCTGACGGCCCGCTGACGGCCTCTTGACGGCCCGCCCGGTCCGGCCCGCTCCGGGCGCGGCTCCCGGTCGCGGCGGAGGGGCCGCCCGCGCACGCGGGTGGCGTGCGGGGGCTGCCCCTCCGGCGCGGGCCGTCCGACGGGTGCTCAGGCCTGGCAGCGGCCGGTGGCCCAGTCGACGGTGGCGGTGGCCTGGGAGTAGCGCCACTCGGGGGTCAGCAGGTCGCGGTCGAGCTGCGCGGCCGCCGTGCCGTCCTCGACGACGTACCCGAAGTCCTGCAGCCAGGCCGGGTAGAGGTTCTTGGACCCGATGTAGAAGGCGGATCCGTCGACCGCCACCAGCTTGTGGTGCAGCGCGTACGGGTGGCCGTCGGCCCAGGTGGCGGAGGGGGCGGCGCGGAAGGTGGCGAGCTGGAGGTTGCTGCAGAGCGCGGCGCCGGCCTTGGTCCGGTCCCCGGTGAGGGCGGTCAGCCGGGCCTTGAGGACGTCGCTGATCTCGTTGAGGGACTTGATCTGCGAGTAGCCGCCGCTGCCGACGGTGCCGCGGTTGGCGGGGTCGCTCACCACGATGCGGACCTTGACCCCGGCGGCGAGCTTGGCGGCCAGCGTCTCGTAGAGCCGGGAGTCGTAGCGGGGGAGCGGCGGGCAGGTGCCGTTCATGTCCTGCTGGGAGATCTCGATGTGGCTGGTGGCCCCGGCCACGAGGGCGCGCAGCGCGTTCTCCTCGGGGTTGACCGTCTCGTAGTCGCGGTCGGCGTTGGTGTTGTCGTGCAGGGTGAGCGGGCTGCACTTGGCGTCGGACGCGCCGGTGACCGGGCCCGGGCGGTAGTCGGAGGAGGGGTCGGCGGCGCGGATGCCGACGCCGAGGCCGCCGACGGCGAGGACGGGGACGTTGCCGGTGGCGGGTGCGTCCGGGTTGAGCTCGCGCTCCATCGACGGCCGGCAGGCGGCGCCGTCGGTGGAGGCGAACCAGGCGTTGTCGAAGACGCCGGTGCGTCCGCAGGTCCACTCCCAGAGGGTGTCCAGGTAGCGGGCCGCGGAGCCGGCGGCGGGGCCGGTGAGGGCGAGGTCGACGTCCGAGACGGGGTGCGCGGTGTCGAGGTAGTCGTCCTTCCAGCCGTTGATGCCGCCGGCGATCACGCTGCGGCCGTCGACGACCAGGAGCTTGGAGTGGTTCCAGGAGAAGGCGGTGCGCGAGGTGGTCATCGAGGCGACGGTGAGGGTCACCGACCGGGCCGCCGGGCCGAGCTTGGCGACCAGTTCGTCGCGGTAGCGGGACGGCAGGACGTTGGCGTTGTAGAGCGGGGCGGCGCCGACCAGGATCCGCACCTGGAGGCGGTGGCCGGCCGCCACCGAGGTCTTGAGGCCCTCGACCAGGGCGTCCTGGAAGCCGCCGTTCGGGAACGGCGCGAGGGTGGAGACGTCCACCGTCCGGGTGGCCGAGGCGACGTTCGCGCGCATCCGGTCGAGCAGGGCGCGGGTGCCGGGGCGGTCCGTGCAGGTGCTGTCGCCCCAGCAGCCGGGGGTCTGCAGCAGCCAGCCGGCCGGGTCGTCCGCGGTGGCGTCGAGGCTGTTGCCCTCGGTGCGCTGCCAGACGGTGCCCTCCAGGCCGGGCGCGACCTCGCGCAGGGCCTGCTCGACGGCGTCGAGGTGGGGTGTCGCACCGGGGGCGGCCGGGCCGGTCGCGGCGTCGGCGTGGGCGGGCGGCGGCGTCGCGAGGGAGAGCAGGGTGGTGGCTGCGGCGGCGGCCAGGGCGGAGCGCAGCAGACGGCCGGACCGGCCGGACCAGGGGAGGTGCACGTGTGGTTCCTTGCAGGAGGTGACGGGTGTTCACCCGTGGGACGACCTGAGATTACCCAGAAGTAACCTGATCCTTAAATCTGAGCATGACAATGAGTCACCAGGCCGGAATCACACCCGCCGTCCGGCCCCCGCCGTCGGACCCCCGCCCTTCGGCCCCCGCCGACCGCCGGGGTCCGACGGCGCGTCAGCCACCCCCGCCGCCGCCCCGCACCGTAGCGTCGGCCCATGCTCATCGGCCTGCTGTCCGCCCTCCTGGCCGCACTGCTCACCGGCACGGCCACCGTGCTGCAGGCGGTCGGCGCCCGCAGGGCGGCCACCTCCCCGCAGACGGGCGAGACCGCCGCCCTCGCCGGGGCGCTCCGGCAGTGGCCCTTCCTGGCCGGGGTCGGGATGGACATGCTCGGATTCGCCGCCGAACTCGTCGCCCTGGGGCGGCTGCCGCTCTACGTCGTCGAGGCCGCACTGGCCTCGGCGCTCGCGGTGACCGCCGTCGGCGCCTCCCGGGTGCTGGGCGTGCGCCTGCGGCGCAGCGAGTGGCTGGGCGTGGCCGCCGTCTGCGCCGGGCTCTGCGTGCTCGCGCTCACCGCCGGGCGGGACGGCCAGGGCAAGGGCGACGAGGCGCTGCGGCTGGGCGTGCTGCTCGTCGCGGTCCTGTTGCTCGGGGCCGGCCGGCTGGTGGTCCGCTTCGGCGGCGCCCGCCGCACCCCGCTGCTCGGCCTGGTCGCGGGCCTGCAGTTCGGGGTGGTCGGCGTCGCCGCACGGGTGCTGCCCGACCCGAGGCTCCCGGACCTGCTGACCGAGCCCTCGGCGTACGCCATCGCGGTCGCCGGCCTCGGCGGCTTCGCCGCGCTGACCTGGGCGATGCAGCACGGCTCGGTGACGGCGGCGACGGCCGCGATGGTGCTCGGCGAGACGCTGGGCCCCGCCGCGGTCGGGGTGCTCGTGCTGGGTGACCACACCCGGCACGACCTGACCCCGTTGGCCGTCCTCGGCTTCGCGGCCGCGGTGATCGGCGCGCTGACCCTGGCGCGCTTCGGCGACGCCGAACAGCCCGCCGCCGCGGGCTGACCGGGCGGCCGCCCGCGGGGGCGGAGGATCCGTCACACCGTCAGGAGTGGGAAGGCGCTTCCGGCGGAGGGCGCGATCCGGCGCAGGTCGGCCGGGCCGAGGGTGAGGTCCTCGACGGCCCGGCGGCGGGTGGCCAGGGTGACGCCCTCGCGGCGCAGGGCGGCCCGCCAGTCGGCGAGGCGGGCGGGCAGGTCGGCACCGTCGGGGGAGACGGCAACGGCGGGCGGCGGCGGTCCGGCGGCCGCCCGGGCGCGCTCGCGGGCGACCTCGGAGAACCCGCACACCTCCAGGCTCGCCTGCTCCGCGTCGTCCAGACCGGCGCTGTCCGCGAGGCGGCGCGCCAGCGGGTTCAGGGCGACCGCGCGGGCGAGGGAGAGCCGGTGCACGCCGGCACTGCGGTCGTCCAGGCGCAGCGGCTCGGGGACGTCGCGGATGCCGCAGCGGCCGCGCACGCCCCGGGCGGCGGCGGCCAGCATGGCGCTGGCCTCCGAAGGGTGCCAGCCGAAGACCCGGCGGACCGGTTCGACGTGCGCGGCGCCCAGGGCGAAGCCGGCCGGCGGCAGCCGAGCGAAGAGCTCCCGCGCCGGGACCTCCCGGTCCAGGGCGGGGCCGGTGACCCAGACCCGGGTCGGCAGCCGGGTGCGGACGCAGGCGGCGAGGACGAGGGCGTCGCCGAGCGGGCTGCGCAGCGTCGGCTCGGTGCCGTCGGACAGGATGTCGCCGCCGACGTCGACCACGTCGACGTGCGTCGCGCCGCAGTGCCGGGCCGCCGCCGCGACGGTGCGGGCCAGCCCGGCCGCGCCGCCGTACGGGTCCAGCAGGCCGAGCGGCAGCGGAAGTTCGGCGGCCAGCCGGGGCAGTGAGGAGCCGGCCGGGGGGATCGGCGCCGTCCGGGCGGTGACCAGGTCGAGGCGGGGCGCCGGGCTGTCCAGGCCGGTGAAGTCCGCGCGGCCGCGCGGGCCGGGCAACGGATCGACGACCAGGCGTTCCCAGGCGTACGTCAGGACGAGCGCGGGCGCGGCCGGGCCGTACAGCGCCGCGTGCAGCATGACGGCGGCGATGACGTCCCCGCCCCCGCCCGCGGCGATCAGAAGTCTCTTCATGCCGACCAGGGTTACCGCCCTCCCGGGTCAAGCACCAGACCTTCACGAGCAATTGACCGGTCGGCATATTTCTCCAGCGTGCGAACCTCTCAACTCCCCGGCCGCGCCGCTTTCGTCACTCGGAGAATCCGACCCGTGACCGCGGGATTCCGGTCCGCCTAGCGTCATGTCCCGGGCTTGACCGGACCTTGACCTAGCCGAACGGGAGTCACCACCCCGATGAGCACCTCCCCCCTGCTCCAGCTCACCCCGCGTCCCCCCGCCGACACCTCCGCCGACACCCCCGCCGAGGCCCTCGGCACCCCCTACCGGCAGTACGTCTACGCCTACCCGCACCAGAAGTCCTACCGCGCCCTGGCCGACGGGCCGGCGCTCACCGACATCTGGGCCGGAGAGCGGCTGGACGCCCTCTCGCTCTACGTCCACGTGCCGTTCTGCGAGATGCGCTGCGGCTTCTGCAACCTGTTCACCCGCACCGGCGCCCCCGAACAGATCACCACCGCCTGGCTGGACACCCTCGAACGGCAGGCCCGGGCCACCCGCGAGGCCCTCGAGGCCCAGGGCCGCGACATCCGGTTCACCCTCGCCGCGTTCGGCGGCGGCACGCCCACCTACCTCACGGCCGCCGGACTGACCCGCCTCGCCGACCTCTGCGAGAACGTCATGGGCGCCGACCTCCGGGCCGTCCCCTGGTCGGTGGAGACCTCCCCGGCCACCGCCACGCCGGACCGGATCGCCGTCCTCGCCGAACGCGGCGCCACCCGGGTCAGCATCGGCGTGCAGACCTTCCTCGAGGAGGAGGCCCGTGCGGCCGTCCGGCCGCAGAAGCGCTCCGAGGTCGACGCCGCCCTCACCCGGTTGAAGGCCGCCGCCTTCCCGATCCTCAACATCGACCTCATCTACGGGATCCAGGGCCAGACCGAGGAGACCTTCCGGACCTCCCTGGACGCGGCGCTGAGCTGGGAACCCGAGGAGGTCTACCTCTACCCGCTGTACGTCCGCCCGCTCACCGGGCTCGACGGCCGGCACGAGGACACCGGCGAGAGCTGGGACGAACAGCGGCTGCGGCTCTACCGGTTCGGCCGCGACCACCTGCTCGCCGCCGGTTACCGGCAGACCTCGATGCGGGTCTTCCAGCGGGCCGGCACCGCCGCCGTCGACCAGGCCGACGACGCGGGCATCAGCGAGTACAACCAGCAGGCCGGGATGGTCGGCCTGGGCGTCGGCGCCCGCTCGTTCACCACCGGACTGCACTACACCACGGACTACGCGGTCGCCGTCCCCGAGGTCCGCCGGATCATCGACGACTACATCGCCACCCCCACCGAGGACTTCCGGCGCGCCCAGTGGGCGTTCACCATGGACGACGACGAGCGCCGCCGGATGTACCTGCTGCAGACCCTGCTGGAGAGCGGCGGCACCGTCGTCGAGCAGTACCGCGGCCGGTTCGGCGACACGCCCGCCGCGCACTTCCCGGCGCAGTTCGCGATCCTCGCCGAGCGCGGCTGGCTGACCGGCGGCGACACCCTGCGGCTGACCCCCGAGGGCATGGCCTGGGCGGACGCCGTCGGCCCGCTGTTCTTCTCGCCGCGGGTCGACGCCGCCATGGCGGCCTACCGGGACCGCTGACCCCCCTCCCCGGGCGCCCGGGCCGTCGCGACCCCCGCCGCGGCGGCCCGGGCGGTGGCGTCCCCTCCCGGCTCCTGGCCGACCACCGCTCCGGCGGCCCCGGCGGCCACCCGTGCCCGGCCCCGCACCGGGACCGACACCACCACCAGACCGCCCAGCAGCAGCGCCGTCCCGAGCGCCGCCCAGCCGCCGAGCCGCTCACCCAGCAGCAGCACCCCCAGCAGCGCCGCCACCAGCGGCTCCGCCAGGCTCAGCGTCCCGGTGGTCGCCGCGCTGATCCGCTGCGCCCCCTGGGTGAACAGCAGGTACCCGACGGCCGTCGTCGCCAGCGCCAGCCAGCCGATCAGCACCAGCGCGCGCACCGAGCCCAGCCCGGCCGGGGCCACCGCGATCCACGGCGCCACCAGCAGGCCCGCCCCCAGCACGCTCACCGGCGCGGCGGCGCCCGCGTCCGCGCCCGCCGCCGCGAGGCGCTTGCCCGCCACGATGTACACCCCGAACGAGGCCCCCGCCACCGCGGCCAGCAGCACGCCCACCAGGTCCGTCCGGCCGGAGCTGCCGGGCAGCAGCAGGAGGCCGATCCCGGCGACGGCGAAGCCCGTGCCGGCCCACCACGGCCCGCCCAGCCGATCGCCCTGGACCAACCGGGCGCACGGCCCCGCCACCGCCGGAACGCTGCCGAAGGCCACCGCGGTGGCGACCGCGGCCCCCGTCCGGTCCACCGCGGGCAGGAAGGCGGCCTGGAACACGGCCGTGACCGCGACGCTCAACAGCACCCAGGCACGCGCGCCCCGGCGCCACAGCGTCCGCAGCCCGGCCGGGCGCACCGCCACCGCGCACAGCACCGCACCCCCCAGCAGCATCCGGCAGGCCCCCAGCGCCACCGGATCCACCGCGGCCTCCGCCAACAGCTGCGCCGGACCGACCGTGCCCCACAGGCACGCCGCGGCCAGCACCGGCACCACCCCGCCCCGCACCGCTCCTCCGGCAGCCACCCGCGCTCTCCCCTCGCCCGCCCCCGCCGACGGCGGCGCCGGCTCCGACGACCCTAGGACCTGTCTTCAAACCCGCGTCTGCGGGACGACGCCGGGGCACGCACCTCGCCGCGTTGTCGTCGGTCGCCAATGCTCCGCAGTGGCTCCCTCCTCCGCCTTGCGATGCACGCACCCCAACGCCGCCCCGCCCGCCCTCCGGGCGGACGGGGGTTTGAAGACAGACCCTAGGGGCGCCCCGCAGGCCGGCCAATTGGGGGAACCGCTCGACCCCGGACACCCCGGCGGCCCCCGCCACGGACCTTCCGCCAACCGCACCGCCCCGGGGCTGGCATCCCGGGCCGCAGCCGGGCCGTCAGCCGCGCAGGCGGGTGTTGAGCCGGGCGGCCTGACGCGTCAGGTGGTCGCGCTCGGCCAGGTCGGGCGCGCGGTGGGCCGCCTCGGCGTACAGCCGCGCGGCCGTGGCGAGGTCGCCGTCGCGCTCGTGCAGGTACGCCGCCACCGCGGTGTGGCGGGGCAGCGAGTCGTCCAGTCCGGCGAGCGCCGCCAGCCCGGCGCGCGGCCCGTCCGCCTCCCCGACCGCGACCGCGCGGTTGAGCCGCACCACCGGACTGCCGTTCAGACGGACCAACTCGTCGTACCACTCGACGATCTGCACCCAGTCGGTCTCCCCGGTGCTCCGGGCGTCGGCGTGCAGGGCCGCGATGGCGGCCTGGGCCTGGAACTCGCCCAGCCGGTCGCGGGCCAGGGCCGCCTGGAGGATCCCGACGCCCTCGGCGATCGCCCGGGTGTCCCAGCGGGAGCGGTCCTGCTCCGCCAGCGGCACCAGGCTGCCGTCCGGCGCGGTCCGGGCCGCCCGCCGGGCGTGGTGAAGCAGCATCAGCGCGAGCAGGCCCGTCACCTCGGGGTGGTCGATCACGGCCGCGAGCTGCCTGGTCAGCCGGATCGCCTCGGCGGCGAGGTCCACGTCGCCGCCGTAGCCCTCGTTGAAGACCAGGTAGAGCACCCGCAGCACGGTCGCGACGTCCCCGTCGCGGTCGAGCCGCACGCCGGAGACGGTGCGCTTGGCCCGGCTGATCCGCTGCGCCATCGTCGCCTCGGGCACCAGGTAGGCCCGGGCGATCTGGCGGGTGGTCAGGCCGCCCACCGCGCGCAGGGTGAGCGCGACGGCGGAGCCCGGGGTCAGCGAGGGGTGGGCGCACAGGAAGTAGAGGCGCAGCGTGTCGTCCACGGCCGGGGCGGGCCCGGGCGGCGGCTCCTCGACGAGGCGGTCCTCGCGCCGGCGGCGGGCGGAGTCCGCGCGGGCGGCGTCGAGGAACTTCCGCCACGCCACGGTGACCAGCCAGCCCTTCGGGTCGCGCGGCTGGTCGGCCGGCCAGACCCGTACCGCCTCGACCAGCGCCTCCTGGACGGCGTCCTCGGCCGCCGCGAAGTCTGCGCCGCGGCGGACGAGGACACCGAGCACGCCCGGCGTGAGGCTCCTCAGCAGGGCTTCGTCCACGGGGTGGGTCACTCCGTGATGGTGGGCGGGGCGGCCAGGAAGGGGCGCAGCTCCAGCCACTCGTGGATCGGCCGACCGCCCGCGCCGGGGGCGGCCGACAGCTCGCCGGCCAGCTCGACGGCGCGCTCGTGGCTGTCGACGTCGATCACCATCCAGCCGGCGATGAGGTCCTTGGTCTCGGCGAACGGGCCGTCGGTCACCGGCGGGCGCCCCTCACCGTCGTACCGGACCCAGGAGCCCTCGGGCGCGAGCGCCTGGCCGTCGACGAACTCGCCGCTCTTCTCGAGCCGGGCCGCGAAGTCGTTCATGTACTGGATGTGGGCCGAGATCTCCTCCGGCGTCCACTGGTCCATCGGCACGTTGTTCACGGGGGCCGGGGCGCCGCGGTAGTGCTTCAGCAGCAGGTACTTGGCCATCGTCTTCTCCTCGGAGCGGGTGCGACCATTCTCGTCGCGTTCGGCCCTGGGACGGAGCCGGGCACGGGTTCTCGACACGGGCGACGGAGATTTCTCCGAAGAGTTTTCCCGGGGCCCGGCCCCGCCCCGGCGTCCCGCGCCCCGCCCGGGCGTCCCGCGCCCCGCCCGGGCGTCCCGCGCCCCGCCCGGGCGTCCCGCGCCCCGCCCGGGCGTCCCGCGCCCCGCCGCGCGCCTCCGCGGGGTGAGGGGGCGCTCCCCGGCCCGGACGGTGCGCCCGGTGCCACGGCGGTGCCGGGGTCGTGCGCGGGCGCCGGGTTCGGCCGGATCGCGTCGGGACGGTCCGTGGGCACCCTGTCCGCCCGGCGGCGGGCGGGCGAGAATGTCCCGGCTGCGTACGGGGGGCGGGCCGGAACGGGCCGTTCCCGTGCGCAGCCGTGTCGTTCCGATGCCAGCATGGAGGTGTGCCGACCGTGTGCAGGAACCTTCCGCGAACCGTGTTGTCGGGTGTGCTGACCGCCGCAGTCGTCGTGGTGGCCGCGGCGGCGGCCACCACGATCCCGGCCGCGGGTGTCACCGCCGCGTGCGGGGCCGCGCCGGGGCCGGGCCGGGCGGCCAGTCCGGTCGCGGACAGCCTGGTGGAGGCGCGTCGGGCGGACGGCCGGACGGAGCAGTTCCAGCAGTTCTACGACGACTCCGCGACGCCCGGCCCGCGCTTCGTCTGGCACCGGTCCCAGGAGGAGCCGGGCGGCGAGTACGGCGCGTGGGAGCGGGTCAGCGCGACCCCGGTCGGGCCGAAGCTGTACCAGGTCAGCGCGGTGGAGAACGGCCGCGGCGGGCTGGAGGTGTTCATCGCCTCGTACGGCAGCATCTGCCGCACCGTGCTGGCCACCCCGGACGGACGCTGGAGCGCGGCCGAGGGCTTCGAGCTGGCGCCGCCGCCGTACCACGGGGGGATCACCCTGTTCAAGGAGCGCGACGGGCGGCTCCACGCCTTCGCCGCGGGCAACGGGTCCTCCGGGGCGATGGAGGTGCGCAGTCAGCGGGACGGCAGCGGGGACGCCTGGGGGCCGGTCCGGCCGCTGCCCGGACTGCCGGAGCCCGGTCGGGGGCTGAGCGCGCCGAGTTCGGTGGTGCAGCTGGCCGACGGCCGGTTGCAGGTCACGGCCCGGGAATGGAACGCGGACCGGTACTGGCGGACCAGCGAGGCGGACCGGTTCGGGTCCTGGGTGGCGTGGCGGCTCTGTGCGGACGGCACCTGCGGCTGAGCCGGCCTCCGCCCGCCGTGGTGGCGGATCGGTTGCCCGGCCGGGCGGCGCTCCGGCCTGGGGGCGCTCGGGCTCAGCCGCCGTGGGCCACCTCGTGGCGCGGCTGGTAGAGGCCGACCACGCCCCCGCCCGGCAGTCGTAGCGCCGTCCGCAGGCCCCACCCGGCGGAGCTCACCGGCTCGGTGAACTCGACGCCGAGCGCGGTGAGTTCGCGGACCGTCGTGTGGACGTCGTCGCACATCAGGTAGAGCTCCCGGTCGGAAGCCTCGGCGGGGTGGACCGCGAGCTCCGCGGGCGGCAGCCGGAAGACCAGCCAGCCGCCGCCCGCGTCCACGTGCGGGAAGCGCAGGACGTCGCGGAGGAACGCGCGGTCGGCCTCCGCGTCCCGGCTGTACAGGATGACGTGGGCGCCGTTGATCATGCCCTCACGGTAACCGCGGGCCGCCGCCCCCGCAGGTCGGCCCGGCGGCCGCCGGCTCCTCGGGCGGGCTCGCCCGCGATCGTCGGGAACACCACCGGGACCGCGGCCGAGCGCAAGCAGCGACCGGGCCGTGAACGAGGCCTTCCCATGGATCGGCAGCAGCCGCGAGACTACCGGTGCGGTGTCCGGGCGGGCCGCACCGCTTCCGGTGCGCCGCCCACGGCCGGTCGGCCACGGGCCCGGCGGGAATTCACGGCCTGATCCGCGGATGTCCCGGAATTGCTGGCAAGGCCTTTCCGGGGAATTCGGAGACGGTCAAGGCCAGGTCAAGGGCTGGTAGAGGGATCTGTGCGGCCGGGGCGGGATGTGTTGTGGTGGGTTCCGGTGGGGCCCCGGCCGCGGACGGCGCGGACGGGCCGTGACCGGGCGGACGCCGCTGGTGGGCGGCGTAGACGCTCGCACATGGACCTGAGTGCGGCGGCTATGGTTCGCGGGCTCGGGGCGGACTTGAATGGTGCCAGGACGAGGGGCCGCAGGGCTCAGGGCTCGGACGAGCCCCGCGGATCCGCGTCGGACCGGCCGGACGCCCGGTGCCTCCGGCGGTCGGTTCCGTTCGTTCTCCTTCTTTTCTCCGAATGAGGTGGTCGTGATGACGTACGACGGTGCTCTTGATCTTCCGGTCGATGCCGGTGTGGTGCTGGTGGTGGGTGGTACGGGTAAGACGGGTCGGCGGGTGGCGGAGCGGTTGTCGGCGCTGGGGTACGGGGT